>JBNMND010000273.1:0-7897 GCA_051274975.1 Planctomycetota bacterium | reverse complement strand
AGCGCAGATCGAGCGGTGCGGGGTTATTGCCCTTCAGTATCTCAATGACTTCAGTGCTCTCATTGCACGTTACCTCGTAGCTGCCCGGTGCCAGGTCACCAACAAAGAACCGACCGAAGGCGTCGGGGTAGACCGTGCGCGAAGCCAGATACATAGTCCCCCGCCGCATCGTAGTCCTGTTGCTTGCACTGCATCGGCGCGTGCGGCGTGTTGTAGCTCAGGTAGACAAACCACGGCTCGTCGTTTTGCTTAGCCTCGTGGCGCTCGATGAATGCGATTGACTCGGATGTGAACCAGTCCGTGAGGTAGGGCTCGTCGATCGTCTGGACCAAGGCGTCGTTGCGATACAGGCGGTGCTTGCCCGGCTTCGGGAAGTATCCGTGGCTGCCGTTGCGCATGCCGAAGAAGTAGTCGAAGCCGCGCTGGTTCGGCAGCTGCCAATCGAGGTGCTCGCCGACATGCCACTTGCCGATACAGGCCGTAGCATAACCAAGCAGGCTTAGTCGATCCGCAATGGTCTGTTCGTCTTGAGGAATCGATAGTGAGCCTTCGCTGTAGACCGACGTGTCACTGATCAGGTTGTGTTCGAACCCGAAGCGATTCTGGTAACGACCCGTCAACAGGCCCGCACGTGATGGTGCGCAGACACTGGCGCTGACGTAGCCATCGGTGCAACGAACGCCAGTTGCCGCCAGCGCGTCGAGGTTGGGCGTGGCGATCTGCTTGCTGCCGTAGCAACCAAGGTCACCGTAGCCCATGTCGTCGGCGACGATCACCAGCACGTTCGGCGGCGCTTGGGCAAGCAAGGTTGCGGCTGCCGCGAGCATGGCAAGCATTGTGCGCACGATGAGGCGGGGGGTCATGCCTCTAGTTTCTATTGCAGCCGCGCGGTGCTCGCAGCAGGAATCAGCGGCATCAGGTCGTGTGTTGCAATGGTTGCTAGTGCACCCCAGCGAATGGATCGCCTGGTTGGCCGTGGTCGAGAACGTGCAGGCAGCGGCTGCCACCGAGGTCAACACGTGGCCGTAGCTGCGTGCCTGCGGTAGCCCTAGCTACTCTGACGATGGGGCTCGGGCTGCAGCCGCCACTTGGCGTTGCTGCAATTGCGTTCCCACGTGCGCGATGTGCAGGCGTAAATCGTATTCTTCGTTACGGAACGTAGTCGGTACTTCGATGCCCTCTTCCACCAAACGGGTGAGCTGTTCGACGTCTAGTTTACACAATGCAAACTGCTCGGCAGTCGTTGCCTGGTCGATGCTTTGCTCGATTTGGTCGAGCGCTCTGTAGTGGCGATGGATGCGCTTGCGCATCACGGTGCGATACATGATCGGCGCAATCTTCATCAGCGGCAACAACAAGGTCAGCAGCGGGATCGCGAGCACGAGCAGCTTCTTCAGCAGGTTGGCGAGCCAGAACGGCAGCTGACGGGCCAGGAAGGAAGGGCCCGACGTGAAGTAGTCGCTGGCCGCTTCGTGAATCGCAAACTCCAGGTTGTCTGGCGTAGGGAACTGGCCACCGCGCTCGAGTAATCCTGGCTCCGAATGCAGTTCGCGCGCTGTGCTTGCTAGCAGTTCGACAATTGCTGGATGCAGGTCTTTCTGGCAGACCAGGGTTGCCAGCGTCGACAGCACCACGAGATCTTGCCGCGGCACGTTGTGTCGGAGATCGAACGTGCCTTCGGCAATCTCGACGTCGGTCACGAACAGCACGTTGCGCACGTATGCCTTGTGCCGCTTGATGCCGACGAGGTGGGTGTCCGGCGAACGCATCAGTTCGTCAACGATCTTGGCCTTGGGCGATGCGATGAAGAATGCGTAGTCGGTCTCGCCCTTCAGTAGCGCGTCGCGCGCTGCCGCCATGCCGAGCGTTTGCAAGGTCGTGTTGTCCTTCGTGACGCCGTTCCGTTCGAGCAGTTTCGTGACCACTGCGTGGGTGCCACTGCCGACGCTGCCGATGGCGAGGCGCTTGCCGACCAAGTCGCCGAGTTGCGCGACTTGGGTGAAGTCCTTCTGGAAGATCCATAGCGGCTCGTAGTAGAGGCTGGCGATGCCGCGCAGTGCGTCGGGGTCTTCAACCAGATCGCTCGTGCCACTTTGCACAAAGGCAACGTCCGCCTGCTTGCTGGTGAGCAGTTCGAGGTTTTCCTGCGAGCCATTCGTGTCAATGACGTCAACTTTGATGCCCTGCTTGGCGAGTGCCTCTCGATACCGTTCGGCGAACGCATGGTAGGCGCCGCCGACCGAGCCGCTGGCCAGCGTGATCTTCTTCGGTGGCGATGGGCCGATCAGCATCGTTAGCGCGAAAACTCCAGCGACGGTCAATACCGTGGCGCCGATCCAGACCAGCGTCAGGGACTTTTGGGCGCGCTCTCGGCGGTCGGTTCTGGTGGGCTTCGTCGTCATAGCGAGGCGAACACGATAACCTAGTCACCAATCATGCTCACGCTACGACTGATGTTGCTCGTGCTTGTCTCTGCGAGTTTTGCCTCGGCGCAAGATAAGGCCCGGCCGAATATCGTCTGGTTGGTCGCCGAAGACATGAGTCCGTGGCTCGGTTGCTATGGCGACACCACGGTGCCGACGCCGAACTGCGACCGTCTGGCCCGGGAAGGCATCCGCTATGCAAATGCGTTCGCGACGTCGCCGGTGTGCGCGCCGGCGCGTTCTTCGTTGATTACCGGCATGTATGCGACCCGTATCGGCACGATGCAGATGCGCAACAATGCGCCGAGCAAGTCGGCGATCGCGAAGGACCCTGGTGCCTACAAGGATATCCCGGGCTACCAAGGCTTGCCGCCGGCGTTTGTTCGGTGCTTCCCCGAGTTGCTGAGGCAGCAGGGTTACTACTGCAGCAACGCGAGCAAGAAGGACTACCAGTTCAAGGAGCCGGCGACTGTCTGGGATGCTTCAAGCGGGAAGGCGCACTGGCGCAATCGCGGCGTCGGCCAACCGTTCTTTGCGGTGTTCAACTATGGCGGTACTCACGAGAGCGGCACGTTCCCGAACAGAAAGCCCAGCCCGAGTGTGCTTTCTGAAGCAGACGCGCCGATCCCGCCCATCTATCCCGACACGGCGAACGTGCGCAAAGCGATGGCGCGCACCTACGACAACATTGCGGCGATGGATCGTTGGGTGGGCCAGAAGCTCGCCGAACTCAAGAAGGCTGGACTGCTCGAGTCGACGATCGTGATGTATTACAGCGACCACGGCGTCGGTTTGCCGCGCGGCAAACGCTCGTGCTACGACACCGGCACGCGCGTGCCGTTGATGGTGCGCTTCCCCGATCAGCGTCGTGCCGGCGAGACCGAAAAGCGCGTGGTGCAGTTCGTCGACTTTGGTGCAACGGTGCTCTCACTGTGTGGCATCAAGTCGGACGTGCGACTTGATGGTGTGCCGTTTTTGGGCAAGCATCGTCGCAATGGGCCGGGCTACGCCTACAGCCACTCCGATCGCTTTGACGCCGTCTACGATCGCCAGCGCAGTGTCAGCGATGGGCGCTACCGCTACGTGCGCAACTACGTGACGGACTTGCCCTACCTGATTCCGAATGCATACCGCGAACGCATTCCGATGACGCAAGACCTGTATGACTTGCGTGGTCGCACGGACCTGCCTGCCTCGCAGTGGCAGATGGCGGCGACGACGAGGCCGGTGGAGGAGTTCTATGACTCGGAATCGGATCCGTGGGAAACCGCGAACCTGATCGACTCGGACAGCCACAAGAACCGCATCGCCAAGATGCGTGAGACTTTGGGCGCCTGGATGAAGGACACTAAGGACCTTGGCTTCGTTCTGCCGGAATCGAAGTTGGTGCGCGAACACATCTGGCCGCCGCAAGGCAAGCAGCCGACGACGCCGAGGGCCGAGATGCACCAGGCGATCGGAGCGATCGCCAGCGTGGTGACGTTGTCTTGTGCTGAGTCCGGCGCATCGATCGGCTACCGCGTGTTGCCGGCCAAAAAGGGCGCAGCGTGGAGTTCCTACAGCAAGCCGTTCCCGGTTGGTGAGGGCCAGCGCATTGAAGTCCTGACTCATCGCATTGGCTGGCGTCGCAACAGCACTCGATTCGAAGTTGGTCCGGTCCCGCGTACGAAGGTGAAGCCGCGAGGCGACGCGCCAAACGTCGTCGTGATCGTGGCTGACGACCTCGGCTTCATGGACATCGGTGCCAACAACCCGAACTGCCTCTACGACACGCCCAACATTGACCGTCTGTCGCGCTCCGGGTTGCGGTTCACGGATGGCTACGCGGCATGCCCGGTGTGTTCGCCGACGCGCTATTCGTTGATGACCGGTCGCTACCCGTCGCGCGCCGATGCCACCAACTACTTCATGGGTAGGCGGGCCGCCAAGTTCAAGCCGGCGCTCGCCAGCAACCGCATGGAGATCGAGGAACGCACCATCGCTGAGGAACTTGGTGATCGCGGCTATGCGACTTTCTTCGCCGGCAAGTGGCACCTCGGCCCGACCGCGGAATACTGGCCGCGCAATCAGGGCTTCGATGTCAATGCCGGCGGCTTCCATCGCGGTGGTCCTTACGGCGGCAAGAAGTACTTCTCGCCCTATGGCAATCCACGACTGACGGATGGGCCCGATGGTGAACACCTGCCCGATCGCCTGGCGCAGGAAGCATGTGATTTCATCGACAAGAACAAGGACGGCTCCTTCCTAACCTATCTGTCGTTTTACTCGGTGCACACGCCGTTGATCGGTCGCAAGGATCTGATCGAGAAGTACAAGAAGCGCATCGCTGCACTGGCTGACGGTGGCGCGGAGTTTGGTCCAGAAGAACAGTCCTACAACAACGGCAGGGAGCGTCGGGTGCGATTGCTGCAGCGCCACGCAGTCTACGCTGCGATGGTGGAGGCGATGGACCAAGCCGTTGGCAAGGTGCTCGATAAGCTGACCGCACTCGGACTCGACGACAATACGATCGTCGTGTTCACGTCGGACAACGGTGGTTTGTCGACCAGCGAAGGTTCGCCGACCAGCAACCTGCCGCTGCGTGGCGGCAAAGGTTGGATGTACGAAGGCGGCATTCGCGAACCATGGATCTGGCGCGTGCCTGGTGTGACCAAGGCTGGTACCACGTGCAACGTGCCGATGAGCAGCGTCGACTTGTTGCCGACGGTGTTGGAATTGACCGGCCACGCAGCGGTCACGCAGGAGATCGACGGAGTTAGCATCGCGTCGCCGCTACATGCGCAGCCGATGGCTGAGCGCCCGCTGTTCTGGCACTACCCGCACTACGGCAACCAAGGTGGCTTCCCGAGCAGCGCCGTTCGCCTAGGTCAGTGGAAGCTGATCGAACGACTCGAAGATGGCCGCGTGCACTTGTTCGATCTCAGCAACGACATCGGCGAACGCAATGACCTTGCGCAGCAGCAACCGGAACGCGTCGCGAAGCTGCGTGACATACTGCACGCGTGGTATCGCAAGATGGATGCGAAGTTCCTGCGCGAGCACAAGGGCTTGAAGCCGTGGCAGCCGCCGAAGTAGGCGGCGCGTTGCGCTAGCGACCGATCGCGCCGGGGCTGACCTTCTTGGTCGGCTTTGAGCTCCAGCCGCTCTCCTCTTGCACGATGCGCGGGATCATCTCGCGCAACTTCTTGGCACGCTCGAGAGGGTCGGGGTGGGTGCTCATCCACTCTGGTCCGCCCGAGCCCATCGTCGCCATGCGCTCCCACAAGAGAGGGGCTTCGTCGGGATTGAATCCAGCGCGGATTGCGTAGCGGATGCCCAAGACGTCGGCTTCGGATTCGTGGCCGCGGCTGTACGGAAGCATCACGCCATACTGCGCGCCCAATCCGAGAATGCCCATTGCCATGTCCCTGTTGCCGCTTTCCATCTCGGCCATGACCATGCCCGCGTCGGCGACGGCCATCAGTGTGCCGCCGATTTGGTTTTGCGTCATGCGCTGGCCACCGTGGCGCAGCGTCGCGTGGGCGACTTCGTGGCCCATGACGGCCGCGAGGCCATCGATGTTCTTCGTGTAGTCAAGGATGCCTGTGTAGATCGCGATGCGCCCGTTGGGCAGGCAGAACGCGTTCGGCACGTCGTCGGCCTTGAGCAGCTTGGCCTCCCACGGGAAGTCCTCTTCGGCAGCTGCGGCGATGCGGCGTGCGACTTCCTGGACCATCTCGTAGTTCCGCCCGCTAGTAACTTCCGGATACTGGGTGGTGGCCTCCGCGTATGCCTGCACGCTTAACGGCTCAAGTTGCTCGTCGGTGTAGAAGTTGAGGCCGCAGCCTGACAGCAGGAACAACGACAGAACGGACAAACGAACGAAATTCCGCATCGCAGCATGTTACGGCGGTTACGTCCGGGGGCCAGAGGAGGTTTCCCCGACCTCAGGCGTGCAAACCTTGCGTCGGTCCTCTCCATGGCCGATGCTCCGCCGATGCAAGCAGATTTGGTGATTGTCGGCGGCGCGCGTACCGCCATGGCTGAGTACTCGGGAACGCCTGGTTTTGGCAAGTTTAAGAATGTCTCCGCGATCGATCTTGGTGCACATGCAGCCAAGGCGGCGCTGGAGCGCGCGGGCGTGAAGCCCGAGATGGTCGACGAAACGTTCGTCGGCAATGCCGCGCAAAGCAGCAGCGATGCAATCTACGGCGCACGCCACGTTGCCTTGAAGGCTGGCGTACCATTCGACAAGCCGGCGCTGACTGTCAACCGCTTATGTGGCTCCGGCATCCAGTCGGTCATCTCGGCGGCGCACTCGATGTTGCTGGGTGAGTCGAAGCTGTGCCTCGCTGGCGGCATGGAAAACATGAGCCAAGTGCCGCACGTGATTCGCGGCGCGCGCGAAGGCTTCCGCTTCGGTCAGGAACAGAAGATTGAAGACCTGTTGTTCGCCGCGCTCTATGACCCGTACTGCAAATTCTTCATGGCGCAAACCGCCGAGAACGTTGCCAAGAAGATCGGCATCTCGCGTGAAGAGCAAGATGAGTACGCACTGCGCAGTCACCAACTCGGTGCCGCCGCCGTCAAGGCTGGCAAGTTCGCCGCCGAGATTGCGCCGATGACGGTCACCAAGGGACGCAAGGAGTTCGTTGTCGATAGCGATGACCACATCAAGCCGGAGACGACGCTCGAAGGCTTGACCAAGTTGCGCGCTGCGTTCGGTAAGGAAGGCACGGTCACGGCCGGCAACGCGTCAGGCATTGTCGACGGCGCTGCGATGTTGGTTGTCACGACCGCCGAGCACGCTAAGGAGCATGGCCTCAACGTCAAGGCTCGCATCAAGTCATGGGGCCTCGCTGGCGTCGAGCCGGAACTGATGGGCCTCGGTCCGGTTCCCGCGATCCAGAAGGCGTGTGCCAAGGCCGGCATCCAGGTGGGTGACTTGGACCTGATCGAAATCAACGAAGCGTTCTCGGCCCAATACCTCGGCTGCGAGAAGGAACTCGGCCTCGATCGCAACAAGTGCAACGTCAACGGTGGCGCCGTCGCGCTCGGTCACCCGCTCGGTGCGACTGGCACGCGGTTGCTGCTGACGCTGGTTCGCGAGATGGAAGAGACCGGCAAGGCGCTCGGTTGTGCTTCGGCTTGCATTGGCGGTGGCCAAGGCATCGCTATGATCCTGGAGCGGGCGTAAGCCCTAAGGAGATCCCATGCGCGATAGCATCATTAACTTTAACGGCCGTGTCCTCTACCTCACCGAGGACGAAGCCGAACTCAAGGCGCAGCTGTATGACGGCGTGCCACTCGACTACGACCCAAACCGTAAGCTGGTCGACAACATCTCGACCGACGAGATCACGCCGGGTTGGGTTTGCTACTACTACGATGAAACGCTAGCGCGCTACTGCCTGGTCGGTTTGCGCGGCGGCAACATCGAGAAGGATGCGATCAAGAACGGTAAGTTCTCGGTCATCGTCAGCGGCGTTTCGAAG
>JBNMND010000272.1:0-7921 GCA_051274975.1 Planctomycetota bacterium | reverse complement strand
GCCCGCAGCACGACCTGCATGATTCGCAAGCCATCGAGGTTGTCACCGGAATGCTTCAGGTAGTCATCCGCCTGCGTCTTTGCTTCGTCGTAGATCCAACTCTCGGTGCGTGCCTGTTGCAGCAACCAATTGATCAGTTCGAGGCGCTCGTTTTGGGCACTCGCAAGCGTCCTGTCGACCTTGCGCAAGTGGCGCGTCACCTCGTTGCGCATGGTCTGCTTGAGGACGATCTTGGAGATCACCTGACCGGTGCCGCCAAACTCCCTCGCGGTGCCTTCCTTACGCTTCTTGAGGCTGAAGGCCTTCATACGCAAGTTCACTCCCTCGAAGTCGCCGCCATCTTCCAGTGCGAACAGGTCAACACCCGGTTGCAGCTCGATTCGCCCGTAGAAGGCGCCGGTCAGTCCGACCACATAGATGCGGTCGTAGAGCTTCGCTGCCTGCTCAGGACTCATCGGGCCTGGGTCGCCTGGCTCTTGGCCGTCGTCGATGCCAGTAGCACCGACGGCTTCCGAACCGCCACCACCAGGAACCACCGTCGCGCCCTGCACCTGTTCGCCATCTTGGCGAAGCAACCACGAGTGACGGAAGTCGGGTCCGGGATTGAGTGGCAAAGAGGCCAACGACGCAGCGGCATGCGGCGGGAAAGCCAACTCGCGCGGCGGCAACGGCTGGGTCTCGCTCGGCTCAGTCATGAAGTCGCGACGCACCAAAGCATCTGCCTTACTTGTGACCAACGGCGACACCTCTAGCGGTTGCGCGACGAACTCCTGCTCTTGGGCACGCCACTTGTCGACCAGCCTTTGGATGCCGAAGTATTCACCCCCGACGTAGGCGCCGAGCAGCACAACCAGAATCAACAGCACTTGTTCCTTACGGAGACTCATCGCTTAGTCCTTCTTTGTCAGGAATGTGATGCCGGAGAGGGTGACCCTAACCATGCTTGGCTCGCCAGGGCGAGCCGGCTTGGTCACCTGCAGCTTGTCGAGGATCAGCGTGCGGTTTGGCTTGCGGCACGACTCAAGGAACCCAGCGATCGTCGGTTCGTCAGCCTGAAATTGCACCGCTACGGTCTGCTTTGCGATCCAATCGGCGAGATCAATCTCACCCCGGCGGCTACCCCGGCCCCCGCGGGCTTGGTTGCGCGAGGTCTCTAGCTTGACCGACTCGATCTCGTACAACCCCATCGCATCTTCGTCGTGCGCCTTGGACTCATCGTGCGCGGCGAACAATCTGGACTGGATCTCATTGATCATGTCGAGGCCGAATAGAATGCGACGAATCTGGTCGACGCCTCTACTCGACTCCCAGACGAGGTTCTTCTCATCGACCGTGACATCACGAATGCTGGCGGCCTCGGACACCGTCCGGCGCAACTCGCGGCTCTGCAAGAACAGATGCCGGTCGGCGCCGCGCGACCATTGGCTAAATTGCGGTGCCACGACGAAAGCCAACTCGGTCTTCAGTCGCGCGAGTTCCTCGGTCAGCTGCTCACCTTCGGTGATCACCGTGTCGAGTGTATTCTGCGAGTAAGCCTCGGTCAGCGCGCCGCGTGGCGTGCCAGTCATGCGACTGCTGTACATGGTCTCGATGACGCTCGTCGCAATCATCCAAACGAGGCCGCCGATCGCACAACCGATCAACCACTTCTTGTTCTCTTGAACAAAGGCTCCAGCGTCCATTAATTCTTCTCCACGAGGTCAACGGTAATCTCTGCGCGATAGGCGCTGTCCCGGCTCTTGCTCTCTTCCATGCTGGGATTGGGCAGTCCAGCCATGATCGAATCGGCCTTCAAGGCCTCGGTAAAGGCGGATATGACGCGACTGGTATCGGCGCCGTTCAGCTCCTTGGCCGCGACTTGCACGATGACCTGCGGCGAACTCGCACCACCGCGGCTTCGGCCAGCACCACCAACGGTGATCTTTTCGACCCAGATCTGCGGCGACAAATGCTTGCCGATCGCTCGCTGCACGCGCAACACGCCGTGCAGCGGCAACGCGCGCTCACGCAGGTGCGCAACCAGTTCGCGGTTGATCTGATTCTCCGCCATCAGCTCCTCGGCCTCGTCGTGAATGCTGGTCACACGAGCTACCTTGCGGTTCAACTTGGTTGAGAAGCTCTTGTTGTAGGCCACCTGCTTCTTGCCGTTCTCCATCTTGAAGAACAGCAAGGCGACGATAACGACGGCTGCGAGGATGTTGAAGATCGTGCGTTGCTGGAAGCGCTGCTTCTTGCGCACCGCCTCCGGCAGGATCTCGATCGAGTAAAGCGAGTCGTCAAGGCGCCCGACCGCGAGTCCCAGCGCAACCACGGCTTCGTGCCGCATCTGCTGCAACTGTTCGGCGTCTTCGGGCGGCAGCGCACTCAGGTCGATGTTGGCAAACGGATCGAACAGTTCGACCGGGCAACGCAGGTTCTCGCGCAGCAAACCGCGCAAGCCGCGCAAGCGCGCGCCGCCACCACAGATCAGCACCTTGTCGATGCGTAGGTCGGAGATCTTGGTCTGCGCCTTACAGAACGAGAGCGAGCTGCTGATCGCCGCCGGGATCGACGTCGCGGCACTCATCGCCGCCATCGTGACCTTCTCGGCTTGGCCACTCTTGTAGTTACCGCGGCTCTGCGGATCGAGGTCGAGCAGATCCTTCTTGAGAACCTCCGCCTTGCGTCCGCTGACGTTGAAGTTGCTCGCGATTGCATCGTCGAGGCCCTTCGTGCCGCTCGTCAGGTTACGCGCAAACAACAGGTCGGTGCCGCGCACGATGGCGAGGTCGATCGTCTCATGGCCGATATTGACCAAGGCGACGACGGTGTCTACTTCGACCGGACCACACTTCAGGTAGGCGTTGTAGAGCGCCGTGCAGTTGGGACTGAATGCCGAGACAGCACCGCCGCCGGCTTGCACCAAACCCTGCATGCGGTCGAGGCCTTCGTTCTTGGCGAGCGCCAACAGCACCGTGTCGCTGCCGGACTCATCGTCGAGCGGCAACAGGTTGTAGTCGGCGGACAAATCACCACCCGACTGTTGCGCCAGATCCTGGATCTCGAGATCCATCAGGTTGCGCAATTGCCAATCAGGCGTCGGCGGCACCTGGCTGTAACGCAACGTCATGTCGCGCCCGGCCAAGCCGCACGTGCTGTCCTTCAACGGGATGCCTGAGTCGGCGAGCGACACGCGACCGTCTGCGTTAGGCAGACCAGCGAAGCGCAGGATGCTGACGCCATGCTTGCCGACCTGCGCTACGAGAATCTTGGCGCTGTGGCTGCCGATATCGACGGCGGTTGCTTTACTTGCCATTGAGGTGCCTCGTGACGTAGTCGGTAACGATCTTCTGCAGAGCCGGCTGTTTCACCGAACCGAACGCATCAGCCAGGTCGGTCAGTCGTGCGCGCTGCACTTCGTGGGTCGCTTGGTCGACGGCCGTCAAGCGCTCCTTGGCCTTGACCTGCAACGCCTTCGCGCCGGCCAGGTCTTCGACGTTGTGTTCGCCGTAGAGCCCGATCAGTTCGTCAACGCCGCTGGCGACACGATCGAAGCCACCTCGAGTCGTAAAGAAGTCGGCTTCTTCAAGGTCCTTCCGCAACATGGCTACGTGCGCCGATTGCTCTTCGAGGATCTCGCGGCGAACACGCTGCGCGTTGGCGAGCGCCTCCGAGTCCATTGGCACGTCCAGGAACAGCTTCGCCAGTTCGTCAAGGGCGTCGCCGGGGCGACCTTCGGCACGATACGACTGAGCCGTTCGCACGTAATCATCAGCTCGTAGGCGTTCGGCGCGGAAACCGAGCATCAACTGCGCCTTGTTGGCCGCAATCGACAGACGGTAGAGACCACCACCGGTCGTGCCGCGCACCTTCGTCTTGCCTTCGAACTGCAGCATGGCGCGCGTCGCATGACTGCCGAACAGCACCTTCTGCGCCGAGGCTTCGGACTCGACCTGAGCCGACGCGAATTGCTGCGCCTCAGCCACCAACAAGCCACCAGCGGCATCCGACGGCATGACGAATTGCATGCTCTGGGTACCGGTCAAGGCGATATCCAAGCCACCGTCGGCAGCCGCGCAGACAATGCTTACGCCGAGGTCCGACAACACGCAGTGGCCGGCCTTGTGGAGACGCGCCATCGACGCGGGCACCGCATCGGGCTGGATCGCCAGCACCGTGCCGGGGTTGTTCTTGTCGGTCGAACGCACGGCAACGGAGCTGCCAAAGCCAAACGCCGTTTGACCCAATTCTTCAAGCGGCACTTCAATGCCGTTGGCAGTACCACCCTCGACAACCGCGAGGTCATCGATCAGCGCTTCCGCATCCTTATTGGGTAGCAAGGCGACGACTTCGAGCAACAACCGGTCGCAACCAGTCGGCACCGTCACCGTCGCTTCGACGCGCTGCCACTCTTCGTAAGCAGCCATCTTGGTGCCGTGACAGAAGCGGAACGGCACGTCTTCATTGCTAGCGAACACGCGAGCGCGCACGGCAATCTGGGCGCCGCCCGTGGTGCGGCAATGTCCGGCAACCGTGAACGAACGACCGGCAAAGACCTCGATCGGTTCGGCCAGCTGCATGACTGCAAAGTCGTCATCGCTCTTGGTCGCCTTCGCTTCGGACGGCTCTGCGTCACCGTCATCCTCTTCGAAGTAGGCGGTGAACGACGACAAACCCGTGTTGGGTTGGCCGTCCGACCGGAAGCCAATCCCTGCAGTGCGCAGCGACCAACCTTCGTCCGTCTCACAACTACCGGATGAGTCGGGAAGCCGGTTGCCACTGACCGCGAGCGGCGTGGTATCAACCTTCGGCCCCGCGATGTTGCCAGCGGACTGTTGCTGCCCGTCCCACCAATACCAGCCACCGCCACCGGCGACGACTAGCAGTAAGACAACGATCAAGCCGATCGAACCGCCACGCTTTTGCAGGCGGCCAGCATCGATCGTACGCATCGCAAACTCGCCGGCATCGGCGCCTGCACTGGCACCGTCTCCAGCTCGATCGCTAAATTTGACCTTGGTGCGACCGATGGTGACGACGTCACCAGGGGTCAACACTAGTTCGTTAACGCGCTTCCCATCGAGGAAAGTGCCGTTCGTCGATCCGAGGTCTTTGAGCACCAAGCGATCGCCTTCCGGCAAGATCTCGCAGTGCACACCCGACGTCTTCTCGTCGGTGAGGACGATGTCATTACCCGCTTTGCGACCGATCCGGATGGTCGATTCGCCGACGGGCAGAACTTCGCCAGCGCGATCCCCATCAAGGATCTCGAGGACGTAGTTGGCCATGTTTATTGTGGTGAGGGGTCGTGGCAACGCACGCGGCGTTGTTGTGACCGGTAGGGGCACACCGGTCAGTTCAGCCTCCGCTCGGTTGGGAACCGAACGGTTGAAGAGCCAAGCCTTGGGAGCCGGACGCTAAGCCGAACTGTCTCACACCAGCTGCCGTGGACAACGGAACTGGTACAGGACTGAAACAAACTACCCGTCTTGGGCAACACCGCAAGGTACTGTCGGCCGTGACGAGCGATACAACTCGCGCCTGCCAGCCCTTCTGCCACCCTCAAGAACGACCTTGGCCAACCTCTACCATCTGCCCGAACTACCGACACCAGGGCCAGCTAGCATCTCCGGCGACGTTGCCCACCACCTCGCCCGTGTGCTGCGGGTTCGGGTGGGCGAAACCGTGCGGTTCGGAGACGGCCGCGGCAAGACAGCCACGGCGACAATCACCGCGGTGCAAAAGCAGCTGGTGGCCATCGAATTGGGTGAGATCGCCCAGGAGCAACCGCTTCGGCCAGCGCTGACGCTAGCCTTCGCGGTGCCGCGTCCGAGCCGCGCAGACTGGCTGGTCGAGCATGCGACCGAGGTTGGTGTGCAAAGCTTTCAACCTTTGTGGACCGAACGCAGTCGACCGCAAGGCCTGCGCGCCGACCGCTGGCGCAAGGTGGCGGCGGCGGCAGCCGGTCAATGTGCCCGCGCTTGGCTGCCCGAGGTGCACGAACCGATCGAACTGACGAAGCTGCTAGAACGGCCGCCGGAAGGAACGCGATTACTCGCCGACACCGATGGCAGCCCCATCGAGCTTGCCGACGACGCCGTGGCTGCGGTGCTGTTGATCGGGCCTGAGAGCGGGTTCTCGCCGCAAGAACGCGAGGCCGCGGCATCGGCTGGGTTCGCGACCGTAAAGTTTGGCGCGCACATCCTACGCACGGAGACGGCGGCGCTGGTTGGCTCGGCCATCTTGCTGCGCGGCACGACGTAGCCGAACCGGCCATGCCGGCATCGGCGGGCAATGCTCGTCGGAAGTAGGTACAGGCAACGAGGTCACCACCCATCCGGGCGGCGACCTCGTGCCGTTCGCATCACTTGCTAACTCTAGAAGCGCGCGATCTTGGTTACTTGCTGACTACTGGCCGACGGTCGCGATACCGGCGTCGGACATGACGATGCCGAGCTGGTTAGCGCCGACATCGAGAATCGCCCACTGGTGGTAGACGATGATGCCGGTGAACACCGTCGAGTTCGGAATCGTGATCGGCGAAGTGGCGGTGCCAGTAGCCGAGATCATCACCTGATCCAGAGCCGTCGGCGTTGCGTAGATATCACAGCCAGGTGCGCCCGGGAGCGGCACGCCAACGGGGCCAGTGTTCGACAGACCCGAAACCAACACTGCGAGCGACGACGGAACGGCGTCGGTCAGAGTCAGGTTGTAGGTCGTGCCGATCAGCGGCAACGCGTCGGCATCGAGAACCGGCACCGGGAACAGCGGCAGGCTCGTGCAGCGAACGTGCCACGACGGCCTCATCAACTGGAAGGTCCAACCGGAGGCCGGGGTCGCGCGCGTGTAGCCGAGGCCATACGTGCCCGCGGCCAGATCGTTGAGCACGATGTCCTGGTTGGAGGAATCCAACGCAATGAAGTAGACGCCGTTGACCGGCACCGGGTTGGCGAACGACGCGGTGTAAAAACCGGGGGTCGTGCCGACCGTGATCGTGCCCGTTGCAATCGGGTTGCTCGTCGGGAGTGAGCCGCCGTTGCCGTAGATGTAGGCCGGCACCGTCACTGGGCTGCCGGTCGTCGAGTGCGTGTAGATATCGAAATCGAGCACCGTGCCAGTGCCCGATTGCGAAACGCGGTAGACGTAGTCAGCAGGCGACGTCGTGTTCAGCAGATTGCCGCCGAACGTGTTCCACTCTTGGCACGTGCCAATTGGGACCATCTGCGAGATCGGGCAACCAGCGCCGAACTTGGTGAACGTCGCGATGGTCGAACCACCGGGGACCTCGGTCTCGACCGAAACGGACGAAAGGCCCGCACCCGGACGTGCTTCGCCGATCTCACACATGGACGTGCCCGGCACGTGGTCCGCGTCGAAGCCGAAGTTGTAGATCGTGTTCCACTCGATCGGGTTGCTGGCGGTCGCCGTGAAAACGATTTCGTTGCCGACGCGAGCCATGCTCCAGTCGTTGCTGCCATCGGTATCGATGTCACCAAACGAGAAGTTTGTCGCGACTGCCGCGGGATCGATCGGGATGCTGAACGAGTTGCCAGCGCGACTGTTGTCGACGTTGTGGATCGCGTATTCGTAGTGGTAGTTGCCACCGCCGAGGCTGGTCACCTTGCTACCAACGTAGAAGCGACCATCATCGGTGCCGTTGCTTTCGGCGTTGACCGTAGCGCCGGGCCAACGGTCCAGCACCGAGCCAAAGACCTGACCTTCTCCGTTGTTGGAGAAGCTCCAGCTGCCGCCGTTCCAGTTCGGAGTCATGCCACGGTGGGCGTTGTTGTCAGCACGGTTGGCAAGGCTCTCGCCCTTGTGAATGAGTTGCAGCGCGTAGTAGTAGCTGGCGCCGGCGGTCGTCAGGTCGACTTCATCTACGGTGACGCGGTTGTCGACGCTATCGAAGATCGACTGACTCAAGCTGCGGTTGCCGTCGGCG
>JBNMND010000271.1:0-7962 GCA_051274975.1 Planctomycetota bacterium | reverse complement strand
ACCTGCGTGCTCGAAGCGTCCGTGTCGGCAGTGCCTTTGACTAGTGGCCGGATCAGCACCGCGATCACCGCCAGGATTGGCAACGACAAGCCAACCAGATCAACCAAGCAGGGGACCAGCACCACAACGTGCGCCAGCATCAACCACCAGACCAGCGGCGGTGTCTTGCGAACCAGACGATCCGAACCGCCCACGCAAAGCATGCCAAGGCCACACAGCCAACCGACCGGATGGCAGGCTCCCGCCAAGAAGCAAAGCACGCCCCCCAACCTCCGCATGCCACTGGCGTGCACCGCGCCAGCAAGGACCGCAATGGTCATGGCGAACACGATAGGATCCGCAGTCTGGCTAGCAGCGATATGACCAGGGTGCACGGCGATCACCAGCGCCGACAAGCACGCAACGCCACGGCCGAACATGGGCCGTGCAAACAGCGCGATACACGGCACCAACAGGCAGCCGACAAACACGAACGGCAGCCGAATCCAGCCTTCGGTGAAGCCAGGCAACACTCCGATCTCCAGCAACCAACGCAACAGCAAGAACACCGCCGGATAGCCCATCTCCTTGCTGGTCGCCAGGGTCGGCTGGGTCAACGCCCGGAACGTCTCGGCTTCGGCGACACCGAACGACCATTGTTCAATGGCCAGCAGGCGCAAGCCCACCGCGAGCAACGAAAGCCCCGCCAACAGCAGTGTTTCCGCGACGCTCCAACGCGCGCTCGCGAGCAACGCGTGCGAAGGTCTGGGATCGATTTCGTCCTTGGCGTCGAGCATTAACCGCTGCGAACCATACGCGAGGATGCGCGCGCGACAACGACACACATGCGATCCCCGTTGCGTCAACTACAGTGCTACTGCATCGTCATGTGACGCGCGGTGGTCCGCGCGACCAACAAACATGTCCCAATCTGAGCAGGGTCAAGCAAACGCAACCCCGACCGCCGGTCCGGACTTGGGCCCAAACTCCAGCCCGAACTCAGGCACAAGCCGCCGCGAGAGCCTGCAAGCTGTGCTGGTAGCGTTGGTGTGCGCCGTGCTGTTCCTGCGCGAGAGCCTGCTGCCGGGCAACGCGCTGGTGCCGCACCCGCCGGAATTGTTCGACGTGCACATGGCCGAGGCCAAGGCCAACGGCACGTTCGATGCGGAGGACACGTTCCGCGGCAACGTCGGCATGACCGACAAGTATCTTCAGTCGCTGTGCTGGGACCGCGTCATGCAGGACCGGCTCCGTGACGGCGAAGTCCCGCGCTGGACCCGCGACATCGGTGGCGGCGCGCCGTTCGTACCGCAGATGGCGCAGCCGTATCAGCCGATCAATGTGCTGTTGCTGCTGATGCCGAGTGTCGAGTGGTACGGCTGGTGGTACTTGGTGCACCTCGTGCTGTTCGGTTGGTTCGCCTACTTGTTCTTGCGGCGAATCGGCTGCGTGCACGGCGCGGCGCTGCTTGGCTTGGTCGCGGCAACACTCGGCATGTGGACGCAGTGCAAGCTGCACCACAACGTCATTCTAACAGCCGCCCTGTCGCTGTGGCCGATGCTGTCGGCGACGCACGCACTGGTCGCGGTTGGCGTGCGCGATGGCGCGCGACGACGGGCGGTTGGTTGGCTCGCGATGTGGACTGGCTTGTCGTGGTCGACCGGCTTCGTCGTCATCGCGCTACAAGCCAGCTACATGACCGGCGCGTTTGCGATGCTGTGCGCGTTGCGTACCGATCGCGGCGACCGCTTGCGCCGGCTGTGGCCGTTCGCAATCGCGCTTGGCATTGGTGGCGTGCTCTCGCTCGCCAACATGCTGCCGATCTTGCTGGCCTCCGCGGAGTCAGCGCGCGTCGGCCAGTTTGATGCAGCACGACTGCAGTCACTCGGCCTCGACTGGGATCACCTGCTGTCGCTGCCGTGGCCTGATTTGCTGAGCTGGCCGGCGGACCACTTCTATCCGAAGGGCGGGGAGTCGCTGGTGTATGAGACGCGCATGCCATTGAGTCAACTGGTGCTGCTCGAGAACCCGACCCGGCCCGAAGACAGCACGGCAGTCCACAACTGGGTCGAGACCTCATTCGCCGTCGGTGTCATTCCACTCGCTGCTGCGGTGACCGCGTTGTTCAGCAAGCGCCACCGCGTGATGGTGGTGTTCTTCGCCGCCTTCGGGTTCCTCGCATTCGGCATTGCGACTGGCGACCAACCGTTCTTCTCCCTGGCACGCATCCTGCCCGGCATGACGGCTGGCGACGTGCGCCGCCTGCTGTTCTCAGTTGCGATGCCGCTTGTCGTGCTGGCTGGACTCGGCTGCGATGTGTGGTTGCGAGACGGCTTGCGATGGCCGGGTCGCGCGATGCTCGCGCTAATCGCTGCGATGTCGGCCGTCGTGGTCATTTGGGCACTCGTCAACTCTAGTGAGGATGAGTTCCTACAGGCTTGCGCCAAGCTGTATGCGCTCGATACAGATCACCCCAGGGTCATGGCGGCGAAGGGCGACCCCACGCTGATCGCACAAGCCGTCAAAGCAGTCGCCGAGGCCGGCGAACCAGAAGTAAATCGCCAGCACCTCCTCAACGGCGCAATATGGGCACTGCTGATGAGCCTCGCCGGATTCGGGGCACTATCCAAGCGATGGTCGCTCGTGTTCGCCAACAGCAGACTGTTCACCGTGATCGCGCTGGTCTCCGCAACTGTCATCGAATTGCTCGTCATGGGTCTCGGTCCGATGCAAACGGTGCCGGCAGAACGAGTGACCGCCGTGCCGAAGGTGTTGGCACCAGTCGTGCTTGCCAGCAAGCGAGACGAGCAACCACAGCAACCACGCCCGCGCATGCAACGCCTGCTCACAGCGGGCATGCCGAGCAACGGCTTGCCCGGCAACATGCCAGGGTTCTTAGGGCTCGCCGACGCGAACGCCTACAACCCGCTGCCACCCGCACGCTTTGAGCAGTTCTTCGAAACCATCGAGCCAGGCATGGGCTACGGCGGCGCTGGCGTCGGTTCGTTCCACGACCCGAAGTCGCTGACGCACCCACTGTGTGACCTCTATGGCATTCGCTACATCGTGACCAACCAGAAGGTCAAGCAAACGGCGACGATGCTCGACCGCACCCCAGAAGGCACCGGCAGCTTCCGTTTGCTCGAGCGCACGACCGCGATGCCGCGCGCAACGTTTGTTCGCAACGTCGACGTGATTGCGGATACGCCGCCGCTGCCCGATGTCGCGGCCGACGAGCACCCACGTCCTGCACAAGCGCGCCTCGACGCACTCGGCAAGCGTGATCGCGACGTTCGCAATCGCATCGTGCTCGAGCGCAAAGATGTCATCATCCCAACCGCCGCCGATAACGTGACCGCCGACGTGCAAATCACGTTGCACGACGACGAAGAGGTCAAACTCAACGTCACGTGCTCGCACGATGGCTACGTGCGACTCGCGGATCCGTTCGACAAGGGTTGGCGTGCGACGGTGGACGGCGAACCCGCCGACATCCTGATCGCAGATCACTACTTGCGAGCTGTCTACGTCGAGCCTGGCGAACATCAGATCGTCTTCACCTACGACGGCGCCCGGGTCGTCTGGCCGTTGCGACTGACGTTGTTAGCTTGGGCTTTCGTGCTCGCATGCTTCGTCACCGGCCGTCGCAAGTCACCTGGTTCCGTCGGAGGCACGACGTGAGCGAACAACGCACATCAACGCGCAACGCACTGCTGGCGGTGCTCGCGCTCGTATTGATGCCATTGGTATGGCTTGGCCCATGCGTCTTCGGCGATCGAACGTTCGTTTCGTATGACATCAACCAGTACCCACCAAACAGCATCACCGCGACCGACAGCGAACTAGCACTCGCCCGCGAAGGCGCCAACTTTGACGTCACCGAAGTTCCGGTATGGTTTGTGCCCGAACTCGAACTTGCCGGCAAGGAACTGCGTGAGGGACGTTTGCCAACGTGGAACCCAACGGCACGCGGCGGTGCACCGCTGCATGCACACGGCCTGATTGGTTTGTGCTACCCACCGAATTGGCTCGCACTGTTTGCCGAAGAACCGGCGAGCAAGCTCGGTTTGGTCGCTTGGTGCAATCTGGCGTTAGCAGGACTGCTGGCGTTTGGACTGTTCCGCCAACTGGGCTTCGGCTTGCCAGCGGCGTGGTTCGCCGCGGCCCTGTTCCAACTGTCTGGCCCCGTCGCCGCGAACAGCTTCTTCTGGATGCGGATCGCCAGCTTCATCTGGCTGCCGGGTGTGCTGTGGCCAATGCTGCGCATCGCGCAAGCTGAACGCTTCAAACCGTTGGCGACGCTAGCACTCGCATTCGCGTTCGCAATGACCTGGCTCGCCGGCTTCCCGCCGTTCGCCGCCACCACCACGATCTTCGCCGGGTGCCTGTTCATTTGGCTGACGTGCGAACGTCTGATCACGCATGGCCGCCAACACGCGATACGACTCGCCGTGTGCTTACTCGCTGGCTTGGCACTCGGTGCGTGCTGGGCGTTGCCACAGGTGCTGCCATCGCTCGCGTTCTTCCCCGAGAGCGCGCGGCTGCCAACACCGTTGTGGACCGACATCTCTGGCCAGGCGTTCGAACCGTATGGACTGCTTGGCTACCTGATGCCGAATGCGTTTGGCGATCCAATGACGATGAGCGTGTTGCCGTACACGAGCTCGCCAATGCAGTTGCTGCTGAACGCACGCGCACTGGACACCGGAAAGGCCGCGCTGCCGAACTACAACTTCACCGAATACTCCGTGTTCGTCTCGAGCTTCGGCCTCGTGCTCGCAGTGATCGGGGCGATGTGCGCGGGCAGCCGACGTGCCGGGTTCGCCCGCATCGCACTGCTCTTGGCACTCGGTCTAGGACTGTTCTGGCCCGGATTGCAGCTGCTGTTCCATCTGCCGGTCGTGCAGAACGTCTGGCCGTTCCGCTGGCCCGCCGCCGGAACCTTGTTCGTGACGTGGCTCGCAGCGTGCGGCTTCGAACGGGTGACCACCTCAGCCAAGCGTACGCCTTTAGTTGCCGGCATCGTCAGCGTCGTTATAGCCGGAATGCTTTGGTGGCTGAGCGCCTCCCCGCTGAAACACCACGCAGAGAACCCTGAGTGGGCGATCGAGTCACTCATGGAACACTTCGACACCGATCGAGAAGGTGTCGTCAACTACGTGCCCTTCGACCGGTTCGAGAAGGGCTTCGAGCAGTTCGCTCAGAACGGCGCCGAATATGCAGCGTGGTTGCTGGGCATCGGCATGCTGATGATCGCGTTTGCGATGCTGAAGCAGGCACGCTTACGACAAGGGATTCTGGTCGTCACCGCGCTCGTGTCGATCGTGCAATTGACGCTGCACGGCACGCCGCTCACCCGAGGCGCCAACAACCTCAAGGGCAAGGACTCCGCGGCACACGCGTTCCTGCGCGAGCAAGCAGAGGCACGAAAGAGTGGCGGCGGCTTCCAGATTGTCCGCACCGGCGTGAAGCCAGACGTCCCCAAGCAACTGCCCCCGGGCCAGGTGATGCATGCCGGCGTGCACGACTTGAACTTCTACAGCCATGCGGATGCGCGCACGCTCGTGCCCATCCGCATGTTGATCGATCGGCACCACGCCCTATTGGAGCTGACCAAGAACGACGGTGAACGCATCGCCGGCAAGGGCTTCCTGACTCAGTCGCTGCCAGCCGGACTTCTTCGACACCCGCTGTTCGACCTGATGGCGGTGCGCTACGCGCTGACGACCGAACCCGGACTCGCCCGCGCCCCTTACCAGGTCGGCAAGGTCGTCGGCCCGGAACTGCGCAGCAAACGCGGCGCACTGTTCGTGCACGAACGGCCGCGAGCCTTGGATCGCATCTACGTCGCACAGAGCATCGCGAACTTGCCTGACGATGCCGCCGTGCTGCAAGCGATCACCGCCGAGACGCTGCGACCGCGCCAACAAGCGTTCGTCACCGATGCCGATCTGCCCAAGGATGTCGAGATCACTGCAGTTCTCGATGAGATTCGCGCCGTCAATGTGACGCGAAACCATCCGAGCCACATCGAGATCGAAGTAGCCGAAGGCAAGACCAAGCACCTCGTTGTCGCCGATACGTTCCTCCCCGGATGGCACGCCACCATCGACGGCAAAGAGGCCACGATCATCCGCTGCAACCACTCGCAACGCATGGTCGTGCTACCCGAGACCGCGTGCCACGTCGTGCTCACCTACGAAGCGCCCGGACTCATGCTGGGGTTCTGGATGATGCTGTCCGCAACAGTGTCCGCATTCGCAACATGGGCGCTATTCAGAAGGCATAGGCGCCCCGCACAAGCGATGACGCAAGCTCAAGAGTAGCTACGACGAACGTCGAAGATTACGCGTGCCAGCAAATGCCCGCGCAGACCAGGTAACCTTCCGGGAGATGCTCAGATGAGCGTCTTTGGAACCGGTCGCCGAGAAGGCATCATCGCCGTGTGCTTGATCGGGCTGCTAACCGCGCTAACGCACCTCGCGGCGGCCTTGCGCCACGGCCCACTTGGCGAATCGGCCTACGTCACGATGCTCGCCGGCGCCGTCGGCGGCATGCTGACCTACCGCTTCTTGCGAGTGCAAGGGCGCAGTCGCTACGCAGGATTCCTCGGCGGCGCCGCCTACGGTATGTCGCCGCTGTTCGCCGGCCTGATCGACTCACCACGCGAACAACTCGCCGCCGCGCTTGTGCCACTCGCACTCGAAGCGGCCGGCCACTGTGATCGCCCATCGACACGCCGCATCTGGCTGCCGTGGGCCGGCCTATGCTTCGCCGTACCGTTCCTACTCGGCGTCACCGTCGTTGCCACACTGGCGACCATGCTGGCCGTTGGCATGCTCGCGATGACGATCATCCGCAGTGGCCAAGGCATCGACCGCGTGCCGCTGCGCGCCATCTTCGCAACCATCGCCATCGGCACCTTGGCGTTGACCAACTTGATCTGGCTCGACCCACTGGCGGGTTGGCTCGGAATCCAGCAAGCGACCGATCCACAGAACGTGCTGTCCGGCGAAGCGACGCCGATGCTCATCGTGCGCGTCGTCGGTCCGTTCTTGGTCTGGTTCGCACTGCTCGGCATCCTGCGCCGGCAACGCCACGTGACCACGTCGCTGTGGCTGATGCTCGCCATGGTCGGAGCGATGCCTACCATCGTGCTGACCATTCCCGGCCTATCGGCCTCGATGCCATCGGTGTTCACGGTATGGGCCGTGCCCGCGATGTCGTGGTGGCTCAGCGTGCTCGCGATCACTGTCATGGGAGCGGCCGGTCTCGACGATTGGATGGACCAACCACAACGACGCCGCGGCGCCCACCTGTGGTTGCTGCTCGTGACCCTGTTCGTCGCGCCGGCACTGCCACTCGCTTGCGCATCGATCGCGCCGATTCATGTAGCGACCGTGTTGGGCACGTTTGGCCTGGTTGCCGTGGTCACCGTCTGCTGGCGCCGCCTCGGTGTGCTGCGCTTCAAAAACATGCTGTCGATGGTCGCGCTCGCCGCGTTCGCCATCCCGGTAATCCTGCAAACGCGCCCCGAACGTGTACTCGCGTCGCCGATGGGCGAAACGGCCGTGCGCTCGTGGCAACGCGTCGCCGAGCACCTGCTGTCGCAACCGCCTTGGCACTATGCCGGGCTGACCACCGCTGTTCTGGCTGGCGCGATGTTCTCCGTCTGGCTATCGCTCTGGTCCAAGCCGGTGAACTGAGCGAATCGCACCGCTCGGTAAGAATGTGGGATACCCTACGGCTCGTCGGCCAGTAGGGATGCATGCAGTCGCTCACCGCACTAGCAGACTCAACCACCACCGCTTCGCACAGGCCCGTGCCAGAGATCCTGGAAACGTGGGGCAAGGTCGGGGGCCACAACCTGATCATCGACGCGAAGATCGCTGACAAGCTGACCGTCAAAGCCAACCAGTTATCCCCAGATGGGCTGGTACACGGTGTGGTCGACAGCGTGCACGGAAGCATCAAGTCCGAAGC
>JBNMND010000270.1:0-7994 GCA_051274975.1 Planctomycetota bacterium | reverse complement strand
AACTCTTGCTGCCGAAGCGCGATCGAGTTTCCGGATACCACGCCGCCAGACGGCGTGCTCAAGAGCGCGGATGACGGACTGACCTGGGAGCCCGCCAGCGAGGCAATCCGCAAAGCTGCTCAGCAGCCGGGCTACCTCGCGGTGCACTCGCTACTCGACCTACAATGTGGCAGTCTGCTAGCAGCGACATTCAGCGACGGAGTCCTACAACAGGAGCCGAATGGCACTTGGACGAATGTGACTGGCAATCTCCCCACTAGATCAGCGGGCGACCTGATCTCTGGGCCAGCCGGGCGGGTCTACCTGCACACGAACGCTGGTGTGTTCCAGGCTACGTTTCCAGCTAAGTAAGCAGCGCCACACACGCAGCCACGATTCGTCGCACGGGCACGGCAAGAGACTTCCAGCAAGCGAGATAACGATGTAGAGGAGGTCCGCAATCGACCTTCGCCGGCCGCAGGTCCTGGCAACTTGGAATCCACCAACAGCCAAGGAACCAGCTCGCACTTACGGCGCAGTATCGCTGTCCAGCGCCACTAGGAGTCCGATGGCACCCACTCAGGCGGACTCGACAAACCGGTGTTTGGTGTCTTGCCTTGCATCCGGTGCGCGACGAATTCGGCGACCGTTTTGTGCTGCAGGTAAGGGTTCGTAGCTTGCTGCTGCGCCAAGGGAGCGCTGGCGGTTGGCCCGTAGTCATGTCCAGGATACATGACCGTGTCCCCCGGCAGTTTGCTGAGCAAGGTCTGGTGCATCTGTTGGGTGTAGGAGGTTCAAGCTGCGGTGCGGACCACCCGAACCCACTCGTGCCGCCATGCCTAATCGCTCATTACCCGTGTCCGAAGAGCGTCCTGTTCGTCCCCTGTTTTCTGCTCTCGGGTTCATAACCCAAAGCCGTGCTCTCAGAGTACGAGAGCATTTTGGGCCTGAATTGCTCTCTGCCTCATAACCCGCTGAGCGATGCACGAACGCGCATTCTGAGCAGCACCGCGCCCCCACCGCCGCATGTAACCACACGTACCGACGTTAGAAGCGCACCGTACATGACAACGCCCTCAAGCGTTTCGGCTTGAGGGCGTTGATCATGTTGGCGAACCAACAAGTGGTAGCGGGGACAGGATTCGAACCTGTGACCTTCGGGTTATGAGCCCGACGAGCTACCGGACTGCTCCACCCCGCGTTGGATGAGGCGCGTAAGATAGCGATGACTCGTCGCAAAGCAAGCCTCTGTTTCCAAACTAGTTCGATGGGCGACGCCTAGTTCGACGAACGACGCCTACTTCGCAGAACGCAGCTGCTGGAAGGCCGCGCGCAGCGGCTCTGGGCAGTCGGGGGCGGCAAATAGGGCCGCGTGCTTCCCCCCCTCTGCCAGGGTTTCTTTGCGCGAATCAGGCTGGTGGCGGATGCGAGTGCGCATCCAATCCAACAGGCGCACGCGGAACAGCGGGTCCTCGGCGGAGGTGGCGCGCATGGTCTGCTCAAACACGGTGACGGCTCTGGCGGCGTTGCCTGCGACGAGGGCCGTCGCAACGCGTGTGGACAACAGTAGCACGTCCGGCTGCTCGGCTGCGGCCTTAGAGCGGGCTTGCAACAGGTCCGCTGCGAGGCCGGCCTTACCCAACTTGAGCTGGGCTTCGGCAGCCAACAAACGCAGCTGGTCGAGGGCGGCGACGGCGAGACCGGTCGGTTTCTGGGCTTCGGCCTTGAGCCAGCTTGTCGCGCGGTTGACGACCTCTTGGTAGTCCTGCAGGACCAACGCGACTGTTAGCCGCACCAGGCGATGCTTCGGTTGATTCAGGCGGCGCTCGGCTTCCACCGCGTCGAGCGCTTCAAACGCCGAACGCACATCGCGAGCTTCGGCGAGCAAGTCCTCGGAGCTGCCCCACTGGCTGGCGGCCGGCTTCAGCACGGCTGCTTCGATCAAGTAGCGCATCGCTCTGCAGGCGCGATCGACAATCGTCTTGTCAGCGTTCTTGAAGTCTTGAGCAAGCGTGATCGCATCGTGACTGCGCAACACCAAGCGCAGGCTCTGGCGCTCGCCGTGCTTCAGCAGCGAATCACACGCGGCCAGCCATTGAGCGGGTTCGGTGTTGGGCTGGGCAGCGATTTGGCCAAGCGCCTGCAGCAGCGGATTCAGGCGGAACATGTCCCCTGGAGCAATCGGATCGTCGAGTTGCTTGACGACAAACTTCAACGCGCCGATCGACTCATCGGCCATATTCGGTTCGCGGCCGATCACCTTCACGCATTCCACCAGCGCACGCAGCACTTCGACATCGGACTCGACTTCCAAGCACTTGCGAAGCACCGCAATGCTCGAAGTGAACCAGGCGTCGCGACGCTTATGGGTCGATCCCTGCAAGTGCACGAGCGAAACCGCGGCTTGGCGACGCAACAGCGGTTCCTCGCTCTCCAAGAACTTGTGCAACTCAGCAAGCCACGGCTCGGCGAAGTCCTTCTCCTTGCGCCAATCGTCGAGGTAGATCAAACACGTCGAACGGAAGTCCTTGTCGAGAGCTTTATCGTTGGCGAGCGCCCGCAGCAGGCCGAAGGCTTCGGGCACATGCTCGTTGCCACGGTTCCCCGTCTTCGTTTGCGCTAGTTTCAGGGCCTTGATGCGAAGATCGAGCTCCGCCTTGGTGCGGCAGCTTTCGTCAACCAGTTGCAACCACTCCGCCTTGTCGGCGTCGTCCTTGGATGGCGCCACCCAACGCGGCTCTGGGCGCGCAGCGAGAGTCTCGAGCATCACCTTTAGCTGCTCTTGCTGCCCCCCACCGGCGGCGAGCAATTGCCTGGCGCGACGCACCAGAGCCATGCGGGCATCAGCTGATGGGAAGCGGCGCAGGCCGCGCAATGCGGCGACTTGGCATTCGGTCGATGGCGCGGCCAGATGCTCGACCAACAGTTTGCGGATCTCGTTGGCGAACTCGACTTCTTCTGGCTTGACGAGGTAGGCCGCCACTTCCAAGAGCAACGCGCGGCGGTGCTGCACGTCGACTTCCTGCGCGTTGCCAACCTTGGCGAAGCGATCCATCAACGCACGGAAGAATGCTTGCCGCGGTACGGCTGGGCCATCGACCGACGTCGACTTGACTAGCACGGCCTGCAGCGCCTGCAAGCAGGCATCGAGAACGGCTGGCCCGTCCGACAGTGTGCGCAGTTGCACGGCGGCCCAATTGATCGTGGGCTTCGGATCGATCAGCACGCTGACGATGTCGTGCGCAGCAACCACCTGCTCGCGCTGCAGCTTGTCGCGCAGCCGGCCCCTTGTGGCCGGACCATTGCGCGCGGCACGTTCGGTGAGGTCGATGTAGCGGAGCGTGCCAAAGCGCGCCGTCCAGGCAGCGAAGTCGGCCTTGGTGCGAATCGGACTGTCCGCATAGGTCAGCAGCTGCAGCGCCTTCCGCGCACCGTCGCGAACGATCGGGTCGGCGGCCACGAGTTGGTCGGCGATGGTCTTCGCCAACAGCGCCTGCTGCATGTCGGCGAGACAACGCAACACCAGCACGCGATCGCGCGGCTTGATTTTGGTCATCAACGTGCGAGCCGCACTGTCGAGTTCGCGCGGTGGCACGAGTCGCAGCATTTGGCGCGCGGCGATCAGAACTGGCGCAGTGGCAACGTCGACGACGTCATCGGCGCCGCTCCAAAAGCGGGCGCATGCATCGAGGTAGCCAATGAGAATGAGCTGACGCGGAGAATCCGTTGCGCCGCCGAACTGCTTCGGCTTGCTGAGCAGGAGATGGCCCTGCATGGCAGTCAGGATGGTCAGGCGCAAGCCGTCCGGGTCCTGTTTGCGCCACAACCGCTCTTGCAGCAACAGATGTGCCTCGGGCTTGGCAATCGTCAGCAGCTGAGTAACGGCTCTCTCACGGTCGGTCCGACCTTCTGGGCCGGACTTATCGAGCATACTGCGCAGCTTGTCGAGGTCGACGGGGTCGTCTTGTTGATCGCCAGCGACCGGATCTGCAGGACGGAGATCCGCAGCGCTAGCGGGCCCGAGCAGACACCCGAACAGCACGCAAAGAACGCATGTCCGAACCAAGAACTCGATGCCCTGCCACTTGCCCTTCATGAACGCCATACCGCCATCTAACTCAACAAGATCGAATTGCCACCACGGTCGCGTCGATTGCCGCGGTCATCCGCATCCTACCAGACGCCGCGGAGGGAATAAGCATCGGCATTTGAGAGCCGAATCCGAAGCGGCGCAGGAAAGCGCGGAAAGCACCGGACCGTTGCGTGCTTTCGCGATGACAGCGCTCCCAGGGCCACGGCGACTTACGTAGCGTCCCGGTCGCGTGCGAGTTCGAACTTGGGTTGGGATCGGTTAGGGAATCAGCCAGCGGCCTGCTCGGGACTTGCCGACCTGCACGACGTAGCTTCCCGGGCCAAACTCTGCCTTCACGTCGACCACGACCTGGCCATCGATACGCACGCCCTTGCCCTGAATGAGGCGCCTCCCCTCACTGGTCGACGCGGCCAAACCGGAGGCAGCGAGTGCAGTCGGGAACTGAATCTTGCCGGAGTCGGTGCGACGAACGGCTTCGTCCGGCGTCCACTCGGGCAGATTGTCCGGGACCCCGCCCTCCTTGTGCACGCGGTCGTATTCGGCGCGCGCCGCGGTCGCTTTGTCTTGGCCGTGGAAGTTGGCGACGACAGCTTTGGCCAACGCGAACTTGGCGTCGAGTGGATTCGCCAGCAGCGCCCTGTAGGTCGCGTGCTCGACGTCGGTCAGCAGCACGAAGTACTTCTCGATTAGCTCGTTCGGCGTCTTCATCAACTTGCCGAACTGCACCGACGCGGTTTCCGCGACCCCGACGTAGTTGTCGAGCGACTTCGACATCTTCTGACTGCCGTCGAGGCCTTCGAGCAACGGCATCGTCAAGCAGATCTGCGCGGCCTGCTTTTCCTGGCCTTGCATGTCACGGCCAACCAGCAGGTTGAACAACTGATCCGTGCCACCAATCTCGACGTCGCATTTGAGTTCAACCGAGTCCCAGCCCTGCAGCAGCGGGTAGAGGAATTCATGCACAGAGATCGGCAAGCCGCCCTTGTAGCGCTTGGTGAAGTCATCGCGCTCAAGCATGCGCGCGACGGTGTAACGACTAGCAAGGCCGACGCAGTCCATGAAGGTCTGACCAAGGAACCACTCGCCGTTCTCGCGCTCTTCGATGTTGTCGATGTCGAGCACGGCACCAATCTGAGAACGGTAGGTCTGCTTGTTGGCTTCAACGTCCTCGCGAGTCAACGCCGGGCGCGTCTTGTTGCGACCGGTCGGGTCGCCGACCATTGCCGTTGCCGTCCCCCACAACACGATTACAGTGTGGCCAAGCTGCTGAAAATCGCGCAGCTTGCGCAGCGGCACGGTGTGGCCGAGATGGATGTCGGGCGAGCTCGGATCAATGCCGAACTTGATGCGCAACGGCCGGCCCTCATCGCGGCTCGCAGTGAGACGCTGCTTGAGGTCTTCCTCGCCGACGAGGTCCACGACGCCGCGCTTGATCACGGCCAACTGTTCTTCTACCGGTGGAAACTGCACTGCGGTGGTCTAACTGCCCGCAGCACGCAGGGCAACCGAGCCGTGCTAGATTGGCGACGAACTCTTGTCGCGGAGTCGGGGCGGGCCGATGCCAGGCACCCTGCAGGCCTCCTGCAGGAAGGCCCGCCGCGGGGCGGACGTAGCCTTAGCGGCCGTCTCTGCCAGATGCCGGATTGACAGCAGCAGGCCTTGCGGCAGTAGTCGCTTGCCACCAAACGAGCCATGCGTCCCGATCGCCCACGGCAATCGACAGGCCTGTCACGTTCTGAAGCGCCGCCATCGCAACCTGCGCCTGACCATCTCGGCCAAAGCGAACCTGATCCATCAGTAACACGCACGCTTCGTGCTGATGCTCCGCTGGGACATTCAACGCTGCGAGGTAGACGCTAGCGAAGTTCTTGGGCTGGAACGCCCCGAGCCCGATCTTGAGGGCCGCCAGCGGTTGCTTGGCGATGATCTCGTAGCCAGCCGGCCATTGAGTGTAGAACTCGGCGCCGATACTAGTGCTCTTGATGGGCGCACGGATATCGTCGATCTCAACGTGGCCGCGCATGTCGACGCGAACAGTAACGCTGCGTCGCACGGGTTCGCCGGACGCCGCGCCAACATCGATCGGCAGCAGCAGTTCGTTATCGCCGACCAACTCGAAGCGCTCGGGCAACCAGACGACCCCGTCGGTGTGGAACGAACGCGAGCTGCCGTCGACGTATTCTTCTTCGACCGTCACGGAGACGGAGAAGCCGATTGGATTGCGGTCGTTGCGGCCGCCTAGGGTGACGGCGTTTGCCATCGCCGGTAGGCGTAGACGCAACTGAAGGTCCTTGCCGAGCGCCGGCACCTTGGGTGCTGCGGGTGCTGCGACTGGCTTCTTAGGTGTCCCGATGTAGACCTTTGCAGCATCGGGCTTGGCTGTTTCAGGCTTGGCGGCATCAGGAGTCCGCAACTCAAGCACGGCGTTCCTGGCGGCGTGCTGGCGGAAGCGAATGCCTCTACCAATGGCGCGATAGCCAGCCAGGTGCTGCGACACCGAGCCGGGGATATTGGGCTTGTCGTAACTTGCGACAAGCGAGTCTAACAGGGCGACGTCGCCGTCGTCGGCTGCCTCCTGCAAACGGCGCAGGATGCCGCTGTAGAACTCAAGCAACAGCCGATTGTCACCACCTTGAGCTGCCGGAATCGGAATCGCAATAGGCTGCGAGACCGGCATCTCAGACGCCTGATCGACGAAGTCGATCGGCGTATAAGTCGTCACACATCCGACAGCAAAGCAGGCGAGCAACGGTGCGAGACTCGCTCGCACCGCCCCCCGTTGTTTCACTGCCGGATGGCGCACTGCTACTCCTTGTCCTTGGCTTCTTCCGAAGCCTCAGCGGGAGCTTCTGCAGCGGGTGCTTCTGCGGCCGGTGCGTCAGCGGCCGGTGCGTCAGCGGCCGGTGCTTCTGCAGCGGGAGCTTCAGCAGCGGGAGCTTCAGCCACAGGCGCTTCCGGCTCTTCTGCTTCGCGCTCACTCACGCGGGCACCAATGCCCTTGAGCTGGCTAGCCAGCGAGCCGAGCATCGGCATCGCAGTAGCAGCAGTTGCACCACCAGCATCCGGCTCGGAAGTCGACGAGCTTGTCGTCGACGTCACCGTACCTTCGGCACCTTCTTCGAAGTGAGCTTGGATCAGCGTCAGGCCGATCTTGCGCTCGTCGGTGTCGATCTTGATGACACGCACTTCGACGCGTTGACCAACCTTGACCACGTCTTCCGGGTTCTCGACCTTGTGGTCGGCGAGCTCGGAGATGTGCAGGAGACCTTCGAGGCCCTGCTCCAGTTCGACGAAGACGCCGAAGTTGGTGATCTTGGTGACCGTGCCCGGAACGCTGTCACCGATGTGGTAACGAGCCGGGATGTCGCCGCTCCACGGGTCAGCCTGCAATTGCTTGAGGCCGAGCGCGATGCGCTTCTTCTCTTGGTCAACGGACAACACCACACACTCGATCTCATCGCCCTTCTTGACGACTTCGTTCGGGTTGGTGATCTTGCGGGTCCACGACATGTCCGTGATGTGCAGGAGGCCATCAATGCCCTCTTGCAGCTCAATGAACGCGCCGTAGTTGGTGAGGTTACGCACCTTGCCACGGATAACCGTGCCCGGCGGGTAGTTCTCAGCAACCATGTCCCAAGGGTTGACCTCGGTCTGCTTCATGCCGAGCGAGATGGTCTGCTTCTCGGTATCGATTTCGAGCACGACAACCTCGACCTCATCGCCTTGCTTGACGACTTCGTTCGGGTGGTTGACGCGCTTCGTCCACGACATCTCGGAGATGTGCACGAGACCTTCGACGCCGTCCTCAAGCTTGACGAACGCGCCGTAGCTCATGAGGTTGACGACTTCGCCGTTGATGCGCTTCGCGATCGGGTACTTGTCCGCGATGTTCTCCCACGGGGAAGCACTCTTCTGCTTCATG
>JBNMND010000269.1:0-8043 GCA_051274975.1 Planctomycetota bacterium | reverse complement strand
GCAACGTTCGAATCGATGGCGCTCAAACCACGCAAGCTGGCCTTGGTGCCAATCACAAAGATCGAAAGCCCATTCGGAATCCGCGGCGGGGCCGTCGCGCAGCTAGCGAGTGCGACGCACGACAACAACAGGCTCCAACGCAGCGTCTTCATGCTGGAGAGTATCGCGCCACGAGCCAGGCAACGCCAGCGAGCCGACCTAGTGATGCGCACCGAAGCGACACCGACGACTCGGCGCGTGCCTCAGCGCGGCTGACGCGACTTGTCGAGGGCTGCCTTGACGCGCAAATCGGCTGCAGCGCCATACAACACGACCTCGTCATCAGCGAGCCGCTCGACGAGATCCACAATCACGGAGCGAAGCCAATCGCGCCGGCCGCCGCCGCGCCGCTCGGTGCGCCGCCCATCCGGTGGGCCGCGGCGGCCTTCGCCGCGAGGTGGTCGGTCGCCGCGCGAACGAGAACCGCCCGGTCGCCGACCTTCGCCACGAGGCCCTTCGGGCCCCTCAACTACTGGTCCGGGGCCAGGACGACCCGGGATCCGACGGAACCGCTCGATCGTATCGAGCATGGTGCGCTCCGCGACATCGATCGCAGCCATCGCTTGCTGCTTCGCCAAGTCTCGCTCGTCGATGGCATCGTAGTAGATTCCAAGCCAACAGATCGCTTCGGTCACGTCACGCACGTAGCGCATGTCGGCAACGCCATCCGCGTCAATCAGTCCCTGACCAAGCGCAACCGCCGACTTCAACTTGGCTCCGGCCAGCTTTCCCTGCTCATCTTTGGGAACGGTTTCGAGCCGACGCGCGGCAACATGCAAGTCCATGCCGTAGCTAGACCGTGCCTTCATCAACATCGCGCGGCTTTCCAGGTAAAGTGGCTGCGCGGCAAACAGCTGCTCGGCCACGTTTTCCGCTTCCCGCAACAACTGCTGACGATCATCCGACGATTCTGACGGACGACCGCGACCAGGCATCGGCACCCTTGCCAACAACGCCTTGCAGAGTTGGTAGCGATAGAGCTCTGGGTGCACACTTGCCAACTGGCGCAGGATCTCAAGCGCCTCTTGCCGCTCGGTTGATCCAGAGGCACGTGAGCCGCCTTCGAGCAGGACGCGTGCATGCAACGCTCGCACCCTGTGGTTCTGCGGGTTCGCCGCCTCGAGTTCCTGCAACAGGCTCAGCACCTGCCGTGATTCTTCATTGCGCCCGGGTCCGCGACCGGGTCCACGCCCGCGACCAGGTCCACCACGACTAGGCCATCGATCGCCAAGCCTGGACAGTTCGAACAACATGCCGGCGCACTCCAATTGCACGGCGACCGTCTTGGCGTTGGGCAGTTGCCGCAACAACTCGAGAGCCTTCTCGAAACTCGCCTTCGCTTTCACCGGTTCGTACTGACGCAAACGCAACTTGCCAATATCGCTGTGCAGCGTCGCCAAGTCGCGCTTCACATCGAGATCGGTAATGCCTGCGAACCCCGACAACGCCCTCTCAAACGCAATGCCCGCTTCGACCAGGCTGTCCGACCCGCCAAGCCGCTGATGGATCGCGCCCACGCGCCGATACGAACGCGCGGTCTCGTAGCGCAACGATTGGCTGGCTTCGTTCTCGCTCGCGAACTGGTCGTAGACCGCCATCATTTTGCGCAGCAACACGACGTCGCGCTCGGTCAAGGGCGAGTGCACGACGACCGTCTGCTCGCCAGTGTCCGGGTCCTCGTCGAGGCTAAGCGCCGGGTCGCGCCCGACTAGCGCATCGAACACCTCACCTAGGGTTGCGATATTGAGCCGCAGACTCGATTCCGCGAACGCCTTGTCCTTCTTCGCCTGAGCCTCAGAAGTCTTTACACGATCTAGCGCGTCCACTTCGATGCCGTAGGCGGCCCAGCCAGTGATGGCTGCCAATAAAACGCCGGCAGCGGTGCTCGCGACGAGACCCGCCGCACCACGATTGCGGCGACACCAACGCCAGGTCGTCGCCAGCACCGACAACGGCCGCGCCTGGATTGGGCGATCTTCAAGGAACGCTTGGAGGTCCTGTTCGAGCGCCTCGGCGGTGGCGTAGCGATCGCGCGGTTCGCGAGCCATCGCTTTGCCAACGATGGTGGCAAGGTCGAGCGGCACATCCGGACGCACGCGCGACAGCGGTTCGAGCCGCTGCGTCTTGACGAGTTCCATCAACTCGCTGCGATGCCGGCCCCGGAACGCTGGCGAAAGCGTCAACATCTCGTAGAGCGTGACGCCGAGTGCGTAGACCTCACTGCGCACGTCGTAGATGCCGGCAAACTGTTCCGGCGCCATGTACTGCAGCGTGCCGAGTAGATCACCCGAGTGCGTCAAACCTTCGGCTTCGAGAGCCTTGGCGAGACCGAAGTCCGTCACCCACAAGTGATCGTCACGATCGAGCAGGAAGTTGCCCGGTTTGATGTCGCGGTGCAACGTGCCGAGCGAGTGCGCATAGTGTAGGGCACTCGCCGCAGCAACGCCCATGCGAGCCACAAAGCGGGCGCGACTACGCCAGGCTCCGGTGCCTTCCGGCACTAACTCGCTCTGTCGCTGCCGCCACTCGTCGAGGCTTTGGCCATCGAGGTACTGCATCGCGTACCAGTGGTAGCCGTCACTCTCACCACTGCCGTAAACCGGCACGATGTTGGTGTGGTGTAGGCGCGCCGCGATCTGCGCTTCGCGGCGGAACCGTTCGAGTTGGTTGCCGGTCAACAGCGATGCTTGCGGCACCACCTTGAGTGCCACGCGGCGATCAAGCGACTCCTGCACGGCTTCGAAGACGACTCCCATGCCGCCCCGACCGAGTTCGCCTTCGATACGGAAGTCGCCGAGCCGGTCGAGCTTCGGCAGCGAAACGCGCGCATGGCCGGTGCCGCTCGAAGCACGGTCGCGCTTGACGCCCTCGAGCGCCAACAACGTCGGTAGCAACTCAAGCAACTGCTCTTGCTGATCGGGATGCTGCTCGGCAAACACCGGAACCGTGACAGGCTCGCCGGATCGATACAACCGAAGGAACTGTTCGATCAACAGGTCGATTGGGTCGCGCTCCGAGTTGCCTGGCTCCGCAGCACCGCTCTCCGTCACATCGCTCAAATCACTCCTCGCCGAGGCTGCCTAGGAATCCCTTGAGCCGCCCGAGCGCACGCACGTAGCGATTGCTGGCAGCGTTTTCCTGGATGCCGAGCACGAGCGCGGCATCCTTGTTTGATAGATCTTCGAAGTGTCGCAGCATCAGAACTTCACGATCGATCTCGTCCATTTCTTGCAGCGCGCCTTCGATCTTGGTGCGGACCTCTTCGCGCATCATCGCCCTGGAAGGCGAAGTTACGTGACCTACGAACAGACCCGACATCGTACCACTTTGCGGAGCAGACACTTCTTTGCCGGCTGTGCGCATCTTAGCGCCGAGGTGTTTTCTGTGCAGGTCGATCATCGTCTGCTGGGTGATCAAGCGGATCCAAACGAGAAACGGCTTATCGTCGTCGCGGTAGGCCTTCAGCCGCTTCTCCGCTTCGATAAACGTCTCTTGCAGAACGTCTTCCGCGTCGATGCGACCGACGAGTCGCGGATCGAGCCGGAACTGCACCATGCGGGCCAAGCGGGCGCGATGATTCTCGAATAGCGCTCCAGCTGCGGCGTCATCGCCGCCGCGCAAGGCTAGTTCGAGAGGCGCGTCTTCGGGGTCAATACTGCTATCCATGCGAGCGCCACAATAGCGGCTAGATCCATGTCCTTGCCCCCACCTTCGTAGATCCTCTTGTCGCAACTTCGCCTCGAACGCCGGGCGAGACCGGGATCGAATCAGCGATACCGAGCACCCAGGCGCGTCAAGAACCCGCCAACGTGCACCGGGCCAGCCCCTCGCATCACGCCCTCGGCCGTGGCGGCAAGCAACTGTCGCGCTTGCACAAGCATCTCGGCGGGTTTGTCGCTCTGAAGCATCACGATGACCTTGCCAACTCCACGGGCACCGGACAGCGCCTTGGCAATGGCATCGCCGCTGGTTGCCAACGCCTGATCTGCGTTGCCCTCGCGCAGCGCTGCTTCTGGCCAAACGGTCTTGATCTCGATCCCGAGTCGAGCCGCAAGCACCGCGAACTCGCGATAGGCCCGTAACTCCGACTGCGCCTGACCGCCGCCGCGAAAGCAAATCGTATCGACCGAACCGAGCCACGCTTCCCGCAGCAAGGACCCCATCGGTCCGAGCTGCCACTTGCGGGTCGGTCGCTCGAGACACAACGTCGTAGCACACGCCGCGCGACTGTTTGCGAACGTTCCTTGTGGGGCGCCCCGGCCGGGCAGAGTAATAAGCGCCTGAAACAAAGCCGCAAGTGCGTTGCGCATGGCCCGCGCATTCGGTGCGGTGACCCGCACGCGGTCCGAGATCTCAAGTTTGTAGCCGCCGACCATGCTCGCATCTAAACGCAACTCAATGTCGCCAGCGACAGGATCGACGCCCGTCACCAGACCGGGGCGCCGCACGGCCCCGACTGGCAAGTAGTCCAAAAAGTAGCTCGCCAGGCCGCGCACTTCGGCCGGCACAACACAGCGTGCCCCCGCGCGAATCGCAAACGCACCGGCACGTCGAACGACCGAGTCTGGGCGCGGAATGATCGCGACATCACACCACGCACCACGCCGTTGTTGGCGTTGATCTTGCGCGAACAACCAGTTGATCGCGTGGCCGTCCGCGTACGCCTGCTTCCAAACCCCGTGGCCGGCATTCGGCTCTTCGAAGTAGCGCGGTGTCACGCCAAGTAGACGGTATTGCTCGGCCATCATGCGAGCCCGCTGCACCGGCACCACGGAATCGTTGGAGGCGTGCCAAATCTCGATCGGCATGCCGAGCAACTGACGCACAACCATCGGATCACCACCGCCACAAACCGGCACGGCGCCGGCAAACAACTGGCCTTGGCGCGCCACCAGGTCCCACGCGCCGTAGCCGCCCATCGACAGCCCTGTCACATAGATGCGCGCCGGATCCACGCCTTCGTTCCGCATTACTTTGGCGAGCGCTTGTTGCACCGCCCGCATCGCGCGGCTCGCAATCTTGGGAGTCTTGCGAGCGTCCGGTTCACCCCATGGCACATCCACCCACTGCTCGCCACGCGGACATTGCAGCGCAAGCAAGAAGCACGGAAACTGCGTGCGGCGTTGCTCGCGCACCATCAACTCCGGCAGCCACTTCAACTGGCTGACATTGTCGTCGCCACGTTCCCCAGCTCCGTGCAAGAACACCAAGAGTGGTCGCTGTTGGCTCCGCTGCAATGGCAGCGGTTCGAGCAAGCGATACGGATAACTGTGGCCGTCGACCTGCACCTCGGAAGCGCGAAACGAATCGGCGATCGACAACAGATCACTTTGCGCCATCGCCACGGACGACACGCAAACCCAAAGAATCGATCGCAACAGCAGCAATTGCACACGAACGGTCTATTCGCCGACGACAGTGAGTGCAATGGCCAGGCGCTGGAGCGCCGTGCCAGTAACGGCTCTACATGCGCGCGGACGCGGTCGAGCCGGCCAGGAACGAGCGTAGCACGTCTTCCGACAAGTCCTTGCCAGTGAACAATCGCACTTGCGCGCGCGCTTGCCGCAAGAACATCTCGACGCCGGGAACGACCACGGCACCAGCCGCGAGGCAATCGTCGAGCAGTTTGGTGCGCACTGGTTGGTAAACCATATCGTGCACAATCGTGCCGGGCGGCGGTGTATAGCCTGGCAGCAGCCGTTCGCCATCGTCCCGGCCCTGAGTGCCCACGGGCGTCGCGTGCACAATGATCTTCGGATTACGTTCGGCTATCACGGATTCGCTGAGACTGCCGAGACTGATGCGATAGGTGTCAGCGAACTTGCGCACCGGCTCGTGCGAGCGCGCCAACATCGTAACCGTGAAGCCAAGCTGCAGCAGCGCGTAGGCGCCCGCGCGAGCAGCACCACCAGAACCGATCACGACAGCATTCAGACCGTCACCATCGATGGCGCCCGCGTGCTGCAGTGCCTCACGTACGCCAAGCACGTCGGTGTTGTAGCCTTGCCAGCCACCGCCATCGGCGGCGACCATGGTATTGACGACCCCAACGGCAGCGGCCTCGTCACTGACATGCAGGCAGGCTGAGAGCATGCGTTCTTTGTGCGGCGCCGTCACCGAAACGCCTGCCAAGCGGTCCTGTGGCATCATCGCTAGCACCGCTTCGGGACGCGACGTTTCCAACGGCAGATAGACAGCGTCGTGATCGAGACGACGGAACGCGCGGTTGTGCAGCCACGGACCCAGCGAGTGCATCGCCGGTCTGCCTAGCAGGCCATACCATTTGGTCTCCGGCCGCAACGATGCGACTCGATACAGTTGCGACAGCAGCGCGATCGAAGGCTGATCCGGCACAGTTCCTTCTTGGGGATCGATGCTGCCGTAGACGAGCGGCGCCCCCATGGCTGCTGCCATGATCCGAGTGGGCCACGCCGTGCGCCCCATCGCGAAGGCAACGGTCGGCTGCTCGGATTGGTCGGTGTCTTGCAGCAACTCGATCACCGGCGCGGCGTCCGCCAAGTCGTGTGCCGTGACCACCAACTTGACCACGGTGCCAGGCGTCGACAACTCATCGCGAATGCGATGCAGGTCCTTGGGCACCCCCGTGAAGCTGTGGAATGAACGAATGCGTAGCTTCAATCCCGTGCGACCGGCGGATGGCGACCAGGTTTCCCACTGCTCGAGGTCGAGTCCCTGCGCACCGGCGTGCAGCGCGTGCGTCAACAATTCGCGACGCGCGGTCAACGTGCCGCGGTAACTGCCACCATCCTCGGGCGTGCGGCACGCAACTAGCACCGGCAACCGAATCGCTTCGATCACCGGCTCGAGGCTTTCTTGCATCGGCCAGACGTCGAGGCGCAGTTCGATCCAATCCGCGCCCAGCATGGCCGCCTTATGGGCTTGCATCAGCACCTGGCCGCGCGAACGGGCAAGCACGCTGGCAATGATCTTGGCCATGGGACGAATGTTCAGGAGGAAGGGCGCAGCAACGAAAGCGCGCTGGCGATGCGTTCGCAATCGACAGGCGCAAGTCCTTGATCGCGAGCCAGCAGCAGGGCGCCGTTCATCAGGGCAACATACGCGGGCACAGCCGTCTTAGCCTCGGCGTTCAGCGCAATCAGATGAGCGGCCACGGTCTGGGCATCGCCTCGTCGAACCGGCCCCGACAGCGCCTTGCCCGCACCGTGTTGCTCGGAAGCGGCGGCGGCGGCGTGCATCAACGAGGCCACGATGCGATCGCAGTCCTCGCTGGCAATGCCACCGGCACGCTGCAACAGATCGCTGGCGAGACCAAACAGCGAGGTCGCGCCATTGGCTGCCAGGGCACACGCGGCGTGATAGAGCGGGCGATTGTGATTGGAGACGCCGCCTTCGGCTGCCCCGATAGCTGCACAAACGATCGGTTGCAGCTCGAGCTGCGCGCAAAGGCGGTGCAAGAGCCGCAGACTGCGCGGCTCGCCGAGCAACAAAGCCAATGCTCCTTGCATCGATTGCGTCTCTACCGATCCGGAGAACGGCAACAACGGATGCAACGCGCCGATGCGCACACCGAGTGATTGCGCCTTCGCAAACACGTCGAGGCCGTGGCGGCCGCTGGTGTGCAACCACAAACTGCAGGGACGGCCGCCAACCGCGACGGCGGCTTCAATTGCCGAGGACAGTTGTTCGTCGCCGACTGCGAAGATGACCACGTGGGCGGTATGCACGTCCGGCCAAGTCAGCACCCTAAGCTTCGCTTGATCGGGCTTCGCTTGATCGGGCTTGAGTTGCCCGAACTTGGATAGATCAACGTCGAGGCCCTCGATGCAGGACTCGGTGCGCGCGCGGTCACGACCGACGAAACCGAGCACATGCACACCTGCACGCACGAAGCGACGAGCGAAGGCGATGCCTACGCGGCCGGGACCGACGATCGCGATGCGCAGTGCCATTGGTCTGTTCTCGCGTTGCCAGCAGAGATTCTCTGGCAACGCTGTGGAGGCTACCGCAATGCACGCCGCCTGA
>JBNMND010000268.1:0-8072 GCA_051274975.1 Planctomycetota bacterium | reverse complement strand
GCGAGATCCAAAGCCGGTAGCAAGTTGCGCCCTTCGACGCCGTCGAAGCACAGCATCACGGTGTTTGGGACACTATTGGCCAACGGCGTCAATACTCTAAACGGGCACGAACGGCCTTCCAGCCCCTCCAGGAACGCTTTGCGATTGCGTGCCATTATGAGCGCGCGTTGCGGCTGTTCGGTGATTGCAAGTTCGATCGCTAGAGAATTCGCAGCCGCAAGCGACGGGCTCTGCGTGCCAGGCCGAAGACCAAACTCTTGTCCGCCCCCTAGCATGAGAGGCTGCAGCTTGCTTTCTAAGCGACGACCGAGAAGCACTCCGTGTCCCCGTAGGCCGCCAGCTTTGTGAGGCGACAGAGCGACTATGGCATCACTGGCGATGAGTTCGCGAATGCCAACACGGCCGAGAGTTTGGGCGGCATCAATGACAACTGGTACATCACAATTACGCGCAACTTCGATTGCTGCTTCGATGTCTTGCAGCGTGCCGAGTTCGCTCTGCGCATGAACGAGACAAACAAGACCGATTGCCTGCGTCGGAGCGGTGACAATGGCCGTGCCATCAGCATCGATGTCCCACTTGCAAGTGCCGCGCCACTCGGCCGATTCACGCACCGCGGGATGCTCTACATCGCCAACTAGAACCGGCAGGCTTGCATCGCCCAAACCGCGCACTGCCATGTTGGCGGCTTCGGTTCCACCACTTGTGAACACGACGTCTCCAGCGGGCAATTCGAACAAGTTAGCAATGCGCTCGCGGGCTTGTTCCAGGACGCCGCGCGCCCGCCGGCCAGCCGCATGCGTGCTCGCCGGGTTGGCTGGGCAGCGCTCTTCGGTCGCAACGAACTCAGCTAAGACTTCAGGCAGCACGGGGGCGCCCGCGTTGAAGTCGCAGAACCATGGACCCTTAAGCATGTCGCTCAACTAAGCACACGTTCGTAGATGGACTCGTATTGGGCGACGATTCGGTCGGTGGAAAAGCACTCGATAGCGCGCTTGCGGGCTGCGACTGACTGGCTGGTATGCAACTCGGGGTTGGTAAGCAGTTCGATCGCCGCCTTGGCCATCAGCTCCGGCTCCGAGAACGGAACCAAGGTGCCGGTGCTGCCAATGACCTCGCTGACACCACCGACAGCAGTGCTGACGCACGGCACGCCACAACTCATGGCTTCCAACATAGATAGGCCGAAACTCTCGGTCTGTGAAGCCGATAAGAATAGATCCGCCGTCGGCAACACTTGCTCGAGGTCGTCGCGCATGCCCAGGTGCTCGACCCGATGCTGGCAGCCCAAGTCCGCGGCGACTGCGAGGGCGTGTTCCCGGTCGGGACCGTCGCCCAGCAGCAGTAGCCGGGCCGGCATTTGCTCCTGGATGGTGGCGAAGGCTCGCACGACGTCGGCGACTCGCTTGACCGGACGGAAGTTGGACGCGTGCACGATAATCCGCTCGCCGTCCTCCCGTTGGTGCCATGGCTTGTGGTCGGTCGGCTTGAACCGCTCTGTGTCGACGAAGTTGTGCACCACGTCGATGTGCTTCTTCACCCCGAACATCAGGTGGGTTTCGTCGGCGAGGTACTGACTGACCGAAGTTACGGCGTCCGATTGCTCTAGCGCGAATCGGGTCGGCCGCAGGTAGGCGCGGTCACTGCCGACGACCGTGATGTCCGTGCCGTGCAGCGTCGTCACGAACTTCAGGGAGCCGCCACACATGCTGCGCGCGAGGAAGGCACTTACCGCATGCGGAATAGCGTAATGAACATGGAAGAGGTCAATGTTCGCTTCCTCACGCACTTCTAACATGCGTGTTGCCAATGCTAAATCGTACGGAGGGTAGCGAAATAGCGGGTAAGCGGTCACTGCTACTTCATGGAAGCGCAAGCCCGGAATGCCGCCGCGCAAACGACCTGGGCGGTCATAGCTCAGCAGGTGGAGTTCGTGCCCGCGCGCTGCGAGGGCCATGGCCATCTCGGTGGCGACCACGCCACTTCCGCCGACAGTTGGGTAACAGACGATGCCGATCCGCATGGTGCGGATCCTACGCGAATCACAGTGATTCGCTTCGATCCGTCGCCATCACTTGTGGCAGTTCGAGCACCAAGAACAGGTCTCGGGCTTTCCGGCGCAGCTGGAAGGTACCGCCGAGCTCCTTGACGAACTCACGCAACGTCTCGGCGTGATCGCCAGCGTTGTCGTCGCTGTGGCTGCCAAGGCTCTCGATCTCGAACAGAACCGAACCGCTATCCACTCGGGTGGTCAGGCGCAGTTCATCGCCGGGACCAAGGGGCGTCACGGCCAATACCATCGCGCGTTGCACTGCGACGTTCACGAGCGCGGCCGGGGCGACGACCAAGGATGACTCCGTGGTAAGCGTCTGGCGCAGCACGATCGGCACGGCCACTTCCTGCAGGCAGGCCTCAGCGACGCGGGTCACGACCTGGTTGATGTTTGTCTCATCTTGGTCCAGCTCAACAACCAGCATCGACTCGATCAGTTCTTGCAGCGTCCCAGTCTCATCTTCGAGGCGATCGCCGGTATCGAAGTCGACATCTTCTCCCTTCTCTTGCATGCGGAAGGCCTCTTCATTGATTCGGCCGAGGCACTGGCTCAACAGTGAATTCAGCTTATTGAGATCACGGTCGTTCGATGCCATTGCTCCAGTGCTATCGGCAATGCGCTACCCCGACATTAAGGGCCTCTTGCTGGTTGTGCATGATCACCGCGTAATGGTTGCCGGGCGTCTTGGCGCGGCTACCGGGCCCGTCTAGTCACCCCCACACTGAGAGAGGTTTCGTTGAGCCACCGAATACTTCGAAGCGCCATCGCTGCACCCGGACTGCTTGTCGCTGCGATCGCACCACTTGTCGGTCAGTGCCAACTCGAGTGGCAGCCAGGTGATCGCTGTCTGGAGTCAACGGCCCCGTGCGCGAACTCGAAGTCGCAGACAACGGCGATGTGGTCATTGCCGGTTCGTTTACGACTGCAGGTGGCGTGCCATCAGGCAGCATTGCGCGTTGCTATGCGTCGGCGGAAGCTTCGGCTGCTGCCGGTGGCTCGTCCGATCGTTCGACGAGTTCGGGATCTTCGAGTGGCGTATCCTCAGAAGTCGTGGCTGCGACATCTTTAGCTACCGTCTCATCCGCGGCAACCGCGACGTGTTGTTTGGACGCTACGACTTCGGCCTCTTCGACTTCGAGTTCGTCGTCCTCGTCTTCGAACTCCTCGACCTCTTCTTCGAGCTCGCCTTCGAACTCCTCGACCTCTTCTTCGAGTTCTTCCTCTTCCTCGAACTCCTCTTCCTCTTCGTCGTCTTCCAACGCCGCAAGAGCCGCCGCCGCGACATCGTCCATGCCGATCTTTTGCATGAACTCGATCGCGAACGCCGCGTAGTCCTGGGCACCGTTGCTTTCCGGTGCGTGCTCGAAGATTGAACGACCAAAGCTCGGCGCTTCGGCCAACTTGACGTTGTTGCGGATGCGCGACTTGGTTAGCAGGTCGCCGAAGTGCTCTTTGATCTCGGCGAGCACTTCCATTGATAGGTTGGTGCGCGAGTCGAGCATGCACGGCAGCACGCACGCGATCTTCAGATTGGGGTTGAGCTGGGTCTGCACGAGGTCAATGACTTCGAGCAGCTTGGCCATGCCTTGCAGCGACAGATACTCCGCCTGCATCGGGATGACGACCCAGTCGGCGGCCACCAGCGCGTTGGCGCTGAGCACACCGAGCGACGGTGGGCAATCGAACAGCACGAAGTCGAAGTTCTCCTCAGCCTTGCCCTTGTCGAGCGCGCGGCGAAGGATCGTCTCGCGACCAATTCGGTTGGCGAGCACCTGCTCGACGCCGGCGAGCGATGTGTCACTCGGCACAACGAACAGGTTTGGCATCCCCGTGGTCTGTACGAGGTCCGGCAATGGCGTGTCGTCGATCAGCAGGTTGGTCAGCGTGTTGCTTTCCATATCCGGCCGTTTGTCGACGTGCACGGTCATGTTCGCCTGGGGGTCCAGGTCGAGCAGCAGTGTGCGCTGCCCGTGATGTGCCAGGGCTGCGCCCAAATTGACCGTCGTGGTCGTCTTGCCGACGCCACCTTTCTGATTAATGACCGCGATGCGCTTCATATGGTGCTCCCAGCCGGCATGTTCGCCCAGTGATGCCAATGGCGCGAGGCCAATCCTTCTGTTGGCTTCATTTGGGGGCCAATGTTGGCAAGATCACCCCCATGCATATCCGCGAGTTTCGCCCTACCGATCTCGAAGCGGTGGTTGCGCTGTTCACTGCGTCCGTTCGCGGGCTCGCCGCCGATGCCTACGACGACCGTCAGCTCCAGGTTTGGGCGCCCGATCCGCCCGATCTGGAGCACTGGGGCCGCAAGATCGCTGGCCAGAACCTGTTGCTGGCCGATCTGGAAGGTGAACTGTTCGGCATGGTCGGCTACGAGGACGACGGCCACGTCGATGTGCTGTTCACGCACCCGGCTCATGCGCGCAAGGGCGTAGCGGCGCAGTTGCACAAGGAAGCGGAGCGGCGGTTGGCCGAGAAGGGGGTGCACGAGCTGTTCACGGAGTCGAGTGAAGTCGCGCGGCCGTTCTTTGAGCGGCAGGGGTATGAGGTCGAACGGCGCGAGGTGGTTGAAGCGCGTGGGGTCGAACTGCATCGCTACCGGATGAGGCGTCGTGTCACGAGTTGATCGCGTGCGCTGTGGTCTCGTTGGGTCGCTGATTTAACCCAGCAACCAGCTCAAATCACCGGCTGCCAATGGCCCGTCGTGCCAGAACCCTTCGCCGGCGCGCACCGCGATCATTGTGCCCGTTGCTTGCTCGCGCACGATGGTGCGCTCGAGCAGGTCGAGTCCTTGCGTCAGGTGCTGTATGTCCGACGGGCTTAGCTGCGACGCGTAGCAACTCACGACTTCAGCCTTCTTCTCGGCGAAGTCACTGATGTCTACGACGAACGTTGGCTCGATCGGTTGGTTGCCGGGGTAGCGAAGCAGCGTGCGGGCGCGGTGCGGTTTGCCGAGGCTCGGTTGGTAGTTGCGCAGTCCCGACAAGAAGTGTGCGCGACCGATCAGTTCGGCGGCGTTGCTGTGATCGGGATGCACGTCGCGCGAGTGCGGCGCGAAGATCAACTTGGGTTGCACCGCGCGGATCGCGGCGACGACGCGGTTGGTCGCTTCGTCATCGGTGCGGATGCCGGTGTCCGGCAAGCCGAGGTTACAGCGCGCGGCGACGCCCAACGCGTTGCCAGCAGCTTCGGCTTCGCGATCGCGGTCTTCGACGGTGCCGCGCGAACCCATCTCGCCGCGCGTGCAATCGACCAGCGCGACAGTCGTTCCCTTCTGCTGCAGTAACAACAACGTGCCACCACAGGCGATCTCGATGTCGTCGGGGTGCGGCCCGAACGCCAAGACGTCGCACGCAGGTAGCTGCGCTGGCTCCGCTACCGATTTCATAGCTCGAGCACTCCGTGTTCGATGACGAACGGGTCTGCTGCGCCGATCAACTCTTCGGCTAAACGCGGGCCGTACGAGTTGAGGTAGCTGATCGGGCCAAACACACGTTCTTGCACGCGACTGCGCGGACGCAGTGAGTTGCAAAGGCGGCGTAGTTGCTTGATGCCGGTGCCTTCGCGGTTCTGGCGCGCGTTGCGAACCTTGGTCTGTAGGCGTTCGAGTTCTTCGCTGGTCTTGGTGCGTGCGCGGTCGAGGGCGCCGACCATCGATGCATCGATGGTCTTGAGGATTTTCTCAACGGCATCGAGTTCGCTGCGCAGCTTCATCTTGATGCTCTCGACCTTGTCTTCGATATCGCCTTCGCCGTTGTCGTCCTGCAACAAGCGTTCAGCGAGCTTCTCCGGCGTGTCGTCGAGTTCTGGCAGGTCGAGCGAGAACCGCGACATCAACCGCTGCATCGAAGGTTCGACCAAGGTCAGCGACGAGCGAGGCACGAACACCGGTTGCGGCACACCCAGGAAGCGATAGAGCGGCGCGACCGCTGCGAGGTAACTGAGCTCGCCCGGACCAACCACGAAGCCGATCGTTGGCAAGCACGCGTCTTGCCACAGCGGTCGCAGCAGAACACCCGGTGACATGTTGCGGTGGTCGGCTACTTCTTCGCCATCGGCCAGCGGCTCGCGGCGATCACCACTCATAGCGAACATCATCGTCGCACTCGGATCGAGCGTGATGTCGACGCCGAGGTCGGTCAGGTCGTCGCAGGTTTGCGTGACTTTGGTGCGGATCTCGTCGGACTTGCTCCACCACTTCTTCAGCGGTTCGAACGCACACTCCGGCAGGTCACGCGGTTCGATCACCAACAAGCCGTGCTTGCCGAACACTTCGAACATCAAGCGCGCCTGCAGATCGCCCATCGCTTCGTCGGGATGCTTCGGCTTGAGCACACTCATCAAGTGCTCGTGGAACTCGGTATCCGGCAACAGCGGCGCGATCTCTTCGAGCAGGCGCTCGACGTCGCGACCGACATGGATCTTACGCAGCGATTCGTTGTGCCGCGTGATGTCGAGGCGGAAGCGTTGCACTTCCTGTTGTTGGTTGACGAAGAACGCGCGGTTGCCTTCTTCGAGGTCGTGATCGTCCGAGTGGTTCCAGAACAGCGGCACGCAGCGCGGCCCACCTTGCTCTTTGATCTCCTTGCACAGTCGAATCGCCGTCGCTGCTTTATGCAGGCAGAACAGCGGTCCACCAAACAAGCCCGGCTGTTGGCCGGTGACGATGACATGCGTATCCGGATCGAGAAGTGCTTCGGCGTTGGCGAAGACCTCGGGTGGCGCGTCGTGGCGCTTGGCGTAGGCGCTCAGCGACTCGACCAACTGGTCACGTGGGATGACGCGCGGCGCACCGGTCGGCGCCCGCTTGAGCAGTTCTTCTACCGACTTCGAACGCATACCCAGATAGCTACTGAGATCTCTGTCATCCTCCAGGAAACGCTGGTGAACGGCAGAGGTGCCAAGGCGGCGGAACGAGATGTGGCGCAGGGTCGAGGTCAAAGATTCAGCTCTATTCGGATTCACCGATTGGGAACGGCCACTGCCCGACATTCGGCGGCGAAGGTGGCACACGCCTGGTCGATACGATCGAGCCAGTCAGTTTGTGCCGGGGCAAAACACTGCATGACGCCGCGGCTCTGGTTGACCAGTGCGCCGAGGCCTCGTTCGTCGAATGCGGCGGCCAGATCTTGGACCTTGCCCCCTTGCGCTCCAACGCCGGGCAGCAACAGCCAGGAGTTGGGAAGTAGCTTGCGCAGGCGCGCGAGCTCTTCAGGCCAGGTTGCGCCGACCACCGCGCCGACCGCGTGGTAGCCGTGCTCTTGAGGCAGGGCGCTGCCCCACTGGTTGACGGCCTTGGCAACCACATCACAAAGCGGTTCGTCACCGATTCGCAAATCCTGGAAGTCCTTGGCGCCCGGGTTGCTGGTGCGGACCAACACGAACACGCCGCGGCCGCCCTGCTCTGGCGGGCACCACTTCAAGAATGGCGCCACCGAGTCATTACCCAAGTAGGGATGAAGGGTTAGCGAGTCAGCGATGCGGAAGTGACCCTCGGCATAGGCTTCTGCCGTGCTGCCAATGTCGCCGCGCTTGACGTCGCCCACGATCAGCAGCCCTACCTCGTGCGCCATCCGGCAGACCTCTTCGTAGGCGCGATAACCATCGGACCCGTAGCACTCGAAGAAGGCGATGTTGGGTTTGACTGCCGGCGCATGCTTGGCGATCACCGGGAGTGCCTCCCCGTAGAACGCCACCATGCGCGCCGCCGGCGCCGCCCCGCGCATCAGTTGCTCCGGGAACGCGGACAGCCTCGGGTCGAGGCCAATGACGATCGGGGACATGCCACCGAGAACACGTTCTGCGAGATCACCGACGAAGCTTTGCACTGCGAGCCAGACTAGCCACACGGTGACACCGGAACACGTGCGGAATCTGTGTACGGTACCAGGTACAAACTACAGATTGCGGCAGCCGAACCGATTGGCGGTTTGTACCGGGTACCGTACACGGATTCGTGGCAAGAGCAGGCGGAACGGCGACGGGCGTGCGGTGCGTTGGCGCAGCGGATCAAGGTGAG
>JBNMND010000267.1:0-8084 GCA_051274975.1 Planctomycetota bacterium | reverse complement strand
TGTTCAACACGCATTTCGATCATCAGTCGGCGAACGCTCGCAAGCGCAGCGCGGAGTTGGTGCGCCGACAGATCCACGACATCGCAGGCTCGCATCCTGTGGTGTTGATGGGGGACTTGAACTGCGATGGTTTCTCGGCGCCATACGCCGCGTTGACCACGTTGCCGGTGGAGCCGAAGGCGGCTGGGCCACTGCTCGACGCGCGAGTTTGGACCGAGCATGACTTCGGCCCGCACGGCACGTGGAGCGGTTGGGATCCGGCGTTCATCGGCTCGCGCATCGACTACATCTTCGTCAAGAACGCCGTCCGCGTCTTGCAGCACGCCGTCGTCCCACACGAGTGGCAGGGTCGGGTTGCATCGGATCACTTTCCGATACTCGCCGAGATAGCGATTCATGACAGGTCCGATCCCAGTGCACGCAACATGGCGCATCTGTGGCGCATGATGCCGGACGGGGAAACGAACGGAGACAAGCTCGGCTATCTCGGGGCCGACTTCGACGACCGCAAGTGGCCGACGATCTCAGCTGGCGATGCATGGGAGCGACAGGGCCACGCGGATATCGATGGCGTCGTATTCTTGCGCAAGAGGGTCTTTGTGCCGGAGTCGTGGCGCAACCGCACGGTGCAGTTCGTCATCGCTGGCATTGCCGATATGTATGCGCTCTACGTCAACGGTGAGAAGGTTCACGAGGCCGGCAGTAAGAGCGAAAGCACGTGGGCGCAGCGCACCAACCTCCATCTCGCCAACTCGTCGTTGCAGTTCGGCGCGGACAATACGTTCGTGCTGCGCGTGACGGACTTCGGGGGGCTGGGCGGACTTGTCGGGCATCCATTGTTGTTGACGACCGACGATCGGCAGCCGACGCACAGTGGCGGAGCGTTTGCGGCCACGGTGCTAGTGCCCAAAAAGAGCTTTGGCATTGCTAAGGACACGAGGCGCGCGGAACTGGAGATTGCGATTCCGGGCGATGCCGGCGACGCCAAGAACCTCGCGTGGTTGCGCATTGGCCTCGGTCACGGCTACCAAGATTCTGGCGACAATGGGGTGCACTACGAACTGCAGCAAGCAGATGGCACGATGGTGCATCGCGGCTTCTCCGCGCAGAAGGGCGTCGTCTGGATGCAGCACCAGGTTGCCCGCGGTTCGAAGTGGCAGTTGATCGTGACGGATGCTGACTGCACCTTCACCGGCCGCAATCCAGGCAACGATTGTACCTTCACCGCTGAGCTAAAGATCGACGTCGGCAAGTAGCGACTCTCATTCGCGCAGCATGGTTTCGATCAAAGCCTCGAAACGCTGCCGCAACCGCGTGTGCACATCACCGGTCGCAGGTCCCGACCAACCTTGGTAGATGCCGCGCACCTTGTCGTTCTTGTCGACGAAGATGGTCGTTGGAAACGAACGCACCTTGTCGACGAGCCCAAGCGATTCGCTGGCCTTCGACTTGTTCGATAGTCCCGCGATCAGAATTGGGAACGTCGCACCGTGCCTTTTCACGAACGTCTTCACCTGCCGCACACTGCGCGCGAAGTCTTCGTCGTGCTCGAACGCCAGGCCGATCACCTGCAACCCTTTGTCAGCGTAGCGGCGATGCAGTTCGGCCATGTATTCACCGTGGTCGTGGCAGTTCGGGCACCACGATCCGAACACCTCGATGATCCGCGGCTTGCCGGCGTAAGGCTGTTCCATCAGTGAGCGCGACTTGCCCTCGAGGTCGCGATACTTGCCGCGGCCGAGGTCGGCACCCTTGCGCCACTTGGTCAGATTCCAGCCATCGGGAAGTTCGGCTTTGGCGTCGGCAGTGGCGGTCCACGGCTCGTGCCAACTGTCTGACGACCAGAAGTCACCCTTGAGTGAATCGTCCTTCTGTCGGTCCGCGTGGAACAGGAAGGCATGCGCGCCGTCGAAGCACGACAACCGCATGACCTGTCCATTGCTGTTGCCGGCGAGGAAGCGGTAGTCACCAAGCGTCGTCAAGAACGTGCCACGGCAGTTGGCCGTCGCATCCGTGGTGATCGCAAACTGACCGACGGCCGGATCCTTGCTCTTGCCAAACGCGACGCGATAGTTACCGACTGGCCAGCGCACCGCATCGCCCGCCTTCTTCAGGATGTCAAAGCGCTGACCGAGTCGGCGGCTCTCGACGCGCATGCGAGTTTCCTTGCCCTTGCCGCGCCGCTTGATCCATTCTCCAGTGATTCTGGGATTGCCCTGATCAAGGTTGAGTCGCAGCTCAGAGTCGTAGTGGGGGAACCGCAGCACGAGCTGCTTGGTATCAGTGACTTCAGGAACCTGAATGCGTTCGTCGCCATTGATGATGAATACCTCAAGGTTGCCTTTGCCATCGCCTTCGAGTGACATGCCGAACGGCAGATCACCACCGGGTGTGATCAAGGCCATGCGGTGTCTGCCCATCGGGTAGGCTGCTTGCGCCTGGGACTGCTCCGCAAGCAGGATTGCTAGCAAGCCGAACAACACGCAGCGGGCGGTGGCAGTCATGTGGGCACGTTAGCGCACTGGCGGCGGCAACACAGGTGCGGTGTCGCGTAGCCAGGGTCACGCACCAGGTTCGAGCCACATGCCCGGGAACTCGTTGCGGGCTGTCGACTGGTTGCGATCTTTCGAATCAAGCTCGAGGGCAAATCCTACCTTTCGGTGAGCACTTCGATCCGGTCCTCGTTGCCGAAGAGTGGCGCCGCGATCGCAGCGCCTCTCATCGTCATCTTGCCGCGCCAGTTGGCGACACTTCAGAACCGAGTATCCACACATGCGATTGCTCACCGTTCTGTTTGCTTGCAGCGCCCTGGGCGCGCAGGTTCTGGACGCACCCGTCGTGACCGTCCCCCAAAAGGCTACGGATGGCCTGTGGTTGGTGGCGCCCAATTCCGGGGTCAGCACCTTGTCGGCGACCCGCTGGCAGTAGTTAGCGTTCCGGCGCGATGGCTCGATGCGGTGGCCGTGCCGAATGTCCGGCAGTGAGGCGGGGTGCATGTCCGGCCTGCGTTCGTCGGTCGCGAACGGGCTGCATGCGGCAAGGGCTAGTAATACACGGGGCGCACGAACCTGCGGGACGCCGGCGAGTCGAAAATGTTAACGACTCGCCGGCATCGTGAGTCTACCGACGCGCTTGTGGCGAACGCTTGCCCGCCTTCTTCGCGGCCTTCTTGCGCGCTGCCGGTCCGTGTTTGGTGCCGCCGCCGGCCTTACTAGGGCCAGCCTTGCCGCCAGCCGCACGTGGTCCCTTGCCAGATGGAGCATGATGCTCCTTCTGGTGCGCGCCCTTCTTGCTGGGCCTCTTGACGGTATGGCCGCCAGGTCGGGCTTCGCCGCGACGGCGTCCGGTAGTTTCCTCTTCGCGGCGTCGCGGTGCACGCAAGCGCACTTCATCGGAGTTGGCATATGGTCCCGGCGCATGACGCGGATCGGGGCGCAAGCGTTCGCGCGTGCGATCGCCGTTCTCTTCGCGTTCGGCAGCAGCCGGCTTCTCTTCTTGATCGTCAGGCTTGCCGCCGGTCTTGCCGATGTCCTGGATGCGCTTCGTCGGGATGCGTTGCTTGATCAGCTTCTGGATGTCGCGCAGGAACTCGTTCTCGCCTTCATCGCAGAACGAAATCGCGATGCCGGCTCGACCAGCGCGTGCCGTGCGGCCGATGCGGTGCACGTAGCTCTCTGGAATGTTGGGTAGGTCGAAGTTGATCACGTGTGTGATCTCCGGCACGTCGATGCCGCGCGCCGCGATGTCGGTCGCGACCAACACCGTCGCCTTGCCGCTGCGGAACTCACCGAGAGCGCGCTCACGAGCGCCCTGCGACTTGTTGCCGTGGATCGCGTGGCTCTTGATCTCTTGCTTGATCAAGTGCTTCACGACGCGGTCGGCACCATGCTTGGTGCGCGTGAATACCAGCGTGCGGGCGAATGCCGGGTCGTCGAGCAGCTTGACCAGCAGGTCACGCTTGCGCGCTTTCTGCACGTGGTAGATCGATTGCTCGACGCGGTCGGCCGTCGCCGCGGGCGGCGTGACTTCGACACGAACCGGCTCGTAGAGGATCTTGTTGGCGAGTGTCGTGATGTCCTTCGGCATTGTCGCCGAGAACAGCAGCGATTGCCGATCTCGCGGCAACTTCTGCATGATGCGTCGCACGTCGGGCAGGAAGCCCATGTCGAGCATGCGGTCGGCTTCGTCAAGCACCAGGATGTCGACGTCGGACAGCTTGCAGTGACCCTGTGACATCAAGTCCAACAAACGGCCTGGCGTCGCAACCAGGATGTCGACGCCGGCTTTCAGCGCCTTCACTTGCGGCGTCTGGCCGACACCGCCGAAGACGATCGCGACCTTCAGTCCCAGCCCCTGACCATAATCAATGAAGGCATCCTTGATCTGGATGGCCAACTCGCGAGTCGGTGCCATGACCAAGGCGCGCGGCATGGTGGCACGCGGGCGCTCGTTCTCTTCGTGCAGAACCTGCAGGATCGGGATCGCGAACGCGGCGGTCTTGCCGGTGCCGGTTTGGGCGATGCCCAACAAGTCGGCGCCGTCGAGCAGGTGCGGGATTGATCCGGCCTGGATAGGCGTCGGTGTCTCGTAACCCCTGGCGGCCAATGCCTTCAGGATGGTTGGGGTGACGCCCAACGAAGCGAAATCTTTGCTCATGAACTGCGGCCTGCGCCAAATGCGTGGGGGACTAGCATGGTGGGGGAGCTTACGGGTGAATGGTCGCGGGCCGACCACAATTGCACCCTGTGTTGGCATCGCTGCCGACGACATGCGCGCAAGACTGCGCCTGGACCGAGTCATTGCACGCCGTTCCGTGTCATCAGGATGGCAAGCAGACCACATAGGTCTTGTGGCCGCAGACGTCTGGTCGCGACGTAGCCGCCGCATTCGAGTAAGCCCGCGATGAGTGCCGCGATCCAGAGTTCGGGGGCCCCAAATGGCGATGCGAAGGCGATCAGGAGGGATCTCGGATCACCGGCAACAGGTCGATTTGGTCGTTACTGCCTGATCCGATGTCATTATCGGGCCAGTTCAGAACAGTGCTGCGGCCAGCAGGGACAGCGGCAACAGTGCCAAAGCGAGCGCCCTGGGGCGTGATCGGAGCTCTGTGGCTGGCGACGAATGCGAGCCGCGATTGTGGTTCGGAGCCAGATCCCGGAGCGTGCTCTTGACTGAAAACTACAAGTGTAGTAGGTCGGTCGCATGAAGCTCAGTGACTCCGAATGGATCGTCATGCGGGCGCTGTGGGCACAAGCCCCGGCGACCGCGCGCGACGTGCTGGACCGAGTCGCCGATGAAGCAGACTGGGCCTACACGACCGTCAAGACACTGCTGACCCGCTTGCAGGGCAAGGAAGCCGTTGCCAGCGAACGCCGCGGCAAGACGGATTGGTTCCGTCCGTTGGTGAGTAAGGAGAGTGCGACGCGCACCGCGTTCCGTGGGCTGCTCGATCGCGCGTTCGAAGGCACCATTGGCGGGCTACTGCATCATCTCGCCAAGGACGAGAAACTGAACAAGCGCGACCGCGAAGAGTTGCGCCGCACCCTGCGCGACCTCGATGAGGAGGAGGCGCGGTGAACGATTTGCTAGCTGGTTGGTGTGACGTTGGGTTGCTCGGCAGTTTGTAGAACTTGCCGTTGCTGCTGGTTGCGTTCGTCATCGACTGCATTTTCGCGCGACTCGCATAGACCGGTCCGCGACGCGTCGTGTGGGCCGTGGTCGTGGTGGAACTGTTGTTGCCACCGGCGCTGGGATCTCCAGTGTACGTCGCCGGAGCCGCGCCGCATGCCACGCGTACTGGTCGCTAGCGATGACCACGGGGCCGCTGGCGGATCGCAAAGCGCGTCGCGCTAGCGCGGCGCGGACGCCATCAGGTCTTTGAAGTTCTTCTGCATGCAATCGAGCGTGCCGCGAATGGTGACCTTCCATTCGCCCTTCTCCATGCGGCAGGCAATCGGTGCCTTGAGGGTGCCTGACTGCAACGTGACCACGGCGCTGTCGTCTTCCATTAGACTCGCGAGCGTGATCGAATACTCGCCGATGTCTTTGTAGTCGACGCTGCCACACGAATCGCGTTCTTTGGCAACCACCGATTGGCGCACGCTGCCCGAATCGCCGACGCGGCCGGCTTCAATGAAGCTCCGAGCCGCACGCTCGGGAGTCGTGTAGTCGTGGAACTTGCTCTTGGGGCCGCAGGCTGTCAGAGCCAGGCAGCTGAGAATCATCATGGATCGGCGCATTTCTTCTCCGGCCTCTCATCGGGCGCACCGGTGCGATGCTGGAGTGACGGCCGTGGCTCGCCTCAGGGTGAGACGAAAACGCACAGAACTTCGCTTGTCGGAACGCTTCGGTCGCCGCACGATCGCCGCCATGTCTGAGCTTCTGCCTGCCGTTACTATCGACCCCAAAGGCCCCGTGCGATCGTCCGTCGTATGGCTGCATGGCCTCGGTGCCGACGGCCATGACTTTGCTTCGATCGTGCCGGAGTTGTCGTTACCGGACGAACTCGGGGTTCGCTTCGTGCTGCCGCATGCGCCGTCGATACCGGTGACCCTGAACGGCGGCATGGTGATGCCTGCCTGGTACGATATTTCGGAAGTCGATCTGCAGCGCCATCACGATGAGGTGGGGGTACGCCGTTCGGCGGCTCAGGTTGCTGCGTTGATGCAAGCTGAGCACGAACGTGGTGTGCCGTGGAACCGCATCGTGCTGGCGGGGTTCTCGCAGGGTGGTGCGGTGGCGCTATTCCAGGCGCTTCGCAACGAGCAGCGACTTGCTGGCGTGATCGCGTTGTCGACCTACATGGTCGTTGCCGAATCGCTCGACCAGGAAGCGTCACAGGCCAACAAGGATGTGCCCATCTTGCAGGCGCACGGCAGCCTTGATCCGATGGTTCCCATCGAGCGCGGCGAAGCGGCGCGCGATGAGTTGCAGCAGCGCGGCTACTCGGTCGAGTACCACTCGTACCCAATCCCGCACAGCGTCAACCTCGAGGAGATCATGACCGTGCGCGCGTTCTTGACACGCGTTCTGGCGTAGTCCGCGCGGCTCTACTGGATCACGTCGCCTACTGGGCCTTGACCTGCACACTGAAGTGCGGCGCGAGCTCTTGCACGGTGTTGAGCGGGATTGGGCCATCCCATGGCCACGCCGAACTCTTGTAGTCCGGCAGCTGCATGTTGACGGGCGGCTTGGAGCTTTGCACCCGATAGCGAGCGGGCAGTTGTTGTGCGGATCGCCACAGTCCCTCGATATTCCAGTTGCGCGCCATCGCGTGGCCGGTGAGGCGGGACCAGACGCCAGAACGCACGACCTTGACGATCGGGTTGTTGATGTTGGTCTCTTGGGCAATCTCGACTTCATGGTCGCCGACGACTGCTCGTTCCGTGCCAATGAAGGCCTCAGCCTGCATGTTCGCTAGCACCGGTTGCACGATGTTGGTTGGCACGTGGTCGTGCTTGGACGTTTGGGTGATGCGCAGTTCGGCATGTCGCAGCTGTGCGTCAACTAGTTGGCGCAGCGCGGTCTCGGCCCGCGCGCAAACCGCCGCGTTGTCATTGATGATCAACGTGCTGCCGGCCATTAGCACAGTGCCTTCCGCTTGCGGCGCCAGGAAGGTGGCCAGATTGGCCGGGGACAGCACAGGCATCTCGCTGATCAGGGGATGGTTGTCGTCGTCGTTGACCTCGACGAACCATGCCGCTCGCATTGGCCAGCCGGTGCGAGTGCTGGCGGTCCAAGCGGTCGCCGGGAAGACGAATAAGTTGTTGGCACGTTGTGGTGGTGGCGACAAGTAGCGTGCGCGAACGGCGTAGACGAACGACATGCCTTGCTTACTTTCGCGCCGCGCGGCAACGACTAGTCCGTCGCCGTTGTTGACCTTGCCGCCAAACGAAATATGGGCGGTGCGATTGAATGGCAGGCCGACAAAGGGCTGGCCCTTTCCGATAGTGACTTGGGCCAGCTCTATGCTGTCGCTGGTTAGCCACGAACCGTGCAGAAGTAGCTCGTCACTCGGCAATGCATGCACGGTCAGCGCGACTCGCGTGCCTCGGAAAAAGTGGTCGACCTTGGGGTCGAACGTC
>JBNMND010000266.1:0-8105 GCA_051274975.1 Planctomycetota bacterium | reverse complement strand
TGTTCGTTTGTCGTAGAATGGCCGGGGGAGGGCGCCGTTCGCCGGTTGGTTCGGCAGGTAGACTTGGCCAGAGCCGAGCGTATTCGGCTAGGCCGCGCTGTCCGAGACGAGCACGCGTCCATCGTTCAGCACCGCGGGGTCGGACGCGATGGGAACGCTAAGCGATGCGTGTTCTTGCGCATTGAGTGAGTAAAAGCAGCACCTAGTAGGCCGGGTGCTGCAGATCCGTTGCGATGGGGCACCGAACTGGGGGGTCGGCAACGCGAACGTTAGGTAGCCACCCGACAAACTCAGCACTGCGAAGCCGTTCGGTTGCGTTGGCGAGCCAAGGCCGATCTCTAGCTGGCCACCGTTCACCGCCGGCGTGGTTCGACGTTTGCTGACGGAAATCCGTTGCCGCGAAACGCGCCCTGGGCGGGCAAGCTGGCGATGACTGAGGCGAGCGAGAGCGTGCAGGTGATGGGGCGCATTAGCTTTCTTCCGTTGCGAGCGAGACGCGGATCAACCCTGGGCCCATTCTGCCAAAGGCGTAGTCGAATAGCAGGATCCCAGGTTGCTTGGTGCGGACCCCTCGTAGGCAAGGCGCGTAAACCGGCCACTTTGAGATAGTGCTGAGGCTGGATAAACCGCGTGCCACCGTTCCGAATCGCCACAGGTACGGGTTGTGGAATGCCGATAGCATGGACGATGTCGACGCAACTGCAGGGTCCTGAGCTAGAAGTCCGTCCCAACACGCTCGCTTCGCTGATGGCGGCCGGCGACATGCCGGCGGCTACGTTGCTCACGCCGGAAACGGCGAGAGCAACTGCGGCGAGTTCGCAACCGGCCACGCGCACGCCAACGTTGGTGCACGGCAGCCACTCGTCGCGCATCAAGCGCTTGTCAATCGTCGTGCCAGCGCGCAACGAGAGCCTCAACATGGCGGGTCTACTCGATGAGCTGAACGAAGTGCTCAACGAACTCGAGTTGCCGTTCCATGAAGTCATCGTCGTCAACGATGGTTCGACGGATGACACCGCGCAGCTAGCGAACGATCGCGATGCAAAGGTCGTGACCCATGCCGTTGGCCTCGGCAATGGCGCCGCCGTCAAGCGCGGTATCCGCGAGGCGAAGGGTGATTGGATCTTGTTGCTTGATGGCGATGGCCAACACCCGCCGCATGAGTTGCCGGCGATGATCCGCGAGGCGGAACTGCATGACATGGTCGTCGCGTCGCGCGGTGGCTCGGGCGGCAGCATCCACCGCAACATCGCCAACCAGGTTTACAACCGGTTCGCCAGCTACGTTTCGGGTCGCAAGATTCCGGACCTGACCAGCGGCTACCGATTGATGCGTGCCGACGTTGCCAAGAGCCTCGTCTGGTTGCTGCCTAACACGTTCAGCTATCCAACGACGATCACCATGTCGATGTTGCGCGGTGGTTGGTCGGTTGGCTTCCACCCATTCCAAGTACGTCCGAGGCTCGGCAAGAGCCACGTGCGTCTGTTCGCGGACGGCTCACGGTTCTTCGTGATCATCCTGCGCATCGCGACGATGTTCGCACCACTGCGCGTGTTCATGCCGGCTGCCATGCTTACTGGTGGCATAGGTGTGGCGTGGTACATCAATACGTGGATGACCGACGGTCGCTTCACCAACATGGCGTTGCTGTTGTTGACTCAGGCAATGCTGTTGTTCGCGTTGGGACTGATTGCAGAGCAAATCGCCGCGCTGCGATTCCAAGGCTTGGCACAAGCTGGAACACCTGGGGCTGTCCGAGACGAGAGCACAAGTCGAGACGATAGGGAAAGCGGAGATGAATGATCGTGTTCTGTTGTGTGGTGCATGGGACGAAGGCGCGGGCTATCCGCGCACCCGCTCGTTGCGCCAAGGACTAGAAGCCGCTGGCATCGAAGTCAGCGAATGTCGCGTGCCCGGTCTCGGCCAGAAGAAACAGAGTCTGCTGCGTAAGCCGTGGCGTTGGCCCTATGCGTGGTGGCAACAGAAGGAACAACGCGCCACCCTGTTGCAAGAACTCGAAGCCAAGGTCGCGCAGGTCCGCCCGCATGCAGTGGTCGTTCCTTACCCCGGGCATGGTCTGGTGCGAACGATCAAGGAGCGCGTCGCGGCGCCGGTTGCGTTCGACATGTTCTTGAGCGCCTACGACACCGTCGTTGAAGACCGCCAGATGGTTCGCCCCGGTTCGGTGATTGCCAACTACTTGCAGCGCCTTGATACCAAGGCCTGTGCTGCCGCCGACCTCGTCGTCTTGGATACGCCTGAGAACGCATCCTACGTACAGTCGTTGACCGGCTTGCCGGCCGATAACTTCACGTGGTTGCCAGTGCACGACCCGGATGCGCCGCAAAGGGCTACGCCGTGGCAAGCGCCGACAGATGGCGTGCTGCAGCTGCTGTTCTTTGGCACCGGTGTGCCGTTGCACGGTCTCGATACATTGATCACGGCCGTTGCCCAAGTGTCGAGCGTCAAGTTGACGTTGGTGGGGGGCAGCGATGACCATCGCCGTCTTGCCAAGCAGAAGCTCGGCACGCGCGTGATGATCGGTCCGTCGTTCGTTAACAGTGAGCGCTTGCGCGAACTGCTCGAATCGTGCCATCTCGTCGCTGGCGTCTTCGGCGAGAGCAATAAGACCCAACGCGTCGTGCCGTTCAAACTTGTGCATGCTTTGGCTGCAGGTCGTCCGGTGATTACCGCCGATACTCCTGCCGTTGCACGCTGGCTTGATGGCAGCGGCGTGGTGTTCACGAGTGAGGCCGCGGACGCCGGAGCGCTCGCCAACCAGTTGCGCCAACTCGCAGCAAACCCGATGGCGTTGGCTGCAGCTGCAGGCGCCGCCCGAGCCGCCTACGACCGCCACTTCGGCACGCCTCAGTTGGCTGCACGTTGGCGCGAAGTTCTGCTGCGCATGAACCCGGTTAGGTTCTCGGGCGATCACCACGCGGTCACAGCGTGAGCAACCGGCGCGTGACGCGCGCGGGTTGGCTGGTTGTGCTGCTCGCCATGTGCGCCTACGGGGCGTCGCTGTTTGGTGAGTATGTCTTCGACGACATCCACTCGGTTTCGGCCAATCCAGCGGTGCACAGTCTGGCTAACTTCGGCCAGTTCTGGACCGATCCGGACGCGTTCAGTGCGGGCCCGGGTCGCATGTATCGGCCGGCTCTGTTGACGTCCTTTGCGATCAACTGGGCGATCAGCCCTGCGGCATGGTCGTTGAAGCTCGGCAACGTGCTGATCCATGCGGCGGTGTCGGGCATGTTGTTCCTGTGGCTGTTCCGCTTGACGCGTCGCAGTCGCGGTGCGTTCGTGGTGGCGTCCTTGTTTGCGGTGCATCCATTGGCGTCCGAAGCGATCAATTTGGTCTCGGCTCGCAGCGAACTTCTGGCTGCGCTCGGCATCGTGATGGCGCTGTTCGCGCACGTGAACTGGCAACGCGGTGGCAAGCTCTCGTCGTTGTTGATGATGGTGTTCGCAACTGTGCTCGCGTGCGGTAGCAAGGAGACAGGCGTCGTCATTCCGGGCTTGTTATTGGTGCAGACGTTCTGCCTGCGTCACCGCGTGGCGAATGCGGCCGACTGGCGGCGCGCCATGATGGCCATTGCCCCGGTGATCCTGTTGGTCGTCGGCTACCTCGTCGTACGCAAACTGATCTTGGGCCAGGCTACCGTGCAATTGCTCGGTCGCACCGGCGGAGATCCGAGCAGCGGCCACGGCCGCACTCTAGTCATGCAGCTGGCGACGATGGGAACATTGCTGCCGCGCATGCTTTGGCAATCGATTGCGCCGACGCAGTTGTCGCTCGATCCCGTCGTCGTCTACCGCGATTCGTTCCTGGACCCGGCCGTCATGATCGGTTGGGGTACGATGCTTGGTTTGACGGTCGTCGGTGTATGGCGCGGCGTGCATGCCCGCCTGCGACGGATTGGCACGGCAATGGCCTGGGCGATTGCGTTGCCTTGGATCATCGTGCCGCTCAACGTGCCGTTCGCCGAACACCGCTTCTACGGTCCGATGCTCGGCTTGGCTGCGATTGCGGTGACCCTGTTGCCGCGGTTGCGAGTCCTACTCGTGCGCGTGCCACGACCAATAGTGCATGCAGCGGTTGGCGTCTTGCTCACGCTCTTTGTCGTTGGCTCGGCACAACGTTCGTTGCTCTACCAAGACGAGCGGGACTTGTGGCTCGCAGAGTTGGCGCAGAACCCTGAGTCGTTTCGCGGCTGGTGGGGCACCGGCGCCTGCCAGATGCGGTACCAAAAATTTGCCTTGGCCGTGGCGCCTTTGGAGCGAGCTCACGAACTATATCCCGAGCATCACGACGCGTTACGCAATCTCGTTGAAGCACTGGTCGCCGTGCCAGACGAACAAGCGGATGCTGCGCGTTCTCTCGCGGTCGGGGCGGAGTTACTGGAACGCTCGCCGAATGATCCGTGGGTTCGCACGTTGGTCGTGCAAGCCAACCTCCAAGCTGCCCGGCTGATGGCTCGCGACGACCTCTGGGTGTTCGCCGAACAGATGGCGCTTAGCTGCCTCGAGATCTCAACGCCGAGAGCACACATCTACCGGCTTGCAGCCCGTGCGCGGCATGGGCAGGGCGATGTCGAAGGTGCGTTGGCGCATCTTGATACGAGTGTCGAACGCGGACTCAACTTTCCGGATGTGCAGCTCGATCGTGCGCTGTTGCTTCACGAGCTTGGGCGAACCAAGCAAGCGCGCGAAGTCCTGTTTGACGTGCGCATTGCCAATCCCTTTCACCCGCGCATTGGTGGGGTCAGAGCCATCCTTGATAAGCCGCACGAGCCAGCCAAAGCCGGTGAGTTGAAGGTCCCGCCGGCAACGCCATCCAAGTAGCTCAGCCGAACAGGCGGATCGTGTTGTCGTAAGTAGCCGCCGCGGCGTCTTCGAGTGACAGACCGCGAACCTCAGCCAGGCGCGTCAACGTTTCGATGATCAGCGCCGGTTCGTTGCGGCGGCCGCGACGTGATTGCGGCGGCAAGAAAGGCGCGTCGGTTTCGACGAGCACGCGATCGATCGGCGCATACGCGCACGCTTCACGCAGCACGTCGTTCTTCGGGTAGGTCAGTGGGCCGGCGAACGATAGGTGCAAGCCCAGTTCGAGCGACTTCTTCGCTTCGGGGATGCCGCCGGAGAAGCAGTGCATGACACCGCGCACCGGCTCTTCGTCATCGAGCACGCGGAACAGCGGTTCGAACGCGTCGCGGCAATGGAAAATCACGGGCTTGTCGAGCTCGCGCGCCAACGCGAGGTGCGCCCGCAATGAGCGTTCTTGTTGCTCGAGCGGGGTGCGATCACGGAAGCAGTCGAGGCCGGTTTCCCCGATGGCGACGCAGCTTGGTTCACGCGCAAGTTCGTCGATGGTGGGCCACTGTTCGTCGAACTTGGTGCTGTCGTTGGGATGCAGTCCGGCACTCCATCGCACGCCCGGCAGACGGGCTAGTTCGCGGGCCGCTTGGCTGGTTGGCGCGTCGATGCCAACTACGAGCAGGGCACCGACCGAAGCCTCAACAGCGCGCGAATGGTCATCTTCGGGGGCAACCTTGCCGTCGAGGCCAATGTGGCAATGAGAGTCGTAAACCTGCATGGGGAGCACTCTGGAAATAGTTCCGATTCATTACATTAGTCGGCGTCTAGGCCACGGCGAGCGCCGTTTCACGTTCATGCGCCTATGAATACTGCCGCCTCTATTGTCGTCTCGATTCTCGTTGGTTCTGCGACGGCCGTTGGCGTGACTCTCGCCATGCAGTCAGGCGACATTTCCACCGACTCGTTGGTTCTCAGTCAACTCGAGTCCTCGCTGCAGGAGATGGAAATCGCCAACACGGCCCTCACCATCCGGCTCGATGAACTGGCACAGCGCCCAAGCAGTGCCGCCGCACCGGCGAGCCTCAAGCGCAGCGAAGTGCCGGTCGTCTCCGCGGAACAAGTTGCCGCTGCTGTCGATGCCTACCTGAGCAACCGTGGCGACAAGCCATTGCAAGGCGCTGTTGGCGGCGAGGTCGTCACGATCCCGTTTGATCTCAACAAGGATCTGGAAGGGCTGCTCGGCAAGAGTTTCTTCCAGGACCCGGATGCATGGAAGCGCGCGTTCGAGGCCGGCAAGATGGATGAAGTCATCGCGGAGATCGAAGCGCTGGCGGAAGCCAATCCCAACGATCCACAGTCGCAGATGAATCTTGCCAGCGCGTATATGGCTTACTTGCAGATGGACAACAGTAAGTGGGGCATGTCGACGAAGGCTGACGTGCAGTTCGATAAGGTGTTGGCACTCGATGAGAACCACTGGGAGGCGCGCTTTACCAAGGCCGTTAGCTACACCTTCTGGCCGGCGTTTCTCGGTAAGGGAAAGGACGCGATCAGCCAGTTCGAAACGTTGGTCAAGCAGCAGGCGGGCATGCCGCCGCAAGAGAACGAGGCGCAGACTTACCTGTATCTGGGCAACATGCTGGCCGAAAAAGACCCCGCCCGCGCCCGCGAGTATTGGCAGCAGGGTATGACGCGGCACCCCAACAATGCTGAGTTGCGCGCGAAGTTGAACAACTAGGATTGCGCGCCGGCCGATTTGGCCTGAACCTGAGGAACTTCGCAGCGGTTGTTCTGTTTGGACGTCTCGCGTGTGTCACATGCGAAGAAAGCAGGACCTGAAGCGCGCCGGCGGTCGTTGCAGGTGCTCACAAGGCGATGAGTGGGCACTGCATGATGGACGATGGATTGGAGCGGGCGTTCTACGCCGCATATCGGGCGAGGAATATGAATGGATATGGAGAGTCGAAGCTGCGCATGTTGAGGATCGTGTTTGCCGTTGCCATCGCGTGTTGCGCGCCATTGCTGGCTCAAAAATTAGCGGCTCAGAATACAGCGGCCGAAAGTGCCGCGCGCGGCGCCGAGCAGTTCGCCAAGAAATCTGCGGCGACCCAAAAGCGCATCGCCAAGGAAGTGCTCGAGACGGTCGAGGCGGTGGGGGGCGATACGTTGGATGCGATCCGCGCGATCGTTGCCGCTGGCGAGGCGCGCAAGGACGCTGCGGTGAAGCCGGGCAAGACCAAGAAGCCTAAGAAGCGCGCCCCGAAGGCGGACGCCAGTTCGTGGGAAATGCCGGCGACGGTTGCTTACATCTACGGGCTCAGGAGCATTGAGACGCGTCGCGGGTCGGCTACGAAGCAGCAGGCATTGGCGCGGCGGACCGCGATCGAATTGACGCTGCTCGGCATGATGCCACAAACCGATCGCGCCCTTGCGGAGCTCGAGCGAGCACTCGACAACGACCGTTCAGCAGACCAGTTCGCGGCGTTTCTGGAATCGTGGCGCAACGGGGATGAGAGCTTCTACGAGGCGTTGGATCGCACGGCAGGCACGAAGGACAGCGTGTTCTTCTACGACGTCATGCTCGGCGATTTCGTCGGCGCATTTGCCAACGGCAAGGACCAAGCCTCGCGCGATGTGAGGAAGGGGCTCAACGCATCGCACGACGCCTTGCACGACGCGTTCTTGTCCTACCGCCAATACCGTGCATTCCGCGAGGCGTTGGCGCTGTCGTTGGTCTTGCCGCCCGACGTGCCACTGCCTAAGCGTCTGCAGCGCTACGAAGACAAGGCTTCCGGCAACTCGTTGCGCGACCAGGTGATGATGATGCTGGCGCTCGCTGACTTCGACCCAATGGTCGTTGTCGAGGGAGTTCGCGATACCGCCGACCCGCTTTCGAAGCCACTCTGGGCGACGCGGCACGATCCGTATCCTGCGTGGTCGAAGCTGTTCCAAGACTCGATCCCCAAGATGCTCAAACGGGCGAGTAGCACCGACGAGTTCTTGCAGAAGGCCATCGAGAAGCGCATGAGCGACGCGCGCAAGATGCGCAAGGTCGCCGCGATGGTTGGCGTCGGCCCGACTTGATCACTGGGCGTCGCAGCGCAGTGTAGGTGGGAGCCAAGTAGTTTGGACGTCGTAGCTTGGACGTCGTAGTCTGGACGTCAGGGCGATCAGTTCGGCCCGCGCTGCCGCTACTTGAGCTTGCGGCCGTGTTCCTTCGCGAAGGCTTTGACGGCGTCCTCATGCGTCTCGACCGCAGCGGCCAGCACTTCGTCGATGGCCGCTTG
>JBNMND010000265.1:0-8112 GCA_051274975.1 Planctomycetota bacterium | reverse complement strand
CATGGTTGGTGTTCCCGTTGCTTGGCGCACTGTTGGCGCCGATGCGGACGAACGCTCGCGCGCTCACGCGTGTGATGGTCGCAAGTGTCGTGGCGGTAGCGATTGCACTCACCACGAATCAGTTATGGGGCGACGCCTATGCAGGTGGCATCTACGCGCACTTCGACGTTACGTGGCAGCCAACCTCACTGCCGTTCGTGGCGTTGTGGGGCGGTGCGGCGACGTTTGTGATCGCTGGGCTCTGGCGATGGCCGGCAGTGGCTTCACTACCCGCACTCCGCGCGTCGGTGGCGGCGGTCGGTCGTGTATCGCTGTCGCACTACCTGATGCATACCGTCGTCGTCTACGGCTCCTTACGGCATTGGTGGCCTGACGAGAATTGGTCGCTCGGCGTCGGCTTGACTACGGCCATTGCCTATGCAGCTCTGGCGCTGCTGGTCACGCCGTGGTGGTTGGCGTCCGGTCGCCGCGGGCCAGTGGAGGCGATGCTCGCGCTGTGCGCTGGGCGACGCACGCGCTGACTTGCCGTCGACTTACTTGTTCGTGAGTTGGAACGTCTTTTGAATCCTGGCCATCGCGGCGGCTGAATCAGGTGTCACCTTGCCTTCTTCCGTCAGCGTGTTCTCGATTGTCATGACAACGGAATTGCCGTCGATGGGGATGTCGATCATCGTGATCTCGATGGTGCTGTCGGTTGTCGTCACCTTCGCACCGAAACCCTTGTAGGTCTTGCCGCCGAGCGGGAGGCTGCGCGACTTGGGCTTCGCATCGTATTCGAATGCCTTTAGGGTCGCGTCCAAGTAGGTCCTGGCCATGCCTTCGTCGAGTTCCAGATTGAAGCGGTGGATTGAGACCGTCAGGTTGCTCATCTCCAGTTCCCACGATTCGGTGTCGTCCTCTTCGTGGTCGAAGTTGGCATGGCGTGGGTAGTCGAACTGCATGCCGCAGGCTGCGAAGCGGCGGAATGGGGATACGGCCACGGTCACTAGATGATCGACGCCGCCAATCTTGATGGTCGTCTTCTTGCCTTCTGCGAGGTGGTGAGGCGTGCCATCAATGAGCACATCGAACTGCAGTTGCGGCTCCTGCGACGGGTCGGCGCTGGGCAGGGCGTGTCCGGCGCTGATTCCGGCGAGAGTCAAAGCAAGCAGCATTCGCATGGCAGAAGCATACCGAGTGATGTGCGGCGACTTGGCTATGATGACCACGTGTCTGTCTCGCTTGATCAGTTCCGCAAGCTCGCGCTTGGTTGTCCAGACGCGGTTGAGAGCGAGCACCAAGACCATCCGGACTTCCGGCACGCTGGCCGCGTGTTCGCGACGGTTCAACCCGATGGCCAGACCGTCATGGTCAAGTTGCCGCCTGGTACGCAAGCGGATCTGATGGCTGCAAACAGCGCATTCCGACCCGCAAGTGGCGCTTGGGGACGCGCCGGCTGCACGCTGGTCGACCTCAGCGGCGTGAGCTTGACGGTTCTGCGTGATGCGGTGAGCAATGCTTGGCAGTTCGCGGCCGCGATGACAGCGACCCAACGAGCCAAGAAATAGGACCTTCCGTAAGAGCCGGTCGCTTACGCGAGCAGCTTCTTCTCAACGCGACCAGCGACATCCGTCAGGCGGAAGTCGCGACCCTGCGAGCGAACGGTCAGCTTGGTGTGGTCGATGCCGAGCTGGTGCAGGATCGTCGCGTGCAGGTCGTGCACATGGACGATGTCTTCCTGTGCCGACCAGCCAAAGTCATCCGTCTTGCCGTGCGCGTAGCCCGCCTTGAAGCCGCCGCCGGCGACGATCGCGGAGCAGGCAAGGTTGTTGTGGTCGCGGCCGTAGCTATCGAACGCCAGTGGGCCTTCGCAGTATGGCGTGCGGCCGAACTCGCCGGCGAAGACGACGATCGTGTCGTCGAGCATGCCGCGTTGCTTGAGGTCGCGAATCAATGCGGCCGCCGGCTTGTCAACTTGCTCGCACTTGCGCGGCAAGACCTTCGGGATGTTGTAGTGGTGGTCCCAGCCGGCATCGCACAGTTGCACGAAGCGCGTGCCACGCTCGATCAGGCGACGCGCCAACAGGCAGTTGTTGGCGAAGCTCGCCTCGCCGCGTTCGACGCCGTAGTCCTCGAGCAACTCGTCCGGTTCGTCGGTTAGATCGGCGAGTTCGGGCACGCTGGTTTGCATGCGTGCCGCGGTCTCAAACGATGCCAGTCGCGCGAGCGCGTCCGGATCGCCAGTGCGCGCCGCTTCCATTTGGCCGAGTTCGCGCAGTGCCTCGAGTTGCTGCTTACGCACCTTGTCGGTCACGCCATCGGGGCTTTTGACGAACAGCACCGGATCCTTGCCGCTGCGGAATTGCACGCCTTGATGACGGCCTTCGAGGAAGCCGTTGTGCCAGATGCGCGGGTGCAGCGGTGTCGACGGGTTGGGGTTGGAGAGCAGCACAACGAACTCAGGCAAGTTGGTCATGCCAGATCCGAGTGCGTGCGAAACCCAAGCACCGAACGACGGCCTGCCGAGCAGCTGCGTGCCGGTGAAGAAGATCGTGTTGGCTGCTTCGTGCAGCACGTGGTCGCTTTGAATGGAGCGGATCAGCGTCAGGTCGTCCGCGACTTCGCCGAGATGTGGCACCAGCTCTGACATGCGCATGCCGCACTTGCCGTAGTTCTCAAACTCGAACTTGCTGCCGACGACCGGTAGTTGACCTTGGCGTTCGGTCAGACCCGAGACGCGACCGCCTTGGCGGATCGACTCTGGCAGTTGTTCGCCGCGACGTTCGTTGAGGATCGGCTTCTCGTCGAACAAGTCGTGCTGCGACAGGCCACCCGACAAGAAGATCACGATGACGTTCTTGGCCTTGGCCTTCGGCAGTTGCCACGCCGGTTTCGGGTCTTGCTTGCCGCCTAGGCCTTGGCCCATGGCTTGCTGCGACAACATGGAAAACGCGAGTGAGCCGAGGCCGGCGGCACTTCCGCCGATAAACGAGCGGCGATTGAAGGGGTTGTAGATAGTCATCGAATTAGCCTCGGCGAACGGCGGCTTCCAGGTTCAGGAGGGTGCAGCCCATCAGGGCCCATGCTGCGGCTTCGGCTGGTTTGGGAGCGTTCTTGTCCGGCTTCGGAGTCGGCTTCTTTACTTCGGGTGTTGGTGTCGGTCGGCCACGCGAACGGCCTCTGCTGCTCGTTGGCTTCTTCTTCTTGATAAGGCCGAGCACTTCCTTGGCCGCCTTCTCGTCACCTTCGTATTCCTTGCGCAATTCGCCGAGCAACTTGGTCAGGATCTCGAGTTCACGCATGTCCGGGTTGCGCGAGGCAACGAGCTGGAAGCCGTAGGCGATGCGCGACTTGTCGTCTTTGCCACCTTCCTTGAGCAGGCGCTTGCCGAGATGGCGGCCGGCTTCGGCGTAGACCGGGTCGTTGAGCGTTACGAGCGCCTGCAGCGGTGTCGTCGTGTTGGTGCGGCTGACGACGCATGTCTCACGCTTTGACGAGTCGAACGCCATGAACGATGGGTAAGGCACGCCGCGCTTCCAATACACGTAGAGGCCGCGGCGATACTTATCGTCGCCCTTGCTCTCGCTCCAACGGCCCGATCCGAGCGTCGCGCGCCACAGTCCTTCGGGTTGGTGTGGCTTGACGCTCTTGCCGCCGATTTCCTGCTTCAACAGGCCGGCTGCATACAGAGACTGGTCGCGAACCATCTCGGCCGACAGGCGCTGGTGTGGGCCGCGCGCCAGCATCGTGTTGTTGGGGTCGTTCTTGATTGCGTCCTTGCTGGTGAAGCCGTTCTGTCGGTAGGTCGCTGACAACACCAGCAGGCGGTGCAGCTTCTTCAGGTCCCACTTGCTACCGACAAACTCGGTCGCGAGCCAGTCGAGCAATTTGGGGTGCGTTGGTTGCGAGCCGCGGATGCCGAAGTTTTCGGCGGTGCTGACGATGCCGCGACCGAAGAACGTCTGCCAAGCGCGGTTGACGGTTACGCGGGCCGTGAGCGGGTGCGTGCCCGAAACCAGCCACTTAGCCAGGCCGAGCCGGTTCTTCGGCAGATCCTTCGGCATCGGTGGCAGCATCGATGGCGTGTCGACCAAGACTTTTTCGCCGCGGTTGCGGTAGTCACCACGAATGAAGACGTCGGTCACGCGCGGCGTGTCGAGCTCTTCCATGACGAGTGCCGATGGCAGCTTCGATTCGATCTCCGACTTCTCGCGCTCAAGCTTGCGCAGTTCGGCGGCGAGCACGCGACCGGCGACGTCGATGTTGGTGCGGTACCACTTGCGAACGACCTTCTCGCGGCGCTCGGCCGGCGTCAGCGTCTTCTTCTTTTCGCTCTTCTTGGTGCGCGTCGTGGCCTTGGTGATCGCCGCGGCGTTGAGCGCAACCGGCTTGCGGTTGTCGTTCTTGCGAGTGTGCACCGCGAGCGTTGTCTCGTAGTTGAGGATGTCCTCGCCTTCCGGCGTCATCGTGAACGTGAACGAGGTGCCGCCGCTGCTGCGACCGCGTGACGACATCGAGGGCTGACCTTGCGATGACGAGCTGCCGCCGCGTCGCGATGAGCTCTTTGCTGCGCCCTTGCCGATGAGCTTGATCGCGAGATGGTTCTCGCCCTTGCGCAAGCCGATGTGCAGTTCGTGCTCCTTGGTCGTCGGACGACTGCGGCGCGATTGGGACTGCGTGAACATCGCCGCCATTTCCGGCGTCAGGTCGGCTGGGTTGAAGCCCGCGGGGAAGTTGCTGCCGGCCGTTGGCGTCGGGGTCTTTGGTGCAGGTTTGTCTTCCGGAGCGAAGTTGCCGACCAGGTTGCCGTTGAGCCAAATCTTGGCGCCGACACCGCCTCGGAACGTCAGGCGCGCCGTGCGAGGCGTCTTGGTTTCGATTTTGCGCGACAGGTAGGTGGCTGCGGCGGGGCCGCTGCTGCTGACCGAAGCCGAGCTGCCATCACGCCAGGTGCGTTGCTCGGTCCATGCCAAACGCTTCGGGCGCGGCTTTTTCTTGGGCGGTTCGGCCTTCTTCTCCGGCTCGCTTTTCTTCTCGGCTTGGGCTTCGGACTTGTCGCCCGGCTTGGCAGCGTTGGCCATCGGGCCGCCCTTGCCGCTCGGCTTCTTGCCGGACTTCGAAGACTGCTTGCCGCCCGGCTTGCCGCCGCCTTCGCTGCTGGCGACTGCCGGCTTGCTTGCTTCTGGCTTGCCGGTCGGCTTCTCCGAGCTCGACTTACTCGAACTGCTGGGCTTGCCGGATGGCTTGCCCGAAGACGGCTTGGCAACCGGCGGGAGAATCGGCTGGTTGTGCTTCTTCTTCCACAGCGGCTTCACGAGTGCCTTGTCCTTCTCCGGACCAAACTCAGTGGCGAACGCTGCTGCGGTCGTCTGCGCCGGGAACGGGCCGATGCTGCGCCAGTTCGACTTGGCGAGTGGCACGAGCTGGTCACGGATGCGCGAGTCTTCGGTGAACGAAACGCGGAAGCGGCCGATCAGGCTCTTGAACTTGCTGCGCGAGTTGTGTTCCAGCGTCAGGCGCAGGATCGACATCGCGTTCGACTTGAGCGGCTTGTTCGGCACCAGCACGGCATGACGCGCTTGCTTGCGCTCGTCGCCTGCGATGCTCCAACCACCACGGCCGCGGCGACCAAAGCCACCGCCTTGCGAACTGCTGCCTGTCTCGAGGGCAACCGAACCGGCGAACGAGCCGGGGTTGATTGCCGTCAGGTAGTGTTCTTCGGAGTCACGTTCTTGGTTGATGTCAGCTTCGAGCGCGGCGTAGGCGATCAGCGGTGGGTCACTGCTGTCCGACACGCTGGTTAGGTGGGTGGTCAGTTTTGAAAGGATGAAGCGGCCGTCATCGGCGCGACCAGAAGAGCCCTTTGGCAGCGATGGGTCGGGCAGCACTTCGATGCGCAGCGCTTCGATCTTGCGGGCGCCGGGTGTGAACACGACGTCGTAGGTGTCGCGCGACGGCGTCGGACCGGTCGCAAGCAGCGAGCCATCTTCTTGCAGCACCAAACGCGAACCGTAGCGAGCCATGAACTCGGTCGGCTTCATCGTCGTCCACTCGATCGGCCCAGCGAGGCGTTCGCGGGTGCGTTCTTCCCATTGGGCTTGGAACGTGTCGGTGATCGGGTCGTCCTGCTCGAGGCGCTGCTTCAGCATCGCGATGCGTTGCTCAATGTTGCGCAACTTGGGCAGGTCGTCGGGACCGGGCGCCGCAATCGCTGGCTTCGGGTTGCGACCGCGCGCGCTGTCGCGCTCCTTGATCGAGTTGAAGAAGCCGTAGAACGAGTAGAACTCCTTCTGAGAGATCGGGTCGTACTTATGGTCGTGGCACTGGGCGCACGCGACGGTCAGGCCGAGCCAGGTCGTCGTCGTCGTGTGCACGCGGTCGATGACGTAGGCCGAGCGATACTCGTCGAGCTCTTCGCCCGCCTCGGTGTTGACGGCGTGATTGCGGTTGAAGCCGGTTGCGATCTTCTGTTCTAGGGTTGGCTTCTCAAGTAAGTCGCCGGCGAGTTGTTCGATCGTGAACTGATCGAACGGCATGTTCGTGTTGAGCGCGTTGATGACCCAGTCGCGCCACTTCCATGCTTGGCGTTCGCTGTCGCGTTGGTAACCGTTGGAGTCGGCGTAGCGGGCGACGTCGAGCCAGTCGCTGGCCATGCGTTCGCCGTAGCGCTTGTCGGCAAGCAGCCGGTCGACGACCTTTTCGTAGGCGTCGGCAGTCGTGTCGGTGACAAACGCCTTGATCTCCTTGGGCGTTGGCTGCAAGCCGATCAGGTCGAAACTGACGCGTCGCAGCCATGCTTGGCGCGTCGCTTCACCACTCGGACGCAGGCCCTTCTTCTCGAGTTGCGCGAGGATGAAGGCATCGATGTCGTTCTTCACCCATTCGCCATCCTGCACTGGTGGCATCGAAGGACGCGTTGGCGCAACAAACGCCCAGTGCTCCTGCCAGGCGGCGCCTTCGTTGATCCATTTGCGCAGGATCTCAATCTCAGCCGGCTTCAGTTTGTCGTCGGCCTTTGTCGGCGGCATCACCTCATCGGGGTCATCGCTGAGGATGCGCACGATGAGCTCCGAGTCCTTGGCATTGCCGGGCACGATGATCGAGTAGTCCTCGAACTTGGCGAACGCGTCGTGCTTGCGATCGAGTCGCAGGTCACCCTTGCGTTGGTCGCCGTCGGGGCCGTGACACTCGTAGCAGTGTGTCGCCAGGATCGGGCGCACGTCACGCAGGTAGTCGACGGTGTGGTCCTTGTCCGTGGTCGGAACGACACCCTCGTGTTGGGCGCCGATCGAGCCGACTACGAACAACGGAACTAGCCAATAAAGCGACAGATTCAGGCGAGGCATGGGTCGAGTATTCTACTCGACCTCTACGTGACGCCAGTCTCGACGGGTCGCATACACGTGACAGCGTTGTCACGGTCCGCTGCGATTGGGGCAGTGCGCTAGTTCGAGCCTGCCGCGCCCGAATCCTGTGGTATGGCACACGATTTTCCGGGCATCAGGCGGGCGGCGAAGACCCCGGCGAACAGACCGATCAGTAGCGCATACGGAACGCCGGCAAAGTGCTGAATCGCCCATCCGGCGGCGGTGACGAGGATGGCGACCGCGATCCTCTTTGGTGTGTTCAGTGCTCAGAGCATGTCAGGGCTATTGGAACTGCTGGCTTTGGTTGATCGTGCCAACCGAGCTTGGGAATGCCGGCTGCCACGAAAAGTCCGTGTAACGATTGCCGGTGCCGGTCAGGCGCAGCGAAAATCCGGTTGGCGTCGACGAGGATTCGCTGACGCCAATATTGCTCGACATCTTGCCCGATGCCGCGCCGTTGCCGGCTTGGAACGCGCCTTCGTAGCTGAGGAATTGCATGACAACTCCTTGCGACGTGACCAGAGCCAAGCCGTCGTTGCTGTTTTGCAGCGCGGGGAAGTTGAAGGACAGAACGCCGAAGCTGTTCTGCTGGTTGGCGAACGTGCCGCGCAAGTTGACGCGACTGTAGGCGTTGCCGCTTGATCCGTCGTAGGCGATCAGCATCCAGCTATTGACGTTCTCGCCGGCGCGGCCCGCGAGTTCGACGAACTCACCAACGTCGATGCCAGAGTTGTCGTAGTGCAGTTCGTTGATCCACACTTCGGGT
>JBNMND010000264.1:0-8148 GCA_051274975.1 Planctomycetota bacterium | reverse complement strand
GTTGCCGAGCCGGGATCGACCTTCAAGTATTCGAACCCTGGTATCGGCGTCGTTGGCGAAGTCATTGCGCAAGTTACCGGCAAGCCGTTTGAGGATGCCGTGCGCGAGCTGGTGCTTAAACCGCTCGATCTGCAGGACAGTGACTTCGCCGCGCGTCCGGACCTGGTTGCACGGCAAACCGACGGCATCATGTGGACCTACGACGGTCGCAAGATCCCTACCCCGAACTGGCGCTTTGGCTACACGCCAGCGGCGGAGTTGCGCAGCACGGTGGTCGACTTGGTCAAGTTTGCGCGCAGTTGGTTCCCTGGCGTGAAGCAGCGGGTGCTCGACGTGGAGGCTCAGCGTTCCATGTGGCAGGTGCCGGGCGGCAAATCCAGAGGCTGTGGCTTGGGGTTCTTTGTTGGCCGACACGAAGGTCACTTGCGCGTCGCTCATGGTGGTGCGGTTTATGGCTTCGCTTCGTCGTTGGTCGCGTTGCCGGAGCTCGGCCTCGCTGTCGCGGTAGTGTGCAACAAGGACTTTGCCAACGACGTGTCGGGAGCCATCGCCGACCGAGCCTTGGCCGCGGCATTGGCCAACCGGCGCGGTGAAACGCTGCCTGCGGCGGCGTTCCCGCAACCGCTCGGAGTCGAAGCGGCGCGTGCACTTCAGGGTCGCTGGCAGATTGGCGACAATTGGGTTGAGCTGCGCGAACGTGATGGCGACCTCTACTACGATCCAAACATCGGCGTGCGAACGCGCATGCGCAGAGCCGCCGACGGCACCTTGATTGCCGATGATCCGCTGGGGATCGGGCCGTCGCGAACTCTGAAGCCGTTGCCGAACGGTAACTTCCTGGACTTCGACGGCGAATACGTTCGCCAGGACGACGTGCCATTGCCGATGCCGGAAGAACTCGGTGACCTGCTCGGTGAGTATGGCTGGGATCACAACGTACTCGTCGTCTACGAAGACCACCAGAGGCTCGGTGTCTTGATCGAGTGGGTTGTGCGCGATTTGCCAACCCGTGAAGGCAAGGACAAGTATCGCTTCCCGCCCGGCATGTACACCGCTGATCAGTTGCTGTTCGAACGTGACGACGAAGGCAAGGTTGTTACTGCTGTCGTCGGTGGCGCCCGCTTTCCGCGGCGCCCCGGTCCGAGCGGTGGCACGTTCCGCATTCCCGTAGTGCATCCGGTCCCCGAGTTGGTTGCTGCAGCGAAGACCGCATCACCGCCGGCCCAGCCCGACGGCTTGCGAGCGTTTGATCTGGTCGACCTAGCCGAGTTGGATGCGACCATCAAGCTGGAGATTCGCTATGCGACTGACAACAACTTCCTCGGCGCCAAGGTCTACGACCAGGCCAAGGCGAAGATGCAGCGGCCGGCCGCGATGGCCTTGTTGCGAGCGCATCGGGAGCTGGCAAAGCATGGGCTTGGCCTGAAAATATTCGATGCGTACCGGCCTTGGTCGGTCACCAAAGTGTTTTGGGATGCGACGCCATCGCACTTGAAGCACTTCGTTGCGAACCCCGCGAATGGCTCTCGCCACAACCGCGGTTGCGCCGTCGATCTGACGCTCTACGACCTCGCCACTGGTGATGAACACGCGATGCCATCCGGCTATGACGAGTTTACCGCTCGCGCGTATCCCGACTACCCCGGCGGTACGTCGCAGCAGCGTTACTACCGCGAGGTCCTGCGGCGGGCGATGGAGGCCCAGGGCTTCGCCGTATACGAACACGAATGGTGGCACTACGATTTCGCTGAGTGGCGGGCTTATCCGGTCGGCAACGTGCCCTTCTAGTGTTGTTGCGGTGTTCCGGTGCGCGCCGCCGGTGAGCGCCGACAGTGCGCTAGACAGCATCGGCGTGAACAAGGCAGCGCCGCCATGGTAAGCTGACCTGTTGATGAGACGGTTACGCACCCTGTCAGTTGGCCTCTTGATGGCCTGCCTAACGACTAGCCTAGTGGCGCAGGTCGCAGAGCCGACGTGGCCGCGGGCACCTGCTACTGGAGTCCCAGTGTCTGCTGCTGGAGTCCCAGTGTCTGCTACTGGAGTCCCAGTGTCATCTGCTGGAGTCCCAGTGTTGCTGCGATCGCCTGACCTTCGCAGTCCGCAATCGAGCGCTGGTCTGCCGGCGTTCTACGACACGCGGCTCGAAGTCAAGCTGGCCGAAGGCACTGGTGCTGAGTGGCGCGGTGGCGAGTTGGTTTCGCGCACTGGCGTGGACCTGTCGTCGGTGCAGCGCTGGTTCGCCTCGGCGTCGGTGATGCCGATGGTCACCAGTGTCTCGCGCGAGCAACTCGATCGTTGGCATCAGCATGCATGCGCGGTGTTGCCGGAACACAACCGACCCGGCCATCTCGGGCTGTGGTTCCACGTCAGCACCAAGGATGCCGCCAGCTGCGAAGCGTTGCGCCAGCAACTCGCAAACGAACCGCTGATCGCACACGTTTATCAGCAGCCGCACCTCTATCTCGCGACTGCGAATGGGGCCGCGACGATGCTGCCGCCACTGCCCACTGGTGGTGACATTCCGCCGACCACGCCGTCGTTCGTATCGCAGCAGTTGGCGCAGGCGCCGACTCCGTTGGGGCACGGCTTCCGGTTGGCAGCAGGAATTCTTGGCGGCCGCGGCCAGGGCGTCGGCTTCCGTATGATTGAGAACGGCTGGACGCTCGGCCACGAAGATCTCTGCCAGATGGTTGCCAGCAATGTGATTGGCCCGGTGCCGTCACCGTCGACGTTCGCTGCGTTGCACGGCACGTCCGGTGGTTCGATCATGTTCGCTGATCGCAACGAGTATGGCATCACGGGCATGGCGGATGAGGTCGAAGCGAAGTTCATCGGCATCAACCTCAGCGGCGGCTTCGCCAACGCCGCGGCACTCGCGCTGCTAAACAGTCAGCCCGGCGATGTTGGCATGGTCGTGGTCATGGTCTTGGTGTCCGCGCTTGGGCCGGGAACGTTCTTGCCGTTTGAGTTCTACCAAGCATCGTTTGACGCAACTCTGACGGCGACTGCGAACGGCTTGCATATGGTCGTGCCGGCCGGTAACGGCGATCGCAGCCTCGATGACCCGGCGTTGCTCGGTCGCTTCGATCGCAACTTCCGTGATTCCGGCGCGATCATTGTTGGCGCGTCCGCCGGCGGCTTGTTGCAGAAGGCTTCGTTTAGCAACTGGGGTTCGCGCATCGATGCCCACAGTTGGGGCGACTTCGTGGTCGCATGTGGCTACGGCACGATCTTCTTTCCAAACAGCGACCCGTTGCAGGCATACACGGCATCGGGCACCGGCACCTCGTCGGCGACGCCTCACATCGCTGGCGTCGTCGCGGCAATCCAAGGGGCCTCGCTGCGTCAGAACGGTCAGTTGTTGAGCAACGCACAAGTGATCAACCTCTTGCACACGGTGGGGCCGACGACCCCCGACATCATTGGTCGGCGCCCAGACGTGTTCGCGATCTTGCAGCAACTGCAAGCCGTCGACGGTCTCGAGATGGCCGAACCTGATGTCGCGCTCGGCGATACGATCACGGCCACGATGACCGGTCCACCCGGCTCGTTGGCGGCAATGTTTGGGGCGTTTGCGACTGGCGACTTCCCGCTCGGGTTCAACCGCAACATCCACCTCGACCTCGGGGGTTTTGCTTCGCTTGGGGCGTTCGTGCTCGCAACAGGCTCTGCCCAATACCAGCTACCGGTTCCGAACAACGTCGCTTTGCACGGCACCGACATCTACTTCCAGGCCGTGCGTTTGACCGGCACCCAGCCGCTGTTCGTCACCAATAGCTGTCAGGCGACGATCCTGTAGTGGCCAAGCCGTCGAAGGAGTCTCGCCGGCGCATGCCTGTGCGGCGGCGCTTGCTGTTCGTCGCGATCATGCTCTGCGTGATCGGCGTCTGTGTCGAAGTGGGCGGCGCCTTGACGTGGCGCTTCATGACTGGCGAGTGGTTCACGTGGTCTGTCGCGGCTGGCATGCGTGACTTGGCCAGTGGTCGTGTCGATGGGGTCAGCGCGTCTGGTGCCGCACAGCAAGTAGCCGCAGAGCAAGCTGCGGCACAGCAAGCTGCCAATTCCGGCAGGGTATTGAACCCGTTCCTTGGCTACGTCTACAGGCATGGGGGCACGCACCAGTCAGGGTTCGACATATCGAACTACGGTTTCGTCGATACGGATTCTCCGCTGCAAACGCGGGGCGAAGATCGCTATGTCGTGGCGCTCGTTGGCGGTTCCGTTGCGTTGCAACTAGGACTGTATGCTGGCGACGTGCTGGCCGCTGAGCTGGAGAAGAGTGCGGCCCTGCGTGGCAGGCAAGTGCACGTCGTGCGCATGGGGCTCGGCGGTTGGAAGCAGCCGCAGCAGTTGTTTGCGATGCAGCTCGCCTGGCTGCGCGGTGGTGAGTTCGACGCAGTCATCAACCTCGATGGCTTCAATGAAGTTGCGATGGTTGCGGCGAACGTCCGGTCTGGCGTGCCGGCGTGGTTTCCGCGCGGGTGGGGCCGGTTGATGGATGATCGTCCGAGTCGCGAGCAGCAGCTTCGGTTGGGCCGGTTGGCGTTGTTGCTAGAGCAGCGCGTGGTCGCCGCGCAGTCTGCTGGTTCAGTCTCTTGGTCGCCGACGCTACAGACACTGTGGTTGACCAGAGATCGGCGCATGGCGACTCAACTCAGCGCGCTTCGCGAAGCCATAGATAAGGATGACTCGACCTTCAATCAGGCGGCGACTGGCCCGGGCGTCGAGGGGCGGGATGTCGAAGCGTCTCGTCGCGAGATGGTCGACGTTTGGCGGCGCGCCTCGATAGAGCTGGGCACCCTTTGTGAACAGCACGGTGCGCGTTACTTCCACTTCCTGCAGCCGAACCAATACGTTCCAGGTGCGAAAGTGATGCGGACCGAAGAACGTTTGGTTGCGTTCGAAGAGCGAGAAGAACGTGACTCGATGCGCGCTGCGGTACTGCACGGCTACCCATTGTTGCAGGCGGCCAGTCGAGAGCTAGTTGCTAGCGGCGTCGACTACACCGACCTGACGATGGTCTATCGTGACCACAAGGAGCCGCTCTACGTTGACAAATGTTGCCATGTCGGCAAGCGCGGTAACGAGATCCTGGCTGTCAGCATCGCGTCGCACATACGAGCCAAGTTGGATCTCGACGGGTTTGTGGCTGAGAAGTTGTCTGCGAGTGCTGCCACATTGCAGCTCGAGTCGCCGGTGGCTGCCGTGCCGCTCGGTGTGGTGGCTGTCGATGTCGCGGGCAGAGAGGTTGATGTGTCGGCCAAAGGCTTCGGGACCGAGTTCTCGGTTGAGCCGGCTGGTGCCCTGATTGTCGGCGACAACGGCGCCGTGCGGGCCGTTCGTCGCGGCAACGCGCAGGTGCGGGTGAAATATGGTCGCCACGAATTGCTGGTTCCGGTGGTGGCTTCGTGGCCGGACGAGTTCGTGGTGCCTGATGGCTGGGCCGCAGATGGGGTGGATGTGCCCGCGCTGCGTTTGCACAGTGGCGAGACCGCGAAGTTTGGCTGTATCGGCTTGCCAGCCGATGGCTTCCGGATTCTTGCCGCTTCTAGTCGCCCGTTGCCCTCTGAGATCGCCCCGGGAGATGCTTTCGGCGTGACCACCAAGGTGCTGGCGGGAACCGCTAGTTCACTTACCGCACAAATGGCCGCCCCGACGGTGCCTGGCGCGCCACTGTTCTTGCGGCTCTACATCATCAATGTGGCTGGAAAGGTCGCTGCGACGAGCAATCTGCTGGTCGTTACGCGCGGCTGATTCGCGCCTTGTCACAGCCGGATCGTGCCGCCCGCCTCGGTTTGCCGCGCACTGGCACCGGAATCCAGCCGCGGAAGTCCCGACGCCGAGACTTTTTGGTGGAGCGGCAGGCCTGTCGGCCCCTATTCTGTTTGCCTCCAATACGCCCCCGTAGACTGCTGCCTGATTGCTGCGATGACGAACGAAAAAGCCCCCAAGACAGCCAAGCTGACGATCGGTGATCACGAACTCGACCTACCGGTGATGGTGGGTAGTGAGGGCGAGCTAGCGATCGATATCAGCAAGCTTCGCAGCACGACCGGCGCCGTGATGTTTGATCCGGGGCTGGGCAACACCGGCGCCTGCACATCAAAGATCACCTTCCTCGATGGCGAACAGGGCATCCTGCGCTACGCCGGCTACCCGATCGAAGAGTTGGCCCAGCAGTCCAACTTCGTCGAGGTGATGTGGCTATTGCTGCACCAAGACTTGCCGAGCGGCAAGCAGTTGGAGCAGTTTAATCACGATGTGACGCATCACACGATGCTGCACGAGGACCTGAAGCGACTGTTCGCCAGTCTGCCGAAGGCCGGCCACCCGATGGCCGTCTGTGCCGCCGCCGTTGGGGCGCTGTCGACCTACTACCAAAAGGCCGGTCCGCAAACCGCTGAGCAGAACTGGATCGACGCGGTGCGCCTGCTGGCGAAGATGCCGACGATCGCTGCTTACAGCTTCAAGCATTCGATCGGTCAGCCGTTCATGTATCCGCGCAATGACCTCGACTACTCGTCGAACATCCTGCACATGATGTTCGCGACGCCGTGCGCCGAATACGAGCCCAACCCAGTGATCGCGCGCGCTCTCGACCTGCTGCTGATCCTGCACGCTGACCACGAGCAGAACTGCTCGACCAGCACGGTGCGCACCGTTGGTAGCTCCGGCGCCAACCTGTTCGCCAGTGTCTCCGCCGGCATATCGGCGTTGTGGGGCCCGCTGCACGGCGGCGCCAACGAAGCCGTGATCGACATGCTGACGTCGATTCGTGACGGCGAGCGTTCGGCTCGCGAGTTCATGGATCTCGCAAAGCAGAAGAACAGCGGCGTGCGCCTGATGGGCTTCGGCCATCGCGTCTACAAGAACTACGACCCGCGCGCGCTGATCCTCAAGCAAGCGTGCTACGACGTGCTTGCTGAGCTTGGCGTCAAGGATCCGTTGCTCGACATCGCGATTGAGTTGGAGCAGATCGCGCTCAGCGACAACTACTTCATCGAGCGCAAGCTCTACCCGAACGTCGACTTCTACTCGGGCATCATCTACAAGGCGCTCGGCATCCCGTCGGACATGTTCACCGTGTTCTTCGCGATCGGTCGCATGCCGGGTTGGGTGGCGCAGTGGCTCGAATACCAAAGTGATCCGGCGGCTCGCATCACGCGTCCGCGCCAGATCTACATGGGCCAAAACGAGCGCAAATACGCGGCTGCCGACAAGCGGTAGAACCAGGCGGCAGCAGATGTCGCGCAGATCATAGGTTGCGCTGAATATAGGTTGGGTTGGGACCCGGCGCCCCGACCGGTGACACTGTCGCCATGCGCGCCATTGCTCCGTTCTCGATCTTGCTGTCGATGCTGTCGATAGCTGCCCACGCGAGTTCGCAACAGCCCGAGCGACCGAACGTCATCGTTATCATTAGCGATGACCAGGGCTGGGCCGACATCGGCTACCACAACCCGAAGGTGTATTCGCCGCGCCTCGATGCCTTGGCTGCTTCGGGTGTCAAGTTTACGCAGCACTACGTGATGCCGCAGTGCACGCCGACGCGCGTTGCGTTGATGACCGGGCGCTATCCGAGCCGTTTCGGACCGAAAGCCCAGCAGGCGAGCAACGCGCCGGCGTTCCCGGTAGGCACGCCAACGATGGCGTCGATGTTCACGGCGTGTGGCTATGAGACCTACTTGGCTGGCAAGTGGCACTTGGGTTCGTCCAAGGAGCACGGCCCCAACCAACATGGCTTTCAGCACAGCTACGGTTCGCTGGCCGGCGCGATTGGCATGTATGACCATCGCTACCGCAAGGGCAAGTTCGCCGACACGTGGCATCGCGATGGCGACCTTATTGAAGGTGCCGAGAACGGCGTGCACGCAACCGATCTGCTGGCGCGCGAAGCCGTGCGCGTGATCGAGGCCAAGCAGGACAAGCCGTTCTTTCTGTGCCTGACCTTTCAGGCGGTGCACACTCCGCTCGACGAACGCGGCCGTTTCGTGGATCGCCCGACCCAGCTTGATCCGAAGGATGCGACGCGCTGGCTCGACGAAGATGAGATCGAGTGGTTTCACGATCCCAAGGGGCTGATTCAGAGCGAGAAGGATCCGGAGAAGCGATTGTTGCTCGCCGCCGTGCATCACATGGATCACGCCA
>JBNMND010000263.1:0-8157 GCA_051274975.1 Planctomycetota bacterium | reverse complement strand
TGAGCGCCTGCGCCGCGAACTCGCGTGCAACCCGTTGCTGTGGCCGCGTGCCGAAGTCCTAACTCGCATGAAGGACGCCCTGCTGATCGGCGGCGTTCACGTGCACGGAGCTGCTGGTTATCGCTTTTTGATGCCAGGCGACGGTGACTGCGAAGCCTGGTTCTTGCTCGATGGCACGCCGGCAGGATTCGCGTTCCGCGACCCAGTGCGGCGGGCTCGCGTCGAATGGTATGTGCGCAACACCAAGCTACGCGTCGTCGTTGACGGCGACTTGGAGCAAGGCTGGTCGAGCGGCATGCGCGCGACTGGCAAAGCCGAAGAACACTGGTTCCGGAGGGACGCCTGATGCGCACCGCAATGATCGTTCTCGCTGCTGCGAGTGTTCTCTCCGCACAGACCGCGGACTTTGGTAAGCGTTACTCGTTCGACGAGCGCAAGCCGAAGACGCAAATTGAGCGCACCGTCGACAAGCTGATGCCGAGCATCGTCAAGATCCACGGCGCGTCCGGCTTGGCGACCATCAAGGCCTACGCGACTGGCATCATCGTCAGCGACCGCGGCCACATCATCACGCTCGATCAGATCCTGCTGCAGTCGGATCGCACGCGTATCGTTCTCTACGACGGTTCGGTGCACGATGCGATCCTCTATCCCGCCGATGAGAAGCTTGGCGTGCGCATCCTCAAGATCAGCCCCGAAGAGGTTGATGGCAAACTGCAGCCGCTGTGGCCTCCGGTCAAAGAGAAGGCCAAGTATCGCAATGGCCAGTTCGTCGTGTCGTTGGGCAACTGCTTTCGACTCGCCGAGTTCTCCGAGAAGGTCAGCGCGACGTTCGGCGTCGTTTGTGGCAAGGCCAACACGGCACTGCGCTACCGCATGGCCGACGTCAAATACGACAGCGACATCATCCTGACGGACGCGTGCAACAACCCTGGTCACTACGGCGGCGGTTTGTTCAGCCTCGATGGTCGCTGGATCGGGCTCAACATGCGCCTGCTCGACAGCAAGGAAACAAACACCATGTTGTCGGCTGCGATTCCGTCGCGCGACTTGCTGCCCTACCTCGAAGAGCGGGTGAACGGCAAGAAGCGTGAGGTTGTCGAGAACAAGGTAGTTCCGGTGTGGACTGGGATCACGCTGTTTGAGCAAGCAGGTCGCAAGTCGCCGCCGGCGTATGTCGAACGCGTCAAGCGCAAGTCTCCGGGTCGCAAGCTCGGCTTGCGCATCGATGACTTGATCGTGCGCATCAATGACTTCTCGATTCGCAGCTGCATGGAACTGCGTACGGTGCTGAAGAAGTTTAAGCCGGGCGACAAGGTCAAAGTGACGTGGAAGCGCGGTACGCGTGTGCTGTCCGGCGACATGACGCTGGTAGAGGAGCCGAAGAAATGAACCTGCGACCCGCCATAGCACTGTTCGCTCTGTTGCTGCCATTGACGGCGCAGCAAGGCAACCTCGACGAGTTCCTCAAACTAGAGCCCGTTCTGCAGGCTGCGCTCAAGAAGGCGGGGCCATTCGTGGTCACGGTTGAGACCTTCGGCGGCACGCGGCGCAAGCTTGGCAAGGACGGTCCGATGGACGGTCCCGCACCGCCGAAGCCGCGTCCAAAGCCGAAGGCGCCAAAGGTAGATCCGAAGCCGATCGATCCAAAGAAGCCCGACGAGAAGAAGCCAGACGAGAAACCCCAAGATCCAAAGGACAAGAAGCCCAAGAAGAACAAGAAGAAGAAGCTCGGCCTGGTCGCGAAGGGCTTCCAGCAAACGCAAGGCAAGACGTCCGGCATCATCCTGACTTCGGATGGTTGGATCATGATCTCGCGGTTCGCACTCAACCTTGATCCAACCACGATCCTGATCAACGTTCCTGGCCACGGCACCTTCCACGCGGAACGCGTTGGCGAGGACACCAGCCGCGGCATCGCGCTTGTGAAGATCGAAGCCGTTGGTCTGCCGGTGCCAGAGTTCGTGCACCCGGACAACGTCCACGTGGGCCAATGGGCGTTCGCTCTCGGCCGCACGTTCGCCGCCGACGATCCGACCGTGCACCTCGGCATTGTCAGCGCCAAGAAGCGCATCTACGGCCGCGCGCTGCAGATCGATGCCTACACTTCGCCGGCCAACTACGGCGGCGCAGTGGTCGACATCCACGGCCGCGTGCTTGGCATGTCCGTGCCACTATCGCCGTCCGGCCGCAACGCCGGCGTCGAGTGGTACGACTCGGGCATTGGCTTCGCGACCACGATTGCCGACATCCCCGACCTTATCGCTCGCATGAAGGAAGGTAAGATCCTGCAACGCGGTTGGCTCGGCGTGCAGCTGTCGACGTCCCACCTCGGTCCGGGCGCCCGAATCACCGGCACGCCCAAGGACGGCGCTGCCAAGGAAGCCGGCCTGCGCAAGGGCGACATCGTGCTCAAGGTCGATGGCGTGGACGTTCTCAACGGCCCGCACTTCCTGATGCTGGTCAGCTCTCGCCTAGGCGGCGACACCTGCACGCTGTTCGTGCAAAAGAAGAAGAAGGGCTCGGAGCCCATCGAGGTCGGCCCGATCACCCTGAAGGACGCTCCGTGGTCGGAACAGCGCAAGGGCAAGGAAGACCTGCCGGCGTCGTTCTCGCTGCCGGAGGGTGGAGAGGGGCGTTGAGTTCGGTGTGGTAAGGGCAGCTACCGCCGCGGAGTGCGACCCCAATCGAGTGTCCTAGAGCTCTCGCTAAGCTAAGTGCGCGAGTCCCGTCGAGTAACCATCGAGCTTGTTGCGCAAACGAGCCAACACCACATCACGAGATCGCTTGAAGATGACCTTGACGGTCACCGGCTTGTTTCGACCAACAGCCAATGCGATGTCTTCGTACGACATGCCATCTCGGCGCCTCAAGAGATAGATCTTGCGGGACTCCTCGCGTGAGAGCGCCTGCACGCACTCCTCCTCCAAGCTCTCAATCTCTCGGCTGCGAGCCATACTACTAGCCGACCAAGCACTCGGATCCTCATGGTCCATGCTGTGCGGGTCATCAGGGTCAGCCGATCGTTCGCGTCCAGCACCACGCTTTTCCGCCAACTTGGTTGAGTTGCTTGTTGATGGGCAGAAGCACGAACTGATCTTAGTGTCGCCTTCGACGGTTGGTCGCTTAGCCCTCAGCTTCAACGCCCCGGCGGACTACTACTTCGGAACGCTCAGCACCCAGCCTGGTCCCACCAGCCTTCGTTCTGCGGCGTTCGTTCAGAACGGCGACATCGTGTTGTCCGCGGCGTCAACGATCCGAACCCTGCCAAGTGTTTCGTCCGTTCCTGTGGGCGGCCCCTTCTTTGATCGCCACCCGGACATCCTCACCTTCTTCGTCTTCAATCAGTCGCCGACGCCCGGCAACATCCTGGCATGGAGCGGTAGTGCGAACCCGGCCCCGCTGACCGTCCCGCAGTTCGGCATGGCGCCCTTCTTTGGCCAGGCGTGGGATGTGGTCGGCGTTGCATTCGGCGGTGGGTTCAACTTCATCGTTCGCACGAACATGCAGCGTGTGACTTGGAACTGAGTCGCGGCATGAAACGCTACGCCGGAAGCTTTTAGTTGCCGACGGAGCGTTTCAAGCGATGATGGCGTGGTGCTCCTTCGCCCAGCCCTCAATTACGCAGTGCTTGCGGCCTGTTTCGCCCTCGCCGCGTGCGGAAAAGAGCCGCCCTGGAACGCACCCGACTGGCGCCCCGCAACTCCCGCGCAACGCATCGTCGCTGGGTCGGTGCTGGCGGTCGAGTCACTGCTCGAAGTGATCGATCACGACCGACTGGTCGGCGCCCACACCTTCGCAGCGGACGAGCGCTACTCGCTGGTCGCGAACATGGCGAAGGACTTGCCGTTGCTCGGTGCCTCGCCAGAACAACTGCTGTCGGTTCGGCCGGACCTCGTTTTGGTCGACGCGTTCACGCGCGCGGAAACGCTGGCGTTGCTTGGCGCCGCCAACGTGCCGGTGGTGCGCACCCGTGACCCGCACAGCTTCGAGGACATCGAGGCAAACCTTCGCTTGCTTGGTCGCGTGACGCACCTCGATCAAGAAGTTGAGCAGATCATCGCGGCCACGACAGAGAAGCTCGAAGCCATTCGATTGGCTGGCAAGGACCTTCAGGAATGGCGCGTGTTGAGCCTCGATGGGGCATTGCACACCTATGGTGAAGGCTCGCTCTTCGACGTCATTACACGAACGGCTGGCGCGCGCAACTTGGCTGCCGAACGCGGCGTCGGCGCGTTCCGAAAACTAGACATCGAAGAAGTGCTCGCATGGCGACCCGATGCTTTGGTGCTGTCCGGTGAGCCACCCCAGGATGGTGCGGTGCCCACATGGGTGACGCAGTGTCCTGGTCTCGAGCTGCTTCCCTGCGTCGCAGCAGGTCGTATTCTCTATGTGCCTAGTCGACTGTTGATCACCACATCCCATCGTTTGGTCGACTCGGCCGCGTTTGTGCAGAAGCAATTACTCGAGTGGGGCAAGCCGTGAAGAAGAAGCTGCCACTGCTGTTGTTCGTGATACTGCTGCTAGTTGCAGTGATGCACCTCGCGTTCGCACGCGTAGAGCCTGGCCTCGGATCGTTGTTCGATTGGTTGTTCTCTTGGACCGGCGCCACTGGCGGCGTCGACAAGATCGACAACTTTGTGTTCGGTGCGATCCGCACGCCGCGCATGTTGGTTGCTGCGTTTGGTGGTGCTGCCCTGGCACTTGCGGGCACCGTCATGCAAGCGAGCTTCCGCAATCCGCTGGCGTCGCCTGACATCATTGGCACCGCTGCCGGCGCTGCCTTTGGCGGCGCCTTGGCGATTGTGTTCATGCTTGCCGACGCTTCTGTGTTTGCCACGCCGATCGCCGCGCTGTTCGGCGCAGTTGGCGTGACGTGGTTGGTGTTCGTGCTCGCCGGTTCGCACGGCCGGTTCTCCGTCGCCAACCTGTTGCTTGCCGGTATTGCCCTCAACACGCTCTTCGGCGCGCTCACAGCGTTCGTCGTCACGCTCAGCTTCGACAACTACACCGCCAGCTCGCGCGTGCTGTTCTGGTTGATGGGCGGCCTCGACGCCCGCACCTGGGAGCACGCTTGGATTACCGCTGGTGGCTTCACGCTGTTTTCCTTGATGGTCTGGCCGCGAGCTAGAGAACTCGACTTGCTCACCTTGCGCGACGACAGCGCCCACAGCCTCGGCGTCAATGCGCCGCGTGCCCGCCGTTCACTCGTGTGGTGCGCTTGTGGTCTTACCGCCACGACGGTCGCGAACAGCGGCGGCATCGCCTTCGTTGGCCTGATCGTTCCTCACCTGGCACGTTTACTGGTCGGGCCTGCCCACCGCTTGCTGCTTCCAACCGCCGCGCTACTCGGCGCCATCCTGATGGTCGTCAGTGACCTTGGTTGCCGCGTGTCACCGGCGTCGTGGAATCTGCGCCTTGGCGTCGTCACCGCGATTGCCGGCGCTCCCTACTTCCTGTTCTTGCTGTCGCGTCAGCGGCGTGGAGTAGCACTGTGAACGATCTCGTCGCCAACATGGTGTCGGTGCAACTCGGCACACGCACGGTTCTGCACGGCGTGTCAATGGCGGTCGCACCTGGCGAAGTCGTGCTGCTCGCCGGTCGCAATGGCGCGGGCAAGAGCACCTTGCTGCGATGCCTGATTGGCGCCCTCCAGCCGAACGCTGGCAGTGCGCAGCTTCATGGCAAACCGATCTTGTCATGGCGAGCGAGAGAGCGCGCTCGCGAAGTCGCCTTTGTGCCACAAGACACCGACGTGCCGTTCGACTTCACGGGCCGTGAGTTGGTGACGATGGGCAGGCATCCGCACCGAGCTCGTGGCGAAGCGATGCGTCCAGAAGACACAGTAGCTGTGGATCGCGCCCTCGATCTGTTGGATGCCGCCGCGTTTGCCGATCGTTCGGTGACGACGTTGTCAGGTGGTGAACAACGACGCATTGCTGTTGCACGTTCGTTGGCAACCGAAGCCCGCTTGCTGCTGCTCGACGAACCGACCAACAACCTCGACCTCGAACACGCGCTACAACTCGTCAAGTTGTTACGTGGCCTCGCCGACGATGGCCATGGCGTGTTGGTCGCATCTCACGACCTCAACCTGTTCGCCCCCTACAGTGATCGTGTCGTGCTGCTGCACGAAGGTCGCGCGCTCGTCGACGCTCCGCCAGAAGTTGCTTTGGCTGCCGAACACATCGAGACGGTCTTTGGCGTGCAGTCGCGAACGCCGAGCCAGTTCTTCCCGCGTGAGTTCACGCTGTGATCGTCACTTGACGTACGGGAGCACCGGCATCGGCCAGGTGCGGCTGCCGGGCGGCTTGATGACGATGTCTTCGTCAGCGTGAGGATTGTCGATGTCGCCGTAGATGATGTGATGATGAACCGTCTCGCGATCGGGTCGCAGCGGGATCAGCATCCGCTCATTGGGAGCCGTCACGACAGGTTCGGGCGGCTTCGGCTTTGGCACTGCGGCGGGACTCTTAGGGAAGATGGGCCCGACGGTGAACTGATCTGGATCACCCGCCGGAAGGTCGCGCTCCTCCTCCTCGCTTTCTTCCACCTGACGCGGCAAACCGCGTGGCGGTTCGCACCGCGCGAACGCAACCAGCACGATGGCCGCGATTGCGGTGAGCAGGGTGATGCGTTCCTTCATGGGTTTGGGTCGAGATGAGATCAGCGAAGCGCTGACGCGCAGGCTAATCGTTCGAGAGGGCTTCGAACATCCGCTCAGTGTCGAGCGGTCGTGTGGCATGCAGATACGCGCACTGCTGCACGCCTGCGACAACTATATCGAGTGCCGGGAACACCCAACCATAGGTCGTCACCTAACCGCGCATCGAGTAGTGGCGACCGTTTGGCTCAACCCACCACAGGTGGTCGTAGTTCTTAGCCTGCGGGTATGGCGTGGTCCGGCCAGATCGGGCGCTGTTCCGAGCTGAGCGTTCTATTCTTCGGGCTTCATTAGCAAGGCCACCACGGTCCCGAGAGCTATGGCGCCCGCGAAGGTTAGAAGGTGCCCGCTCGTGATGGTGGATGCGTTTCCGCCGAAGGATCGCCATGCAATCCGCGAAACGTATTCAGCTCCAACAACGACCCACAAATTCCATGCAAAGCGGCGAAGCAGCCATCCGTACCAAATACCCGTGGCAGCTTCCATGGCACGCGCCGTCAGGTTGTAAGTGTTACTTGTTGGATCCCATTGCAAGGCCAGAGCTCCGAAGGCACATGCGGCGACCAGTGTCGTTGGCCAGAAAGAACAGTGGCCGAGGCGAACTGGAATCGCGAGTAGCAGGCCGAAGTAGAATGCGAAAGTGATGGGCAGGGTGACGGCTTCTTGCAGTAGCTCGACATCCACAGTGGCCTGTTCTCCGAGCAGCGGCACTAGGAGGAGCGTTGGTAGACTTATCAAGCTGCCGGCGAGCAGTCCGCGGCGGACTCCGATCCGCAAGCAAAGTGCGGACAGTCGATGCTCACGCGCAACGGCCATGCGCACACCAACGACCAGGCCAACTAGGAGGATTGCAGGCCGAAGAAGTCCGGCCAGCATCAACCTGTAGGGCGCGCCAACTCCTGCGTTGTAGAGCGACGCGTACATGTCTTGCGCGCAATCAAGGCTCCAGCTGATCGAGGCCATTGCTGCGACGGGCAATCCGATGACCAGCGCAGCCGTCCATCTTGAGCCTTGTTCCTTGATCATGATCGTTGGCCTGCGAGAGCAGCGCGTCGACAAGCTAAGGCAATCATCGGCGGCGCGTTGTTGTCTTGTGGGGCTCTCAGTCGCGCCCGCTCGGGAAGTCCGTTTCGTCGAGTGCGAACGCCGCGAACTTCTCGCGCCACTCATCGGGCAGTTCACGTTTCTTCATCGTGTCCATGTTGACAGCTGCCGTGATGATGCGCGCGCGGCACAGCGGCTTCTCGGAACCGTTCTTGGTCATCCAAAAGCCGAGTGTCAGCGATGACCCACCCATGCGCAGCACACCGATGTGCACTTCGGGTTCGTCGCCGTAGACGACCGGAGCGAAGAACTCGGCGTCGACTTTCACCGCCGGGAAGCCGAGCTTGTCGTCGTGCATCAGCTTGGCGTAGCTGTGTCCGAGGCCGTCGCTCCACCAATCCTCAAAGGCGCAGTGAAAGTAGTGCAGCAGCTTTGGGTAGTAGGCGATG
>JBNMND010000262.1:0-8176 GCA_051274975.1 Planctomycetota bacterium | reverse complement strand
CGCCGGTGATGAAGATCGCGAGTGATGCGAACACTGCGCAGCTGGCCAAGCTGAGCAATGATGCGAAAGCGGTAGAGACTCGCATTGCCGCGGCGTTGGCGGAGATCGCATACGTCGAGCCAGTTGCTGTCGCCGGTGTGGCCGCCAACATGCGCAAACGACAGGAGTTGGTTTGGCTGGATGACGAGTTGCCCGCCGGCGCCGCCATCGATGGCGACGGGCTGGTTTGGACCGAAGACGCGGCGTTCGTGCACAGCGGCAAGCGCGCGATGAAGCGGCAGGGCCAGGGTAACCAGCAACACTACTTCCGTGACGCCAACCAGAAGTTGCGCGTCGCCACGGGTGATGTGCTGATCGCGTGGGTCTACCTAGATCCGAGCGATACGCCCGAAGAGATCATGCTGCAGTGGAACAGCGACGGCGCCGACGGCTGGAAGCATCGTGCTTTCTGGGGCGCCAATAAGATCGCTTACGGCACGGACAAAACGACCGAGCGTTGGCACATGGGCGCGCTGCCCAAGATTGGCGAATGGGTGCGACTCGAGGTGCCGGTTGTCACCGTTGGCCTGACTGCGGGCATGGCCGTGCACGGCGTCGCATTTACCCAGTTCGGCGGCACCAGCTATTGGGACCGCGTCGGTATCGATACCAGTAGTAGTCAAGAATCGGAGGACTACTTCTGGATCGACGACGAAGCACCCGAGGGTGCCAAGTTGCAGGGCAATGGTCGCAATTGGCAATGGGCCGATGGCAAAGCCAAGCGCCAGCCCAAGCCGTTCCGCGGTTCGCGCAGTCTGCGTCGCAAGGGCAAGGGGCTGACCCAAGACTTCTTCACCGACGTGCCGGTGCCGTTGCAGCTGCACAAGGGCGATCGCTTGTTCGCACACGTTTGGCTCGATCCGAAGGATCCGCCGCGTTCGGTGCAGTTGCAGTTTCACGCTAAGGGCAGTTGGGATCATCGTTCGCGTTGGGGCGTTGATGCGCATGGGCCGGGGCGGCTCAATGGCGCCGACTTCCGCGCTGGCGATCTGCCCAAGACTGGCGAGTGGGTTCGCATTGAAGCGGCGATTGCCGATGTCGGTCTTACAGCCGGTGACGTGATCAATGGATGGGCGTTCACCAAGGTTGACGGCACGGTCTATTGGGACGGCGCCGGCGTGCACACGTTTGCGCCGCCGAATGATGCGCACTTGACCTCGCTTGTTGCGTGGCAGGAGACAGCGAAGGGAAATGCTGCGGTCCCGGCCGCGGTGCGCAAGACGTTGGCGGTGGCAGCCGCCTCCCGCTCGAAGCAGCAGCAGGCGTCCGTTCGTGACCACTACTTGCGTCATGTGCACCTGAAGTCGCGCACGATATTTGCGCCGATGCAGGCCGAGTTGGATGCGATTGCTAAGCAGCGCACCGGTGTCGAGGGCCAGATCCCGACGACGTTGGTGATGAAGGAGCGTGCGATGCCAAAGGACGCGTTCGTGCTGAAGCGCGGCCTATACGACCAGAAGGGTGACAAGGTGATCCGCGCGACTCCAGCGGCCTTGCCGGCGATGGCGGACGACTTGTCACGCGACCGGCTTGGTTTGGCGAAGTGGCTGATCGGCGCGGAACAACCTCTGACCGCGCGCGTCACCGTCAATCGATTCTGGCAGCAGTTGTTTGGCACCGGAATCGTCAAGACGAGCGAAGACTTCGGCAACCAAGGCGAACGGCCAAGCCACCCGGCGTTGCTCGACTATCTGGCGACTCACTTCGTCAAGAATGGTTGGGACGTCAAGGGGCTGATGAAGCAGATGGTGATGACCTCGACCTATCAGCAGGCGGCCGATGTGCGCGCCGAGGCTCTACGCAAGGATCCTGAGAATCGCTGGCTGGCGCGCGGGCCTCGCTTCCGTCTCGATGGCGAGATGCTGCGCGACCAGGCTCTGATGTTGTCGGGTTTGCTGGTGCAGAAGATCGGCGGGCCCGGCGTCAAACCGCCGCAACCTGGTGGTCTGTGGAAGGCGGTCGGCTATTCGAGTTCGAACACTGCGCGCTTCAAGGCCGACACGGGACACGAGAAGGTGCATCGCCGTAGCCTCTATACCTTCTGGAAGCGTACCTCGCCGCCGCCGCAGATGACGACCTTCGATGCGCCGAGTCGCGAAGAGTGTCGGGTTCGTCGCGAACGCACCAACACGCCGTTGCAGGCGTTGTTGTTGATGAACGATCCGCAATACGTTGAGGCGGCGCGCTGCTTCGCGGAGCGCATTCTGCAACACGGGGGCAAGAGCGACGCGTCACGTGTCGCCTGGGCGCTCGAAAGTGCGACGTGTCAGGTGCCCAGCACTGCCGACGTCAAGGAAGTGTGCGCGCTGCTCAAATCGGAGCGCGCGGCGTTCGCCAAAGACCCCGCCGCCGCGAAGCAACTGATCGCGATCGGAGCTGCCAAGTCGGAGGCGGACTGTCCCGCCGAAGAGTTGGCGGCTTGGACGATGGCAGCCAATCTGATCCTTAACCTCGACGCCGTTTTGACCAGGGGATAGGCGCGATGCATCCAAGCGAAGAATTCATTCAGCAGATCACGCGCCGCCACTTCTTCGGCCAATCCGGCCTGGGACTGGGCACCGCTGCGTTGGCGTCGATGATGGGCAAGGGCCGCATCATCACCGACCCACACGGCGGCGGTCCGCATGGGGGTGGCCTGCCCGGCGTGCCGCACTTCGCGCCAAAGGCGAAGCGTGCAATTTGGTTGTTCATGGCCGGTGCGCCTTCGCAGATCGACATGTTCGATTACAAGCCGAAGCTCAATGACCTGTATGACACCGACTTGCCCGAGTCGATTCGTAAGGGGCAACGGCTGACGACGATGACGTCGGGCCAAAAACGCTTCCCGATTGCGCCGTCGCGCTACAAATTCAAGAAGCACGACAACGGTGGCGATGGCGCGTGGATCTCCGAGTTGCTGCCTTACACCGCGCAGATGGCGAAGGACATCGCGATCGTACGTTCGGTCTACACCGAAGCGATCAACCACGACCCGGCGATCACGTTCATCACGACTGGTCGCGAGCAACCAGGTCGGCCGAGTCTCGGCTCGTGGCTCAACTACGGGCTCGGCTCGGAGAACCAGGACCTGCCAGGATTCGTCGTTATGACGCCCTCATGGACCGGGCGGCAAGATGCGCAGGCGATCTATAATCGATTGTGGGGTGCGGGAATGATCGCTAGCAAGCACGCTGGTGTGGCGTTGCGCGCGCAAGGCGATCCGGTGTTGTTCTTGAAGAACCCTGATGGCGTCGACGCGGCTGCCCGCCGTCGCATGCTCGATTCTCTCGGTCGCATGAATGCGCGGCTGCACGATCAGGTTGGTGATCCAGAGATCCAGAACCGCATCGCGCAATACGAACTCGCGTACCGCATGCAGTCGTCGGTGCCCGAACTGACGGATCTCGGCAGCGAACCTGAGAGCACCAAGAAGATGTATGGCCCCGATGTCGACAAGCCTGGCACGTTCGCGGCGTCGTGCGTCTTGGCGCGGCGCATGATCGAGCGTGGCGTGCGCTTCGTGCAGATGTTCCATCGCGGCTGGGACCAGCACGGCAACCTGACCGGGGACTTGCCGAAGCAGTGCCGTGACATCGATCAGGCGGCATGGGCGCTCGTGCAGGACCTCAAGCAACGCGGCCTGCTCGACGAAACGTTGGTGATCTGGGGCGGCGAGTTTGGTCGAACGGTCTATTGCCAGGGTGGTTTGAGCCGTGCGAATTACGGCCGCGATCACCACCCGCGTTGCTTCTCGATGTGGATGGCCGGCGGCGGCATCCAGGGTGGCCAGGTCTACGGCTCAACCGACGACTTCAGCTACAACGTCGAAAACAATCCGGTGCACGTGCGCGATCTCAATGCGACGATCCTGCATTGCCTGGGAATCGACCACGAACGGCTGACGGTGCCGCATCAGGGATTGGACGTTCGTTTGACGGGTGTCGAGCCGGCGCGCGTTGTGCACGAGTTGCTTCTGTAGCGCAGGTGCAAGTCACGTAGCTCTTCGGGCGAAGTCTCGGTTGTGATCGTTGCGCGCATCGGTGAGCATGCCCGCCAATGACAATCTTCCCTGACGATGACGACGGTGATGTTCTCAAGTCCCTTGCCGAAGCCGGCGTCGATCTGAGCAAGTCGCTGGAGATCGAGTTCCACGTTGCTGTTCCGGATGAGGAGTCAGGCAAGAAAGTCGCAGCAGCCGTGCAGGCAGGTGGCTACAAGTGCGAATTGGTCTTCGATGAAGGCGAGCCCGAAGACGGCGAGGCTGAAGAAGGCGGCGAATCGCACGAAGACCAAGATGTTGGCAGCGACGAGTTTGGTCCCATGTGGACCGTGCACGTTCCCATCGATTTGGTTCCAGAGCACCAGCGCATCGTTGAGATCCAGGCAGAGCTCGAAGGGTTTTCGAAACCGCATGGCGGCGGTTCGGATGGTTGGGGCGTCGTGATCTAGGTTGATTGGCCTGCGACTGCGCGCGAGGTTGAGCGCAATCTACAATGTTCGTCGGTGGGGACAGCCACGTGCTGCCGGGGGTTGGTCTCAGCGATGACGTCTGCGTGACGCTGAGCATTCGTTGTCATCGAATGACCAGCCGATGACACACGTGATGAGCGCCTGGGTGCACCCGCTGGCCAAGCGCGCCCCGCGTTGTCATCGCCTCAGCTGTAGCAATCGCGACTAGCGCCTGCCGACCTGTTCGACCTTGTCGTCGCCGTCGAAGCGGATGCTGCGCGAGATGAATGGTCGGCGCACTTCGTACTTGAGCACCTTGGCGTTCATCGACGGGTTGTTCGACTTCGGCGGGTAGCCGATGGCCAGGAACACGGCGGCTCGCGTCATGCCTTCGCGCACTTGGCCGCTTTGGATCGCGTCGAGCTCGTCGTCGGTGTAGACGTCCGTCAGCTTCTCCGGGATCTCCGCGAAGTGCTGCTCGCGCCATTCCGCCATCGGCATCAACGAGTGCTTCAGGTTGTAGTTGATGACGTATGTCGAGCCTTCGTCGTCAACCAATTCGAAGCCCTTCCTAGAGGCTTTCTTGAGCGTCAGCTTGCTGCCCGGCTGCAGGTGGTGCGCCATGCCGATGTAGTTGGTGGAATGCATCAGGAAGCGGCCGCGGCTGGCGTCGAAGCGCATGCCGACGCGCGTGTAGACGGGCGTATCCAGCAGCTCCGTCGCAACGGGATCCCCGCTGGATTTGCAGCTTGCGACAAGGGCCAGGGCGACGAGAGAAAGCGAGCGAAGCAGGGTCCTCATGGTGCAAATCCTAACGATCGTAGTGAGGAGTTTGTCGCGTTCCCGATGACTGGCGTGTTCCCAAAGCAGGGCGAACGCTAGAACGTGAGCAATGAGTATCTCTTATCCGGATGATGCGGACGGCAACGTGCTGACCGCAATGGCCGAGTCGGGCGTCGATATGACGAAGCCGCTGACGATTGAGTTCGTTATCGATGCACCGGGCGAGCAGCCCGCCAAGGCGATTGAGGCGGAGACCGCCGCCGCCGGGTATCCGGCGGTTGCTGACTTTGAGGACGGTGACCCGGAAGAGGGCATCGATCCTGGTTGGGTCGTGTCGGTAGAGGTCGAGATGGCGCCGGAATATCAGCCGATCATCGACTTGCAGGAGAAGCTGCAAGGCTTCGCCGAGGCCCACGGCGGCCAGGTTGATGGTTGGGGCGCGATGGTCGACGAAGAACTGGCCGGCGAGTAGGCGCTGCGGCGCGGCAGGATGCGAGCCCCAGATCGCTAAGACGCAAGAGCAACGAAACAGCCCGGCGTGTTAGCCGGTCTTCTTCTTCTTGTTCGCGGCTTTGAGCGCCTTCGCTTGCTGCTTCGCGTTGTCCTCCGCGATCTTCTTGAGCACTTCGTCCGCCCAATCCTTGGGCGCCATCGGGAAGCCGAGGCGGGCGCGGCTTTCGAGGAAGCTCTTCGCGACGGCGCGCGCGAGGTTGCGGATGCGGCCGATGTAGCCAGCGCGCTCGGTGACGCTGATGGCGCCACGGGCATCGAGCAGGTTGAACGTGTGCCCGCCCTTCAGCAGTTGCTCGTAAGCCGGCAGTGCGAGCTCCTGCTCCATCAAGTTTTTGGATTGGCGTTCGTGCGCGTCGAATGACTGCAGCAAGAACTCGACGTCGCTGTGCTCGAAGTTGTAGGTGCTTTGCTCGACTTCGTTTTGATGGAAGACGTCGCGGTATTTGAGGCCCTCGGCATACTCGAGGTCGAACACGTTCTCGACGCCTTGCAGATACATGCAGAGACGCTCGAGGCCATACGTGATTTCGCCTGTGATCGGGCGACAGTCGATGCCGCCGACTTGCTGGAAGTAGGTGAACTGCGTCACTTCCATGCCGTTGAGCCAGACTTCCCAGCCGAGACCCCAGCAACCGAGCGTCGGGTTTTCCCAGTCGTCTTCGACGAAGCGAACGTCGTTCTTGGTGAGGTCAAACCCGACGGCCTTTAGCGACCCGAGATACAGGTCGAGGATGTTGGCCGGCGCCGGCTTGAGCACGACCTGATACTGGTAGTAGTGCTGCAGGCGATTTGGGTTGTTGCCGTAGCGGCCGTCCTTGGGGCGGCGGCTCGGCTGCACGTAGGCAGCCTTCCATGGTTCTGGTCCGAGTGCCCGCAAGAACGTTGCGGTATGGCTCGTGCCGGCACCGACTTCCATGTCGTAAGGCTGCAGCAGGGCGCAGCCCTGTTGGTCCCAATAGTCTTGGAGGCGGAGGATAAGTTGCTGGAAGGTCAGCATAGCGGCGCACGATCCTATGGAACGTTGGCGGAAGCGCCAGCAATCGCCTGGAACCCTTGCCGTTCGGCTTCGTTCCGCGAGCGCGGCCACCACCCATGGAACCCAATCTATGGCGTCGTCCCTGCTAGTTGTTGCCGCATTCCACTGTGTACCGCATGGCCAACCAGGTGCGGCCCGGAGATGTGATTGGCGCAACGATCTCGGCCATCGCTGGTGGGCATGCCGAAAAATGCACTAGTCGCCGGGGTGCTCGGTGGCCGCGATCCGCTGATCGCACCAGATAGTGTGTTGCTGGCCGTAACGCCACTTGCGCGCATCGTTCAGGTCTCCACACAAGTTGCGTCGGTTAGCAGAGTCGCCGATGCACTGGGCCGACCAGGTGCTAGTGCTCGCGGCGCCACGCCCAGCTTAATTGCCAGGATGCGGGATCTGCGCCGTGCTGCTCCAATTGGGTTGTTGCGTGCCCCAAACAGGATTGCCGACCCGCGCGCCGAGCACGTGTTCCGTGACTATGTCGCGCAGGCGGGGGCTTTGTTGCGGCCGAGGCGGTGCGCGCAGAAGAACTGGTCGAGTGGCACTTCTACGTGTCCAGCTAGTTGATGAAGTAGCGTCGGTGGTTGCGCCAGATCCGTGATCGCGACGGCAAGTAGAATTCTGTGTCGGCCTGCGGAACGGTCCGCGCATCGCTCCGTATCGGTGCTGCGTGACCCGACCCACCCGAAACCGCCGCCTACGATTGCCAGCGACTTGGTGGCAGCGGAATAGTGACTTCGCGGTGCTGGCGCTGTTCGGCGGAGTGATCGTGTTCACGGGTATTTCGCCGCCCGAAGGCTGACTTTACGACGATTTCTACATCGCCCGTGCGGCGGAAGACGTGTGCTTGCTGGCCAAGACCGCTCGCGACTATCGGGTGGCCAACGGCGACTGGCCGGACTTGGCAGAATTGCGCGCCGAGGACCCGTCGCTGCCATCCCGAGATCGCTGGCAGGGGGAGTTCGCCTTCGAGTTGGTGGGGGACGCGTTGGCTATATCTTGTGCGGGTCCGGACGGTGATCTGGGCAGCGACGATGACGTCGTATACCCGCCGATTACACCAGACTTGTAGTCGAGTGCGCACGACCGTATTCGAGTGGCCGAAATTCGTAGGTCTCAGATGTCGGGCCAGTTGATCCACCGGGATTTGACGGGGTAGCCTTAGGCGGCCTGTCTCTCGTCCCAGGCCGTCCCCGCGGTCTGTACTCTTCCACTAAGGCTGAGGTATCTGTGCGTCTTCCCACCTTCTCATTTTCGATGGCCGCTCTCGCGGTTGCCACTTGCGCGCCCACGTTGAGCGCCCAGTGGGTCTCCTACACCAATCAAACCGGCTCGCGCCTGAGCGCGTCGGCCGCGTTGGTCGCAAACGACACCCAGGAAAAG
>JBNMND010000261.1:0-8180 GCA_051274975.1 Planctomycetota bacterium | reverse complement strand
CGAAACCTGATCCTGCTCGTTGTCCTGGTCATTCTTGGCGCGTGTCGGTTCTCCCATAGCCAGGTTACGCAGATCGTGACGACCGAACTCGCGTCCGACGTGACTCGCACGATCGAGACATGACACGCCGAATACATCGAGGGCATGCGCGTCGAGACGATGACCGGCGACACGGTGATCACGCATTATGATCGTGGCACGAGCCGACGATTCATCCTGAAGAATCGCGTTGGCTACCGCGGTCGGATTCGCCTCCATTCTGTCGATCGGAACGTCGGCGGCGCGCTGGTCTGGATCGACGCATCCAGGTTTAAGGTGCATGGTGACGGCGTCGCACTGGACCTGCATCTGCACAGCTCAAGCAGCCAAGACCGCTTCAAGGATCAGGATCCATTGCTCGATGGTGACCGGGTCGTGGCGGTCGGCGACGGGACCGAAACCGTCGACGGCGACTGACGAATTGGCTGGAACGTTGTGGCCGCGGCGAATGTAAATTGGATCGCGGCAGGTAATGCGACCCGAACATGAGGCGCACCACGACGTGCATGGGTCTCGAATGCCATGCCAGGCTCGGTCGAACGTGCGCTAGGAGATGTCGCTCGTCCCGAAATTGACTCATCTCGGCTACCGCGATCGCAGACGCGTCGAAGACACTACGCTTCTCTTTGATCGTGCCGCTGAAGCGGCGCCCTTCCCCCTGCTGGAGAACCAATGCATTCCCTGACCCGACGCGGCCTCGCGCTCATTCCGCTGGTAGCTCTGTTCGCTACCGAGCTATCTGCTCAACGCACTTACGACCAAGAGAAGATGGCGGCTAACTACGCCGAGATGAAGACCCACGAGTGGTTCAAGGATAGTAGTTGGGTCACAGACTTCGATGTCGCGAAGGCCGAAGCCAAGAAGACCGGCAAGCCGATCTTCGCCTACTTCACACGCACCTACGCTGCTTGAGGCCCGTGCATCGCACTGGAGAACCGTGTGTTCTCCAAGAACGAGTTCAAGGCCTGGGGCAAGCAGAACGCCATCCTATTCGCCGCGGTCGCGACCAGAATCGAGGGGCGCAAAGACGATGACTTGCTGCGCGCTTACGAGTTCCGCGGCTTTCCGTCGATGGCCATTCTTGACGCGGACGGTACCGCGATCACAAAGAAGGTGCCCCGCGACCTCTACTCGATGAGCAACATCGTGGCAGCGGCGCCTGCATACATGAAGCTCTCTGCTGAGGTCGAAGCCGGCAGCGAAGTCGACCAGAAGCAATGGCTGATGGCGCAGCTCGGAATGGGGCTGATCAAAGCCAAGGACGCTAAGGCGCAGATCACCAGCACTGGCCTCGGCGGCAAGGAAAAGGCTCGGGCCGAGGCGATGCTGTTCGTCCTAGAAATGGGGGAATTGGCTGGCTCGGCACGCGGTCGCAACGTCACCGCGGAAGATAAGATGGCAGCCTGTCAGGCGGTCTACGAAGCCTTCAAGGCTGGCATGCGCCTGCCGGCGGGATCTTCGCCAGAGTCGTTTGTGGATGACATGCTCATCGACGCCGCAAAGAGCAACAAGGACAGCGCGGCATTCAACCACGCATTCAAGCGGGTCAAAGCTCGCCACCTTGAACAGATCAAAACGATGAACGGATACCTGCCGCGATATCGCGCCGATCTCGAGAAGAACAAGGATGACGAGAAGAAGCTTGAGCGCACCAAGAGCACTCTCAAGCAAATCGCCGATATCATCTCGGGAGCCGAACAGAAGATCGCGGACCTAGACAAGTTGGCGAAGCAATTGAAGGCCTAAAGAAGCCGGCGGCCCGCTGACTTGCGGGCCGCACTCTTTCGATGGCAACTGTTGCCACTCGGAAGCGCGCAGCCATCACAGTCGCCGGTTGACACGCGGTGAGGCGCCACATGGCAATATGCCCGCCGATCTTCAGCGCCCCGCACGTAACCGTGTGGGGCGTTTGCGGTTTTGTTGTGCATACTCACTAGCTCGCGAACAATCGGTCGCGGCCATGGTGGCCAAAAAAAGTTCCGCGGTCTGACATCGATCCGGCCACCGCGGAAAGAAGACGGGTAGAGCCATGAACACCCGAACAACGAACCATCTCGAATGCGAGTTCGCCGAACACAGTCCCTTTCTTCGTGCCCTTGCACGTCGTCTCGCGAGCGACTACGCCGCAGCCGAGGACCTGGTGCAGGAGACCTACGTCGCGGCCCTGAGCAACAAACCGCTCAGCACGTCGAACGGTACCAAGGGCTTGCTGCCGTGGTTCGCGACTGTGCTGCGCAATCGTGCGGCTCTCCGCCGCCGCACCGATCACCGGCGTAAGGCTCGCGATCAAATGGTCGCGCCGGCGGCGGCTGGCCTGGATCCGGCGAGTGTTGCCAGCAGGATCGAGGTCGGACGACGCTTGCTTGCGCACGTCGAGGCACTCGGGCCGGACTACCGCGCGGCCATCTTTCTGCGCTACTACGAAGGCCTCGAACCGCGTGAAATCGCGGCCAAACTTGGACTGTCCGTTGGCACGATCAAGACGCGGCTAGCCCGGGCGATGGCTCAGTTGCGTGAGCAACTCGAAGCCGACGATCCCGAGGGGCGTCAGAAATGGCTGCCGGCGTTGTGCGCGCTCGGTCAATTCGACCCAGCCAGTACAGACATTCCTGTCGCCGTTCCCGCGGTGCGTCGCGCCTTCGGGTTGTCGCAGTGGTTTGCCACTGCGGGCGCCGTGGCAGCTGTCGTAGCGCTCGTCTGGATACTCTGGCCCGATAGCTGGCAACCACAACCGACGCGGTCGCCGCAAGCAGCGCTCCCCGTTGGCGAGCGCAAGGCTGGTGATGATGTGGGGAGCGTGGCCAGCGGTGCCCGCCAGCGAGTCGCTGTGGGATCGATCGAGCCGGTAATCGTGGTTGGTGTGGTCGAGGACGCCGGCATCGGCGCGGACGTCGGCACGGGCGTCCCGGCGGCGAACGTTACCGTGCGAAGCCGGCTTAGCGTGCCGGGCGATCCGGCGCCGACCGAAACCGGCACGGGTGCGCAGGCGCTGCGTTCGCCTCGTTCCCGTGAGGTCGAGGTTGTGAGCGTTACCGATGCACAGGGTCGTTTCCAGATCGAGCTACCGCCCGGTGCGAACCTCAGGCGCGCGGTGGCGGTCGGCAACGCACAGGTCGCAGACGCCGTCTGGTCTGTATGGACGAACACTACGAGGCCCGAGTCACTGGTGTTGACGCGTTACCTGCGCACTGTGTTTGCGGGAGAGGTGATCGAGCCGTCCGGTATGGCGGTCGCGGGTGCCCGAGTCGCGCTGACGCATTGGGAGAAGGATAAGCGCGTCGCGATCGAGCGGTTCACCGACGACAGTGGCCGGTTCGAGTTCTCGTCTGTGCCAGACGATTCCTGGCTGATGGTCGAGCACGATGGCTACGTGCAAGTCTGGGCGAGCAATCCGACCGCCGGTCCGCGTGGTGGTTGGCGGCTGGCTCGCGTGGTGGTGGCACCGGTCGCGACCCTCGAACTCGCGATCGACAATGCCGAGGGCCGGTCGGCCAGCTCCGTGCAGGGCGTTGGTGTTGGGCTGGCGGGTGCGGAAGCCGGTCTGATGGCGATCGTGCCGGACGCGGGGTTTACGTTTCGTGCGCGAGCCAAGGTGACGAATGGCCGAGCGACGTTGGCAGTTCCTGCCGGCCTCCAGTTGGAACTGCATGCCGGCGACAGCAGCCGCTACCTGCGGGAGCGTGACGGTTTGCTCTTCGCGACCGACTCCGACGCGGGGCAACCGATTGTGCTCGCGGCCGGCGAACGGCGCGCGCTTCGACTCGTGAACGCCACCGATGTTGCGATGCGTGTCACGGTTTTTGATCCCGACGGGCAGCCGGTTCCAGCCGGAATCGAGCTGAACTTTGCGAAGGTCTCCGGCGGCGGCCTCCACGCGATCGGCGTCGCCGAGACGGACGCGCGCGGACAGCTCGTGTATTGCATCGCCACGCACGAACGAGGCGTCTGGGTCGTGGCTTCGGCGAGCGGCGCGGGCGCGACGGCGGGGACTAGCGCTGTGCGGCAGCTGCGAGTCGAGGGCGTTGCGCCACTGGACGTCGAGTTGCACTTGGCCGAGCGTCAGGATCTCGTTGGTTCGGTCCGCGACCGCGACGGGCAGCCGATCGATGCACACATCCGTCGCATCTTGACGATGCCCGGCATCGATGGTGGCGTCAAGCAGAGCGGCTGGTGGCAGACCGACGAAGGCGGCGCCTTTCGAGTGCCAAGCGTACCCGGCGCGAAGCACCGACTCGAGATCGAGTCCGGCGACTTCGCGACCGAGGTCCTCGTGGGGCTTGAGGCTGGCGGTGCGGCGATCGACGTCGTGCTCGAACGGCCTTGGTCTACGCGGCTTCAATTGCGAGCTAGCGATCCATCGGTGAAGTGGCTCCGTGTACGGGTCGACTACCTTGATCCCGAAAGCGTCGCCAACAGGTCGTGGCCTGTACTCACGGGAAAACCAAGTTGGTCGCGGGCCGTGCGGTCGGCGCGCGACGAACGGCTGTTGCGTGCCCGGGGCTCGGACTCACGGTCGGTGCATCACAGCCTGGCCGCGGTCGCCGGTGCGGCCGAGCTGGGGCTCGATAGCGGCCCGGCGATGCTCACCATCAGCGGCCTAGGTCACCAAGGCAAGCCGCGGTCGAGCTTGATGACCGGGCCAGTGCGCATCCCGGCCGGCGAGTTGGTTCTATCATTCGACTTGGCAGTGCCTGTGGCCTGCCGCGGCCGCATCCTGTTCGCCGACGACACGGAGCACTTTGTCGCCAGCGTCGCGCTAGCGGATGATCAGGGCCGCCTGCTGAGTATCACCTGGCCAGGCCGGGGGCACAGGTCGCAGTCGACTCTGCCGGCCGGCACGTTCGGTCACTTCGCCATTGGGGCTGTGCCGGCTGGCACGTGGGAGTTGCGCGTCGGCACGCGCCAGCAGCTCGAACGAGGCGAAGCACACACGCGGCAGCGCGTCGTGTTGGCGCACGACCGCGACGAGCCGATCATCGTGCGGTTGTGAGGGCGCAGGATCCGAAACTCAGCGGAGCTACATGGCAATCACTACGCCGACTACAGCGCCCATCTCTCGGAGACTTCTCGCGTGTGCCTAGCTGCGAGACGGCGGTACTAAGCCGTCGCCGCAGCTCTTCTTGCCGAAGCGCGATCCAGCTTACGGATAGCCACGCCTCTACCGGATCACGCGCCGCGCTGCGCGCAAGCCGATCGAGCTGTGCCGCGACGTCAGTTCGCAGGCTGCGCGCATCGCGGAGCGTGCTTCACTAGCTCCGCGCGTGAAGCTGCCGCCGCGCAAGACGTGCTTGCCGGATTCAGGGTCGGCACCGCGGCAGTATTCCCAGACGTTGCCGTGGCAGTCGTAGAGCCCGAACGCGTTGGCCAGGAACGTGCCGACCGGGGCATGCGCGACATAGCCGTCGTCGAAGGCTTCGGGGAGACCCCACTGGGCGACAGTCCTGCCGGCAGTCCGGTCGCGCACATTGGCGTAGCCACTGAGCGACGCGGCTTCGCCACCGGTGAACCACGGTGTTGTCTTGCCGGCGCGGCAGGCGTACTCCCAGCCCGCTTCGGATGGCAGTTCGAGTCCGTGGCGGTACATCAGGGTGCTGCAGGCAGTCCAGCTGACGTTCTCGACCGGATGCGCGAGGGTCACCGGGGCCCCGGCATCGTCCGGGCGGTCCCAGCCGACCTCGTGACTGCTCGGCGTCTTGCCGTTGCTCATGCGCAGCCATTGCCCCTGAGTCAGTTCGTAGCGGGCGAGGAAGAACGGTTCGATCGCCATGCCGAGCGGCGTCTCGTGTGGCTGGGCCCCGGGGTCGTAGTTGGCTGCGTTCGGGTCGTCGGATTGGGCGCCCATCAGGAATGCGCCGCCGGGAATCAGCACGAACACGATGCCGGAATCGCCGGTCATCGGTAGGTTGCCGCGCTCGTCGTGCTGCGGGATGACGTCGGGGTCTTTGGCGGAACGCGGATGATAGAACTCCCACAGGCCGGTTGCCGGATTGCGGCCGATCGGTAGCAGGCCGATTTGCGGCAAGAGATCGATTGGTCGCGCCGCGTAGAGCCTGCTCGCGAGCACGTCGTCGGCTGCCGCGATGGCGCGGCGCGCTTCGCCCCATGCCGCAGCTTTGCTGACCACGGTGCGTTGTTGCACGGTCTGCGCCCACTGCAGGCGCTCGCGCACGCGGGCAAGTCCGCCGCTTTTGGGATCGACGAATGGCACCAGCTCGTCGATCAAGCTACTCAGGGAATCGTGCAGGAACTGCTCCGACGGCGACGCGAAGCGCCAGCTGCGCCGCTGCGACAGCTCGTTCGTCAGTGCTTCGATCGTAGTGGTGACCGCGGCGATGGCGGCGGCACCACGGTCGCTGCTGGCGGTGGCAATGTTGTCGCGCACGCGTTGCCGGATCTGCTCGAAGTGCTGCCGGCTTGGCTCGGCAGACTCGCGCACCATGGTCTCCGCCATCGTCGCGGCGTCGTCGTCGAACCCGCAGGCGAACAGTGCCCACGCCAATGTCGAGGCGATGCGAGCGCGCTGGTCGCGATCGGTCGAGGCTTGCGCCCGTTGCCAAGCGCGTCGTGCCAACGCCAGCCCCTCTGCTTCGCGTCCCCACTGGCGATCCGTATCGTCAGGCGTCACCAGCGGCCAGGCCATCCCGTTGAGGCCCGATGCGTCCTCCGGGAGCGGGTCGTCGAAGCGATGTTCTTGATGGGGGAGCTGACCGGTGCGTGCGGCAGACGCGCGCTGCAGCGACGTGAGCTTGCGCCGCAGGCGCAACAGCTCCGGCCCGCGCGCGTGCTCGCGAGCCCACTCGGCGCGGTCCGCATCGCTCGGCGGCAGTGCGCGGTCGCGCATCTCCAGCAGCGCCGCCCGCAGCTTGGGTAGCTCGCGTTCGAGCGGTTCGGCTTGCTTGGTCATCCACGTACGCATCGCGACGACCTTCTCAGGCCAAGCGGGATACAGCGTCGAGCCGGCGGATTCCGACTTCGCATAGGCGAGCTTCACGACGTTGGCCAGGCGGTTGAAGTTCTCCAGTCGCGCCTCCGCTTCGAACATGTAGATGCTCGTGCTGGCGATTCCTGCGACCAGCGTCAACAGCACGGCGGTGGCCGCAATCACCCGCAGGCGATTGCGGCGCACGAATTTCCGTAGGCGATAGCTTGCGCTTGGTGGACCGGCTTCGACCGGCTCATGCGCCAGGTATCGCTCGATGTCGCGGGCGAGGTCGTGTGGCGTTGCGTAGCGGGATTCGCGCTGCTTCTGCAGCGCCCGCATCACGATCCAATCGAGTTCGTGGCGCAGCTTGCGCGCGCGCACCGGGTCGTCGAGTCGGCTGCTCGGGCGCGCGGGATCGCGTTCGAGGATCTGCTGCTGCATCTGTAGCCACGAACCGCTGCGCAGCTCGGCGCTCGCGAACGGCAGCGTGCCGGTCAGCAGTTGGTACAAGATCACGCCGAGTGCGTAGACGTCGGATCGCGTGTCGACGTTGGCCGAAGTCATCTCGGCCTGTTCGGGAGCCATGTACTCGGGCGTGCCGATCATTTGCCCCTGCTCGGTCAGCAGCGTGTTGCCGGCATCGTCCTGGCCGGCGGCTTTGGCGACGCCGAAGTCGATGATCTTCGGCACCGCGCGGCCGCCCTGCTCGGTGACCAGGATGTTCGATGGCTTCAGGTCGCGGTGGATCACGCCCTTCTGGTGCGCGTGCTGCACGCCCGCGCACACCTGCACGAACAACGCGAGTCGCTGTTCGGTGTCCAGGTCGTGTTGCACGCACCAGTCGGTGATCGTCGTGCCGGGCACGTGCTCCATGACGAAATACGGTTGGCCACTGTCGGCCGTGCCGGCGTCGAAGACCTTGGCGATGCTGTCGTGCTCCATCTTCGCCAGCGCCTGCCGCTCGATCTCGAAGCGATCCAGCACTTGCGCGGAGTTCATGCCGAGCTTGATCAGTTTCAGCGCGACGCGTCGCTCGACTGGGTGGCTCTGCTGGGCGAGGTAGACGGTGCCCATACCACCTTCCCCGAGCACCTCGAGGATGCGGTAGGGCCCGACGGTCGTGGGATGCGCGTGCTCTTCGATCAGGTGGAAGGGGGCTCCGGCATCGATCACCTGGCCGGCTGGGTCGCGATCGCTGGCGAGCAGTGAGTCGACTTCG
>JBNMND010000260.1:0-8226 GCA_051274975.1 Planctomycetota bacterium | reverse complement strand
TAGCCGCCGCCGTTCTCCAGATCGGTTTCGCCCTGCTCAAGGCCGGCAAACTTGGAGATTTCTTCCCGTCCGCGGTGGTGCACGGAATGCTCGCCGCGATCGGCGTCATTATCTGCGCCAAACAGGCCCACGTCCTCATGGGTGTGAAACCCGAGGGCAGCGAACCTCTGCATCTATTGGCTGAGATCCCGCACAGCCTGACTCAGGCCAACCCTGAGATCTTTCTGATCGGACTCGTGAGTCTGTTGTTGATCTTCGGCTTGCCCGTACTGGCGCGACGGATTCCCAAGGTAGCCCAGGTGCCAGCTCCAATTGTCGTCCTGATGGCCGCGGTTCCCATGGCTCTGTTCTTCGATCTTGCACACGAACATAGCTACGTGGTCGCCGCCCTACATCGCTCCTATGTGGTAGGACCAACCTTGTTGGTGAGCCTGCCGGACAACCTGCTCTCTGCACTGGCCTTCCCCGATTTCAGTCAGGTATTCTCACCGATTTCGCTCAAGTACATTGTCATGTTCGCCCTTGTGGGCAGCATCGAGTCGCTCCTGAGTGCCAAAGCGGTTGACATGCTCGACCCGCAGCAGCGCCGTTCCAACCTCGACAGCGATCTTCTCTCCGTGGGCATCGGCAACCTGGTCTCTGCCTTCATCGGCGGACTACCGATGATCTCGGAGATCGTGCGCAGTACCGCCAACATTCAGTACGGCGCCCGGTCGCGGCTCTCCAACTTCTTCCACGGATGCTTCCTGTTGGCGGCGGCGGCGTTGATCCCCGGGCTTATTCACCAGATTCCGCTGGCAGCGCTGGCGGCAATGCTGATCTTCACCGGGTTGCGCCTCGCCTCCCCCAAGGAGTTCATCCATGCCTGGCAGATCGGCCGCGAACAGTTCGTTCTCTTCTCATTCACCTTGATGATGACGCTTGCTACCGATCTGTTGATCGGTGTTGCCGCGGGCATCGCGCTGAAACTGGTGTTCCATCTGGTCAGCGGCGCCAGCCCTCGCGCTTTGTTTCGCCCAACCATCGAAGTGCGCGAGGAAGCAGACCACCTCTTGATCGCCGTTCATGGTGCCGCGGTCTTCAGCAACTTCCTCGCACTGAGTGGCCGCTTGGCTGAGGTCCCGCGCAGTAGCCGCGTGGTGCTCGATCTATCCGAGTCCAAGGTGGTTGATCACACGGTCATGGAGAAACTTCACGTTCTAGAACAGGAGTTCTCCCGGGCGGGTGGAGATCTGGACGTCCGTGGGCTCGACGACCACACCCCAGTATCCAAGCACCCGCTGGCCGCACGGCGCCGATCCACCCAAAACTCCCCCGACAATAGCCCTCGAACACAGCAGGCGGCGTGATGAAGACAGCAACCAACGTTTCGGGAGCCGACGTGCCCAAGCCTGAACGCTTGAGGCAGGTGCTCGAACACGTCGCTCACCTGCTCCCGGCGCAAGGCCCGATCGACGTGTTCATTCACCACAACACGCTACATGCGTTCGAGGAGGAACACTTCCACGATGCGGTAGCGCACGCCCGCGAAGTGTTCGACGCCGAGCCCTACCTGTCCGAGCAGCAGTACCAAAAGCATTTCGCACTGGGCCGCATTACCGAAGAGGATCTCGAGAGCTGCCTCGACGAGCAACGCGGCGTCGACGGCACGCTGGGCCCGTTTCGTCTACGGCAGTTGGATCGCTTCGCGATGCTGCACTCCATTCCCCGAGAAGACGCCGCCGGCTTGCAATGGCAGCTTCAAGAGCGACGCCGCGATCGAAGGTTTCGCGACGATGTCCCGCAGGATCTGCGCATCCGCGTCGTTTCCAGAAGCGAGATCGTCGATCGCTTCGGCTCCGGAGCTAACGCGGAAGAATCGGCCGTACTGGCACTGTGGAAAGAGTGCTGCGCCGTGCCGCTCGCGGCTTCGCTTTCTCACGACGCGCCCGCGCGTCCACGAAACGGGAACAAGTCGTTTCGCGAGCTCCTCTTGGATCGAACCGGAGCCGACACAAACGACTGGGTTCATCCGACCCTAATCCGTTTCTGCGCTGCCTTTCTCGACGCTGGAGTGGCCTACTGGCCGCTGCCGCAACGGGAGCAAGGTTTCTACCGCGCCTGGTGCGGGCTGATCGCGGCCAGCAACACGCCAGTCGGCTGGAAACTTGGGCTGCGCGACGAAGTGCTAGGCGAGCTGGCCCAAGGCGCCGATGCCACCGATTCGCTACTGCGCTCGCTTGAGGCAGCCGGCATCGAAGAAGCAGGCTGGGAAGCCTACCTCACCCAAACTCTGCGCTACCTTCCCGGTTGGGGAGGCATGATGCACTGGTTCGATGCTCACGCGGAGCATTCAACGCAGGCCTCCGTGGGCAATAGGCTGACGGAGTTTCTCGCGGTGCGCATGATCTATGATCGTTACGCAGCGTTGCACGTGGCCGAGACGATGCTTGGTTACGACGGACCTCTGAATGGCCTTCGCGAATCGCTCCGCTTCCACCCTCACTGCGACTCCCCGGAGCTGCCGCCGATCGACCTTGAGTGGCGGCTCTTCCAGATCGCGCAACTTGCCGGCCTGGCCGCCTGCGACCTACGACAATGTTCACTGGAGGATCGAACCGCGGCTCTGCAGCATCTCGACAGCTTCTCGGAGATCCAACGACGGCGCGTATGGTGCGAGGCCTACGAACGCCATTTCCGCCAAGAGACCCTGCACGCGATCGCCAGCAATCTGCGTCGAGTTCAGGCCGCTAACGGGCCGCAGCTGGTCGATCCGTCGCTCACCGGCATGCGAGCCGCAACGCTCCGGCCTAACTTTCAGATCGTCACCTGCATCGATGAGCGAGAAGAGTCGTTTCGTCGTCATTTCGAAGAGGGGCACCCTGACCGAGAGAGCTTCGGTGTCGCCGGATTCTTCGGCCTGGCTATCGACTACCACGGTCTCGACGACGGACACGCCTCTGCGCTTTGCCCGGTCGTGGTCACCCCTCAGCACAGGGTGCACGAAGAGCCGGTGGCAGAGCACCGCTCGCATCACGACCGACGCCATCGCAAGCGGCGCGTGGAGGCCCGCCTTCGGCACGCGGGACGCATCGGCAGCCAGACGGCGTTGCGGGGACTGGCGCTACTGCCAATCTCGGGCGTTGCCGCGGCCTTCCATCTGACAACCGAGATACTCGCCGCTCGCAGCGCTGGCCAGCTGCGCAGCCGAATTCAGGCGCGACTGTTCCCTAAGCCAATTACTCGGCTGACCGCCGAACATCAGGGAGAACACGCGACCTGCGGTAAACCGGTCGGTTTCTCTGTAGAGGAAATGACACAGCGGGTTGCCACCACTCTGGAGAATATCGGTCTTGTTCAAGGGATGGCACGTCTGGTCACTGTGCTCGGGCACGGCTCCATCAGTATGAACAACCCGCATGAATCGGCCCACGACTGCGGTGCCTGCGGCGGTGGACACGGCGCGGCCAACGCGAGGCTCTTTGCCGAGTTCGCCAACCGGCCCGACGTTCGCAAACAACTACGCGCGCGAAAAATCGAAGTGCCCGACGACGTTTGGTTCATCGGCGGCTTGCACAACACATCGTCAGATGCGGTCACTCTGTTCGACACTGACCTCATTCCCTCTACACACACCGACGATCTAGGACGGCTAGTTGCTGCGCTCGACGATGCCCGGGCGCGCTCGGCCCAGGAGCGCTGTCGGCGTTTCGCTTCGGCACCGCGTCGGCCATCCCTCAGCCAGGCTCTGCAGCACGCGGAATGGCGAGCAACCACTTTGGCTGAACCTCGCCCCGAGCTCGGCCACGCAACCAACGCCAGCTGCATCGTTGGCCGTCGATCGCTCACTCGAGGACTGTTCCTCGACCGCCGCGCGTTCCTGGTCTCCTACGATCCAGACATCGACGGTGATGGCTCGATCATCGAACGGATCCTCGCGGCGGTAGGCCCTGTCGGGGCGGGTATAAGCTTGGAGTACTACTTCTCGATCGTTGACAACTCTCGCTACGGCTGCGGCACCAAATTGCCCCACAACCTGACCGGGTTGATCGGCGTAATGGATGGCTCGGCTAGCGATCTGCGCACTGGTCTTCCGAAACAGATGGTCGATATCCATGAACCAATGCGGCTACTCGTTGTGGTGGAAGCGGCGCCCGACGTCCTGGCGGATGTTCATTCCAAACAGGCCGAACTGCGCCGACTGATCGACAACGAATGGATTCAGTTGGTGAGTATTCACCCGCAAACCCATCGCATCACGCGCTTCGTGTCCGGCAGCGGTTTCGAAGCCGTAAGCTTAAGCTCATCGTGCCTGCCCAGCACCGCAAGCTCCTATGAGTGGTACGCAGGGAAGAGCGGGTTCGTTCCACCCGCCCTGATCGAATGTTCGAAACAGGTGAACCATGCAGCCTGAAATTTCCCTCATCCACATTGTCGCGGCCAGCATTCCGTTCTGGCCTTTCGCCGCGCTGTGCGCGCTGTCCACTGCACTGATGGTATGGCGAGCACCGAGCGAGCGGGCCACAGCCCGCGTTGTGATTCTCGCACTCGACCTCTCTTTCGTAGGAGCGTTGGCCACTGCCACATTGTTGCTTGCCAGCGGAGAACCCAGCCTAGATCTCTCGTTCGGGCAATGGTTCGCCGTGGCCCACTACGAGTTCGATGTCTCGATGCACATCGACGCTCTGTCGGTCCGTATGCTCCTGCTTAGCAGCTTCCTCACGTCGCTGGTCGCGCGGTTCTCGGTGACCTACTTGCACGCCGAAGCCGGATTCGCGCGTTTCTTTCTCCAACTGGCGCTGTTCGCCGCCGGAACCTTCGTGGTCGTAACGGCCGGAACGGTTGATCTGTTGTTCATGGGATGGGAATGCGTGGGACTCAGCTCGGCCATGCTGGTGGCCTTCTTCCACGAGCGCGAGGCGCCGGCGCGCGCCAGCGTCTGGGTGTTCGCCACCTATCGGTTCTGCGACGTTGGATTCCTCGTTGCCGCAGCGTTGATCCACCAAGCCACACACAGCGTGGCCTTCGTTCACCTGTTCGGCGCAGGAGCGTGGCCTCAGACCACCAGCGCCCTCTCCGGCGGCACGGCAACCGCTGCCGCCCTTTGTCTGGGGCTAGCCGCGATGGGCAAATCAGCGCAGTTCCCCGTGGGCAACTGGCTTGCCCGAGCCATGGAAGGCCCCACCCCGTCGAGCGCATTGTTTTACGGCGGCGTGTCGGTCCATCTCGGCGTGTACCTGCTGCTGCGAATGGCGCCCGTTCTCGCGGCCTCGCCTACGGCATCGGCGGTCATCGTTTTGGTCGGCGCGCTAACAACGGTCTACGCCACGCTGGTGTGGAGAGTGCAGACCGACTTCAAGAGCCGCATCGCCTACGCCACCATGACGCAGCTCGGGTTGATGTTCGCCGAATGCGGACTTGGGTTCTACGAGTTCGCCAGTTGGCACCTGGTACTGCACGCCTGCGTACGAACCTACCAACTGCTTCGGGCTCCATCTGCGCTGCACGACGACCATCTACTGCGCGCGACCAACCACGGGCACAGCTTCCCCACCGGCGCCTGGCTGCACCGAATCGTGCCGCTGGAGCTGCAACACCGACTCTACCTCCTCGCCTTGGAGCGCTTCCACCTCGACGGTCTGCAACGCCAGTGGCTAGTGGACGGCTTCCGTAGCGCCGGAAGCGCGGCGGACAGAATCGAGCGACGCTACGTGGGAAGACCCGGCCCCCTCACGGCGGTGATCCGCCCCCTTGAAAAACTGGCGGTGCGTAGCGTGGCCGCGAGGAACAGAATTCATGATTGATTCTCAGCTGCTGTGGAATCCTTTCTTCCTGTCACTTCCGGCCCTTGGCGCCGCGCTCTGCTTGCCCATGATCAAATCGATCGAGTGGGTTCGGAGAACGACCATTGCCGCCACCGTCATGGTGTTCCTGTTGACAACCGCAGCCGTAGTTCTGGCGGGATCGGGGTCGGGCCTGATCGGCCTATTCGGATTGCTAACCGCGACTGTAACTCTGGCCATCACAGTCAGTGCCCCGCGCACCGCCCTCAGCACCCGATTGGCGTTCGTTCTGTTGCTGAGTGAATTCGCCGCGCTATCGGCTCTGGGAGCGCCGGGCCCGTTGTCCCTGCTGTTTTTTTGGATACTCGCCCTGCTTCCCGGCCTGCTCATCGTCACCACCCCTAAGCTCGCCGCAAGTGAGGGTAGGCTGTCCATGACCTACGGCTTGTTCTTGATCGGTTCCGTTGTGCCCTTAGCTGTCGTCCTGCTTGTGTTGGCGACGATGGGAATGGACGCAGTCACTCCGACAGCAGTCATTGAAACGACCAGCCACTTGTCTCCGGTGGTCCGCACCCTGTTGTTCCTATTGGTCGCTGTCTCAGCCCTAATGCGCATGGCGGCGGCGCCGCTGCACGGATGGTTGCCGGTACTACTTGAGCAAGCACCGATCGGTTTTGGCGCCTTGATCAGTAGTACGCCTCTCGGACTGTTCGTCTTGGTGCAAATCGGCCTGCCACTACTCGGCGAAGCTGGCGGCACCTGCCTGGCAGGGCTGGGCGTGCTCGGCTTGGCCGGAGGCGTCTACGGCGCCGTCTTGGCGTTGCCACAAACCGACCTCAGGCGACTGATTGCCGCCCTTCGCGTCAGTCAAGCCGGGTTTCTCCTTGCAGGTGTGGCCGCTGGCAACTCAGAAGGACTGCACGGCGCGCTCACCTACGGTGTGGCACTCGGAATGACAGTGACCGGGATGCTCCTAATCGTCTGGGCCATGCAGGCACGCACGGGAACAACCTCGCTAAGCGCATTCGGCGGGCTGGCCGCACAAGCACCGAGCATGGCCGCCAGCTTTCTGGTGCTCGGATTCGCTAGCATTGGCTTCCCTGGAACCCTGAGCTTCATCGCCGAGGATCTTCTTCTGCATGGAATCCTAGGATGGGTTCCTTTGGGGTCGGTTGTCTTCGTGATCGCCACCGCGACCAACGCTGTAACCATCATGCGTGTCTTCCAACGCACCTTTCTCGGACCTCGGCGTGGTGTCTCGGCGACCGCGCAAACGCGTGTACTGGAAGACCTGCGTCCAAGAGAGCGCGGCGTCGCGTTCGCCCTTGCACTGTCGGCAGTGGTGGCCGGTGTCGTGCCGGGCCCCATCCTTGCATTCTTTGGATCGGTCGCGCAGACCCTCACCACACACTGATCGCGCGCAGGACGGCGCGCCTGAAAGGAAAATCATCATGACAAGCTCTCACCTCACTCGACTTCGCCCCTTCGCGTTGGCGCTCGCGGTTGTCTCCGTGTGTCTCGCGCAGAACGCCGCAGCCCTCGAACACGACGGGCAAGGCTGGATTCTGACCACGGCCAGCGGACCCATCTCTGGCAACTGGAAGGCCTACGTGGAAGCCCAGCCGCGTCTCAGCGATGACGGCCAAACCTTGCTGCTCCGCCCTGCCGTTGGATACCAGATCACTCCGCAGTGGTCGCTGTGGCAGGGCTACGCGTGGACGCCCTCGTTCAATCCGGACAAAGACGAGCACCGCATATTCCAACAGTCGGTGTTCGAAACACCGAAGGGATTCTTCCCATTCGCCTTAACCAATCGCACACGACTTGAAGAGCGGTGGATCGAGCACACCGACCAAACCGCCTTCCGCCTACGTCACATGTTGCGCGGCATGCAGCCGATAGGGGACACCGGCAAATGGGCCCTAGTTGCCTACGACGAGGTGTTCCTGAACCTGAACGACGTGGACAACGGTCCTCAGGAGGGGTTCGCCCAAAACCGAGCGTTCTTTGGCATCAATCGAGAGCTTACGCCGAGGATTCATGGCGAAGTCGGATACTTGAACCAGTTCCTCCGCTCCGACGGCAAGGAGGATTCGATGAACCACAACGGACTGCTAGCGCTGTACTACAAGTGGTAGAAGACCCGTAAGCTTCCCCTATCCGGACACAGGGAATAGCTAGACTCTCCGGGCTCACCAAGGAGCAGGGAGAGGAATGAGGAAATCACGATTCAGTGAGGAGAATACCGTAGCGATTCTCAAGGAAGGCGAAGCCGTGGATAGGCAGTTTAAAGGCCCACCCCCAACCCAAATTCACGTCTGATAACATGGGTGGTCTCAACCGGTCATCGCAATACTGAGTCCAATATATCTGCTGGTGTTTTGAAACCCAAGGTCTTCCGTGGGCGTTCGTTCAATCGCCTTGCGATTTGGTTCAAGTGGGCTTGTGAATGTTGCGACAAGTC
>JBNMND010000259.1:0-8247 GCA_051274975.1 Planctomycetota bacterium | reverse complement strand
GCAGATCAGCAAGGCTGAGAACCTGCTCGTGTCGCTGTTCGTCAAGGTGCGCGAACTGAGTGGCGGCATCGGTTTGCCAGCGATTCTCGACCCGGTCATGCAGGCGTTGCGCGACGAGCAAAACGTCGCCGTGGTTTCGTTCGGAAGTCCCTATGTGGTGCGCAACCTTCCGAAGGCCGACGTCTTCGTTGCGGCGTTTGCGGCGACCGAACGTGTGCAGGCTGCCGTTTCGACCGCTCTTGCGCGGGGCGGCTTCCGTGGCCGTTTGCCGGTCGGCATTCCTGGTGTTGCAGCGGCGGGCTTCGGATTAGTGGACAAGCAGCAACCGTCGCCGATGCCCACTGCGCTGCCAACCGCGAAGCCGGCTGCGATGCAATCCAAGTCGAACTCTGCGGCAGTCGACAGCGACCTCGTCTCGGCGGTCGCAGCGCGATTGCAGCAAGCGGTTATGGATCGCGCGACGCCTGGCGCCGTTTGCATGATCGCGAAGAATGGCAAGTTGATCGCGCAGGTAGCCGTCGGCCGTGAAGACTACGCGGTCGACTCTCCTGAGGTGCAACCGAGCACCGCTTACGACCTTGCGTCGTTGACCAAGGTCTGCGCCACGACACCAGCGATTCTCGGCTTGGTCAAGAATGGTCAATTGTCGCTCGACGATCCGGTGCAGAAGTGGGTGCCGGCGTTCGTGGGGCCAGGCAAGGACCGCGTCACCGTTCGCCACTTGATGGCGCATCAAGGCGGGCTCGCGTCGTATGTGCGCTACTTCCGCACGTTGAAGGGCAAGCAGGCGATCGTTACTGCGGCTGCGAAAGAAGGGCTGATGTCGGAGCCGGGCAGGGTCGTTCGCTACAGCGACCTGGGGTTCATTCTGTTGATGGCCGTCGTCGAGGCCGCGAGTGGCAAGTCGTTTGAAGAGGCGGTGGCGAGTTCGGCGTTTCCGATCGCGACCGGCTTTGCGCCGACCAGTTGCGATGCGATCGACGCGGCTCCGACCGAACACGATGACGAGCGCGGCGGCGTCGTGCGCGGCTATGTGCACGACGAGAACGCCTACGCAATGGGCGGCGTGTCTGGCCATGCCGGCTTGTTTGCCACGGCTAACGAGGTGCTTACGTATGGCAACCGATTGCTGCACGGTGGCGAGCCGTGGTTGACGCGTGAGTTGATCACGCTTGCCACGCAGCCAGCCGGGATCACCAAAGACACCACCCGCGGGCTCGGCTTCCAGTTGCTCGGCAGCGGGGGATGGGCGGGCACTGCCGTGCCTGAGGGCACCTATGGCCACACTGGCTTCACCGGCACGTCGCTGTGGTGCTGTCCGCGCTACGGCGTCTGCGTCGTGCTGCTCACCAACCGCGTGCATCCGACCCGGGTGAACAACAAGATCACCGCCGTGCGCCGCGCCATTCACGACATCGTGCTCGATTCGCTACGCTAGCAGCATGCTCGCACGTTCGAAGTTTGCAGCCCTATTGCTGCTCGCTGCTGCCTCTGTTCCCGCCACGCTGTCTGCGCAAGACGCGCCTCGTCACATCCACATCATTGGCGCCAGCGTCAGTGGCGGCTTCGAGGATGGGCCGTTGACCGGCGCAAAGACCAAAGGCGACTCGGTGTCGATGCTGCACATTCTCAAGAAGTGGAGCGATGGCGAGGTCAAGGTCACGTCGCATTCCGTGATGGACATGTGGTTCCTGTTCCAGGACCCGATCAAGAAGGGGCAGAAGCAGGTTCAGTTGGCCAAGAGGAAGAAGGCCGACTTGGTCGTCGCGATCGACTTCCCGTTCTGGTTTGGCTACGGCTATGTCCGTGGCGAGAAGTCCAAGGCTCGAATGGCGCGCCTTGAAACCGGCTTGGGCTACCTCAAGGAACTCAACGTGCCGATCATCATTGGCGACTTTCCCAATATGAAGGGCGCCAAGATCCGCATGTTGAATCCGCGGCAGATCCCGACCGAGGCGACGCTGAAGTTGTTGAACGCGCGGTTGAAGAAGTTCGCCGCGGACAACAAGAACGTGACGCTCGTAGCGATGGCGCAGATCGTCAAGGCGCTCAAAGTCGATGGCGTCATGCTGCCGTTGAAAGACGGTGAGCTGAAGACTGGTCCGGGCGCGCTGTTGCAGGAAGACCAACTACACGCGACCCGGCTTGGCATGGCGCTGATGACGTTCCAGATGCAAGAAACGCTGCGCGCGCACTTCCCGAAGAAGCACCCGATGCACGAACAGAAGTGGTCGTTCGAAGAGTTCGCTGATGCCGCGGGCGCGGATCTTGAACTCGAGAACCTGATCGACGACGCAAAGCAGAAGAAGTGAGCGATGCGGTCGCCGTTCCCGCCGTGTTGCCGCGCACGCGAGCACGCGCGTTGCAGTTAACTGCGATGACCCTGTGGTTGCCATGTTTGCTGCCGATTGCGTTTGGCACATTCCGCGACTGCTGGGCCATCTACCCGCCGTATCTGGCGATGGTGCCGGTCGTGCCCGGGGTGTTCCTCGGCGCGCTATTGCAGTCTCAGGACGCGTGGTTCTTTGTCGTCGCCTCGGTGCCGACGATCCTGCTGTTCGTCGGTCTCTACTTCGCGTGCCGCAAGCTGCCACCGCGGTTCTTGCATCCGTTGCAGTGGCTGGTGATCGCGGGTGTCGCCGTCGAAGCCGTGTTGTTTGGCGAATTGATTTGCACGTAGATTGCACTGCCAACATGACCACGCGCCAACCGTTGCCTGTCTGCTGCGTGCCTGAGGCGAGCGCGACCGTGCAACTACTTCGAAGGCAGCGCGCCCTGCCACTCGGGTAGCTGGCGCAGGCGATCCAGCGGTTCGCCGAGAAGCTCAGCTTGCCACGCGGTGATTGGGCCGCGTAGCTTCGCGACCGCCGCATACTTGCCCGCCAGGCTGTCCTGGCCGCGTGCCATGGCTTGTAGCGCCATCGTCACTGGGTAGCGCCGGTCGATGCTCGTGCGCTCCGCTAGCTTGATGTCCTTGTTTAGCTTCTCGTTCATCGCGTGAATCTGCACGAGAGCGTCTCGGTCGCCCGTAGCCAACAGGTCCGCGATCGTGACGAACGTGTTCTCGATCGCATAGCGAAGAACTTGCTTGGGCTCACGTCGTTTGGAGGCGCGGTCGGCCAGGCTCGCGAAGTGCGTGGTCAGGCCATCACGAAGCACTGGGTGCGGATCGACGGCGACGGCGGAGATTGCGCGGTCGACATCGCCGAGTTCGGCGAGCGCTGTGCTGCGCAGGGCGCGAAGTTCCGGGTTGGCTGGATCGAGTTTGAGGCCTTGTTGCGCCACCTTGATGGCTTCGCCGTAGCGGCTACTTTTCGCCAGCACTTCGCCAAGCAGTAGATACAGCGGCGGCGAGAACGGTCGTAGTTCGAGCGCGCGCGCTGCGTAGTGCGCGGCCTTCGCGTAGTCGCCGCGGTTCATCTGGTTCTGCCCTTCGATGTGCAGCCAGCGCGGTTCGTAACTCATCCAGCCGATCGCATTGCGGGCCGCATCGCGCGGTGTCGGTTGCTTGTCGCGCATGGCTCCGAGATACGGAGTGAACGCCATGTTGCCAGCCACCGGTAGCGTGCCGAGGTAGAACAGGAACAGTCCGGCCGTCGCCATGAACGCGATGCGAAGCAACTTGCGCCGCTGGGTGCGCACCGGGACTTGTATCGGTGAACCAACCAGCAGGAACGCGATTGCTGCGGCTGGTGCGTTGCCGATGGGGGCGCGCACCAACATCAAGAGCAGCAATGCAAACAACGGCACGAGCTTCGTTTTGTCACGTGTGCCGCGCTGCAGGCTGAACAGCATCAGCGCAAACAGGATCAGTGCCACTAGCCCGCCGTCGACGAGCAGTTCCAGCCAATCATCGTGCGCGGTGCGCACCTCGGTGGCGAACTGTCGTTCGAAGCTCGATGCCTCGATCTCTGCTTGGCTGCGAACGCGCGGATACTCGACGGCGAACTGGCCCGGTCCCTTGCCGAAGACGACTGACTCGCCAAATAGCGCGGTTGCACTAGTCGCGATTTCCAGGCGGATGTCGAGCGTCACCGTGCTGCGCTTGCGTTCCTCGCGGAGTGCCGTGCCTTCGATTTCGGGATTGGGTGCGCTAATCGAGAGCAATACGCCGAGCAATGACCCGCCGATGCCGATCAGTAGCGGCACGTAGCCACGTTCCTTGCGTCGCATTACCGCCAGCAATGCCAGGCCTGCCAACATCGCGACCTTGCCTGAGCGCGATGGGTTGACCATCAGGTAGGCGCAAGCCAGCACCAGCGCCGCGAATGGCAGCCAGCGCAGGTTGGCGCGCACCTTGGGACCAATGGTCGCCACCGCCACGCCAGCGACGCTGGTCCACTCGGATGCGACGTTGAGGTTGCCGAGCGTTGACACCGGTTCGCGTTCGACACCGTAGCCGTTGATCTCGGCGAGGCCAAAGCGCTGGAGGATGCCGAACACGCTGGTGGCGATCACCATGGTCGAGATTGCACTCGCGATTGCGGCGATTTCGAACATCACGCCGATGCGCACGATCACCAACAACGCAAACCAGTGGCTGATTCGGTAAGCAGCCTCCCACGGTTGGAACGACAATGGAGTGCCGTCGTCGTGGAATGTGTTCTGCAGCGCTGCCTGCACGAGGGCACACACGATTAGTCCGCCAACGAAGATCAGTGCGAAGCGTTCGCCACGCACGTGCGGGAGCCGCGGGAATGCGAGCAGCGCCGCACCGGTCAGCATCAGCAGCAACCCGCGACGCACTTGCTCGGCGTCGACCCACAGCGTGTGGAACGGCAATACGAGCAAGCCGAGACAGATCCACGGCAGGCCTAGGCGAACCCAGGCTGGTGCTTGCTCAAGGTTACTTGGGGGTGTGCCCCGGAGCTCTGCCGCTGCATCGGTCATGCGGCGCCTTCGTCGTCGAACTTCAGGATTGCGTCGACGTAGTCTTTGACGACGAACTTCTCGAGGTCATCGATGCCTTCGCCAACGCCGAGGAACTTGACCGGCACTGGCAGCACATCACGAATGCCGAACAGCGCGCCGCCCTTGGCGGTGCCGTCCATCTTCGCGAGGATCAGGCCGGTGACCGGTGCCGACTTCTGGAACTCACTCGCTTGTCGAATGGCGTTCTGGCCGGTTGTGCCATCGAGCACCAGCAGCGTTTCGTGCGGAGCGTCCGGCAGTTGCTTTTGCACGACGCGAACGATCTTCTCGAGCTCGGTCATCAGGTTCTTCTGCGTGTGCAGGCGACCGGCGGTGTCGAGAATTAGATAGTCGACGTTGCGCGCCTTGGCGGCGGCGGTCGCATCAAACGCAACGGCAGCAGGATCGGCGCCGGTCGTTTGCTTGATGATGTCGACGCCGATGCGCTCGGCCCACAGCGTCAGTTGCTCGACGGCGGCGGCTCGGAACGTATCGCCGGCTGCCAGCAGCACTGTGTTACCCTGTTTCTTGAGGTAGTGGGCGAGCTTGGCGATCGACGTGGTCTTACCCGCGCCGTTGACGCCAACGATCAAGATGACCGTCGGTGCTTGGGGAGCGCGGACCACATCACCTTCGCAGCCAGCCATCATTTCGAGCAGTTTGACGCGCAAGAAGGCTGGGACTTCCTCGGTCGTCTTGATCTCCTTCTTTTTGTAGGAGACCTTCAGCTCGTCGACGATCTTTGTGCCCAGAGGGCCAAGGTCACTGTTGTAGAGAAGTTCTTCGAGTTCATCGAGGAACGCGTCATCGAGTTGCCGCCCCTTGAACAGGCGGGAGAGACCCGTCGTCAGGACGTCGCGAGTCCTCTTGAGGGCTTTGAGTAGCTTGCCGAACACCATTTCGCCGGCGAGTGTCGGCGAACGATGGAGTCAGCGCCAGTCTTGCTCGCGGATAGCGGTGCCGCGTGCTGGCTGGCGCCATGGATCGTGCGACGGATCTGGCGCGCTGCCCTCTGGCTAATTACCGGCGAGCCTATTTACCGGAGATACAGCTACTCGCTGGCTTCGGCGTCGCCGGCGTCTTCGGCCTTCTCGGTGGTCTGCTTGCTGTCTTCGACCTTCTTGGTCTCGAAGTCGATGCGGATCCGATCCAGGATGCCGTTGACGAACCCTCCCGAGTTGGCCGTCGAGTACTTCTTACCAATCTCAATGGCTTCGTTGATGGCAACCTTGGGCGGCACGTCGGCGCAATGCATCAACTCGAACACGGCCATGCGCAGCACGTTTCGATCGACGATGGCCATGCGGCGAAGATCCCAATTGCGCGTTACGGCCTGGAGATGCTTATCGATGTCGTCGCGGTTTTTCAGCGTGCCTTCGACTAGGCGGCTGGCGAAGTCGACGATTTCGCGTTCGGCGACGTTGAGTGCTCGATCGGCCGTGTTGGGCAGACCATCTTCGTTGACTTCTTCTCCTGCAAACATCTCCGTGCGGCAGACGTCAGCTACCGAAGTACCAAACTCGCTTGCGTATCCCGGACCACGAAGGTCAAACTGGAACAGCGCCTGCATGGCGATTTCACGAGCGCGCGTACGGCGACGAAGGGGGGCAGTCATGAGAAGGAGCGGGTTGCCGGAGAGGGTTCCGGGAAGATCGGGCGCGAGCAGACTACCTCATGCGAGGCCACTAGTCACGTGGTCGCAAATCAATGTCACGCGCAGGGCGTGCAATGTGACACCAAGGCCCGACACCAAGTCCCGACACCAAGTCCCGACACCAAGGGGCACAGGTCGAGCGATCCGCCCGGTGCGCTACGACTGCAGCTGCGGCTTGAGGTTGCTCATGGCCAACGCGGCCATGGCAGCGTCGCTGCCCTTGTTACCGGCGGTACCACCGGCCCGCGCCAACGCGAGTTCCATGGTGGCGCAGGTCAGCACCCCGAAGCCAATCGGCACATCGAGGTCGAGCTGCACGCGCATCGCGCCCTCGGCCACGCTGCTGCAGATGTAGTCGTAGTGGTCGGTGCCGCCGCGAACGATCGCGCCCAGCATGAGCACCGCGTCGTACTTGCCGGTCTGCGCCAGCCAACGGCAGGCGGTCGGCAGCTCAAACGCGCCCGGAACCCACGTCACAACGATATCCTCGTCGGTGACTCCCTGCTCGCGCAGAGTCTGCAGGGCGCCATCGAGCATGCGCTCGGTGACGACTTCGTTGAAACGGGCGACAGCAATGCCGATGCGGCGACCGTTGCCGCTGCTGTCGTCTGCAAGGACCTTGACCATCGCCGCAGGCTACTGAATGGCTGGGCCGGATGCACCAGGACCTTGCCTGTGCCGGCGCTTTGTGTCGTGCCCGGTGGGGCTAGACCTTCGGACGGTTGTGGGCTTGCCCGGGCGCGATCGCCTTGTTCGTGCCGTCGGCGCCAGGCAGTGGCTTGGTGAAGATCGACGGTTTCATGTATTGGAAGCCGTGTTTCACGCTGAGCAGGCTTTCCGACTCGCCAACGAGCAGCAGGGCGCTAGGGCGCATCGAGTTGAAGATGTGGTCGAGCACCTTTTCGCGACTTGCCTGATCGAAGTAGATCATCACGTTGCGTACGAATACCGCATCAAACTGATCGAGCGACGGCAGTCGGTCCATCAAGTTGTGCTGCGTGAACCGGACGCTGGCCAGCAGCTTGCGATCGAAGACGTAGTGCGTCTTCTCATCGTTCATCTTGAAGTACTTGTTGACCACTTCCGGCGGGGTTTGCGCCACCGCATACGGGGTGAACGTCGCCATCTTGGCTTCATTGAGGATGTTGGTCGACAGGTCTGTGCCGAGGATCTGCACCGAAACGCCGCCGAAGTTCTCGCCGAACACCTGGTGCAGTACGATCAGCATGGTGCAGGCTTCGGAGCCGTTCGACGCCGCCGCGGACCAGATCCGTAGGCCGTTTCGCTTGGTGTCTGGATCGGCCTTCTTCTGCTCGAGCCACTCACGGAAGTAGTCCCAGTGCCGTTGGCATCGGAAGAAATACGTCTCGTTCGTGGTGATCGAGTCGAGGAACGCCTGCAGTTCCACCGACTGGGTGCTCGAACTGATGCGCTGCAGATATGCCGAGTAGCTTGTTTCGTCGATGGCACGGATGCGCTTGCGAATCCGGTTGCCTAGCAACTCAATTTTCTCGGTCGGGTAGTGAATGCCAGCGATCTTGTAGATTAGATCGTGGAATCGCTGAAACTCGTCTGGGGTTAGGTCGCGGTCCATTCTGGTTCTTTGATCGACTAGCCTGCGTCCTAACTTGTTAAGCACATTGACGTAACCCAGGTCCTCATTGGTAGTGGGCAATTCTGCA
>JBNMND010000258.1:0-8252 GCA_051274975.1 Planctomycetota bacterium | reverse complement strand
TCGCGACATCGGCGAACGCCCCAAGCTCAACGGCCCGACGCTGCAGATCAGCGGCGGCAGCAAGCTGTTCTCGTTCACCGAGGGCTACGCGATCCGGGTCAAGATCAAGGAAGTCGACTTCCTGAAACTACAGGTGTTCCTGGAACTCGACTCCCAGCGATCCGTGTAGTCGTGCACATGGTTTGGTCCGCGGTGCAGAGGATGCAGCTAGCGCCGCGCTTTCGATCGGCGGGTAGCATTGCATGCCTGGAGTGATCCGAAATCGTCCGTGATGCGGTTCTGCCCGATCTGCAACGCAGCCTGGTCGCGGACGTGTGCAAAGAGCACGGCGTCTTCCTCGACCACGGCGAACTGGCGCTGCTCGAACGTCGCGCCATCCGCGGTGTGCGGATCGGGCTGCATGCTTCCGTGCGCCACGATTCGTTCTAACGGTTTCAGAAGCCGGTTCGACAAGGTGACGGTGATGGCTCGGCCGCAGGCATTCTGTCGAAGTTGTTGTACTGCGATGTTCCGGATATCCACTGGCCTGAGGATGCCAATCAGCAAGAGGCGCCGGTGCTCGACCGCTCGAACCAGAAGGCCGTTCCCGGTGGCATGCGCGGCTGCCCGCAGTGCAACGCGATTATGCTGCTTGACGAGCGCAAAGATGTTTGGGGCCGCGCGGAAGCGGTCGTGCTCGACACCTGCGCCGAATCCGGCGTGTGGTTGGATCACTCGGAACTGGCGATCCTGCTCGATCGATCGAATCAGCAGGCGCGTCGCGATGCCCGTCGTTTGCGGGGGCGAGCGATTCAGGTCGCACGCGAGGAAACGCGCTACAACAATTCCTGACGGAATCACGTGTCTGGCTGACAGGATTTGGCAGAGCGCCGTTCGATCAGTAGGATGCGTCGCATGTTGACCCCCTCAACCAAGCTGTTGAACGCATGCTCGTTCGCTTTCCTTCTCGTGTTGGTGTCTGCGTGCGCAGGCGTCGATGAGTCCGAAACCATGGATGCTTCGATTGCCAGGCTGATGGCCGGCGCCGAATTGGCTGACGAAGGCATCACCGTGCAACACGTGCTGATTGCCTACAAGGGTGCGCCGCGCATCCAAGGCGTCACGCGCACCATGGACGAGGCGAAGGTGTTGGCCGAGAAGGTCTGGCGCGAGGCTCTCGCCGGTGCGGACTTCAAGGGACTGATGAAGACGCACTCGGACGACTCGGGTGGTGGCGAATACCCGATGACCAAGACTGGTCGCGCAGGCATGGTCGCAGGCTTCGGGGACGTTGGCTTTCGCCTGAAGGTCGGCGAGATCGGCGTGGCTCCATGGCACACGAAGGCCAGTCCCTATGGTTGGCACATCATCAAGCGCGTTAAGTAGCAGCTTGGCTTTGATCCGCTTGGTCGGCGCAGCTGTTTTGCAGCGTTGCTAGCGGAAGCGTTGCTCGCCAATGGCTGGCTTGCGCACGGACGGTTGCCATCGTTGAGCGTGCATCGCATGCCGGGAAACGGGGAGGCGGCACCGTCACGACATGCGTTTGTTGAGGCGCGCAACGCTTACGCCTTCGAGCAGGTAGTTGGCGAGTCGTGTAATCACGAATGTGTGCTTGGCGAACAGGATGCGGCCCTGTACGTCGCTGACGAATGTGCGCGAACCAGGGATACGCCCATCGCATCGCTTCGGTCGGGGCAAATACCGGCGAGCGGCCGGGTCGCCGCTGGCGGCCCATGGTGGCCTCGTGGCTCTTCTTGACGGCGGAGTGGAAGGCGACGGCGCTCGCCTCATCCGCAGTCGCTTCGTCCGAATATCGACATGAGTAGGGCATGCCCTCAGTGCAGCTCGGATGTCGGCATGCCATCTGGGCTGGTGCGCCAGCGGACTGCCGTTGGCCGCGCGGCGTCCCATCGTCGCAACCTCCCAAGGCGGTGCTAGTCATTGGCTACAGTCGTGCCCTCACCCAAACGCCAATTGCTGACTCATGATTCGCATCGCCTCGACACTCATCCTCATGGGCGGCCTGCTTAGCGCGCCGCTCACCAGCCAAGGCCGACCCGAGGGCGCTCCCCGCTTCTCCAAGAAGCAGATAGTCAAGGCTTTTGACAACGACAAGAACGGGCGTCTCACCGGTGCAGAGCGCGCGGCTGCGATCGCGTGGATCCGAGAGGACCTGGTGAAGAACCCACCGCGTCGCCGCGGCAGTCGGCCTGCGCCGGAGTCGGAGCTTGAGTCTTACAAGGTCGCCAAGGATAGCGTGAAGCACTACGGCGATCGCGAGCTCTACGACTCGTCGGTGGTTCGAACCGTGTTCGTAGACTTCGCAAACGCGAACTGGTCTGACGACATGAAACTGTTCTACCGAACCGACATTGACGAGCCGGCGACGGTAACCGTGGACGGTGTGGTCTATCCGGGCGTCGGCGTGCACTTCCGTGGTTCGTCGTCGTACTTCTCGGTCGTCAATCGAGACAAGAAGTCGATGTCGTTGTCGTTTGACCACGAAGACGGTAAGCAACGGTTAGGTGGCTGCAAGGCCGTCAATTTGTTGAGCGCGCATGCCGACCCGTCCTACATGCGCACGGTGCTGTTTGCGCACATCGTCGGCAACTACGTCAAGATGCCTAAGGCTTGCTTCGTGCACCTCGTTATCAATGGCGAGAGTTGGGGGCTCTACATCAACGACCAACAGCTGAACAAGGATTTCATCGAGCAGGCGTTTGGCACCCGCAAGGGTTCGCGCTGGAAGATTGGTCCCAACTTCAATGGCGAGTCGGCCTTGGCGTATCAGGGGCCAGACCGCAGTGACTACCAGTCGAAGTACGAGTTGAAGTCGGGCAAGAAGAAGAAGTCTTGGCGCGCGCTGACGTTGCTTTGTCAGACGCTCAGTGAGTCGTCGCCCGAAGACCTCGAGAAGAACCTGCCGGCGATGCTCGACATCGAGCACACGCTGTGGTTCCTCGCGCTCGACAATGTGTTGATGGACGGCGACGGCTACCACTATCGCGGTAGCGACTACGCGATCTACTTGCACCCGAACGGCAAGTTCTATCCGTTGTTCCGCGACAACAACGAGTCGTTCAACTACGGCGGTGGTCCGGGTGGCTTCGGTCGCAAGAGCGGTGAGAAGCGTCCGCGCGGTGCGATCATGGATCCGTTGAAACTCGTCGATGAAGAGCGCGCCGCGCTATCGAGCAAGCTGATGGCGGTGCCGAAGTGGCGGGCGCAGTATCTCGACCACTGCCGTTTGTTGCGTGACACGTGGGTCGACTGGCAGAAGGTTGGCCCGATCGTTGCGCGTTGGCGCCGCATGATCGAGCCGATCGTCAAGAAGGACGATAAGGGCCTCTACGGCTACGAGGCCTTCAAGGCGGCGCTCGTCGATGGCTCCGAGCGCACGCCTGGTCTCGAGCAGTTCTTCAAGGAGCGACGCGCGTTCCTTGACGAGACGCCGTCGCTGAAGAAATAGGTGTCTGAAGAACCTGCGGGCGACGTCGGCTAGTTGCCGACGGTCGCCTTGATGCCACGCGAAACGACGATGCCGAGCGCGTTCACCGTTGGGTCCCACACGGCCCATTGGTGGTAGGCCTGCAAGCCAATCAGGTTGCTCGTATTCGGAACCGTGATCGGAGAGCTCGCGGTGCCAGCCGTCGTCGTCAGCACGGCTTCGAGCGCATCCGTGGCGACCAGCAGGTCACACATCGTCGTGCCCGGCAGCAGGGCCGGCAACGGCGTGCCGTTGTTCGCGGTGTTGGACAGGCCGGAGATCAGCACAGCGATCGAGGACTCCAGGCCGAACGACATGTCGACGAGGTAGGTCGTGCCCAGTGTAGGCAAACCGGTGTGGCCGATCTGCGGCTCGATGTTTTGCGGCGGCGCCGGGCAGTGAATGGCGAAGCCTGGGCGTTGGATGACCGCTGACGAAAGCCAGCCGCCCGCGTTGCGCAAGTAGCCATTGCCAAGGCTGCCGCCGGTCAGGGTGCTCAACACGTCACTCGGCTCGTTGTCGTAGCCGATGTAGAACGTGCCGTTCACGGTGACGGGCACTGCCAGCGTGGCCATGTAGAAGTCCTGCACGGAGCCAATCGTGATGGTTGTCGTCGCCAATGGCGTTGCTGCCGGTTGGCCGCCAACTTGCGCGTAGATGTTGGCCGTTCGCGTCACACTTCCGTTTTGCGATCGCGTCACCAGCGAGAAACCAGAGATCTGCAGCGACCCGGAGTTCTCGACTTCATAGCAAGCCTCGAATGGGGTGGTCTGGTTGGTCAGGAAGCCTTCGTTACCATTGAGCGCTAGGCATGCGGCGGGCGGTGCAATGGCCGAACCAAGGCAGCCGTCGCCGAACGCTTCGAAGGTGCCTTGCAGCAATCCCGTCGGCGTGGTTGTGTTGAGGTTGACGAAGGCAGCGCCGGGCCCGGGGCGGGCTTCATCGATCGTGGCTTGGCCAGCATCCGGTCCAATGTTGGCATCGAAGCCAAAGTTGTAGATGGTGTTCCACTCGTGGAAGTTGTTAGCAGGCGCCGTGAACACAAGCTCGTTGGCGAACTGCTGGATCGACCAATCGTTGCTGAGGTCCGTGTCGATGTCGCCAAAGCTGATGTTGCTCAGCACCGCGCCTGGCGCAAGCGGCAGGCGGAACGAGCTGCCTGCACGACTGTTGTCGACGTTGTGCGCGGCGTACTCGTAGTGGTAGGTGCCGTCGCCATTCACGCGCGTCTTGACGGCGAGATAGAACCGGCCGTCGTCGACACCGTTCGAGGCAATGGTGATCGAGGCACCGTTCCAGCGCGTCAGGATTGAACCGTATTGTTGGGCTTCGGTGTTGTTGGGGAAGTTCCAGCCGTTGCCGACGAACGTCGGTGTCATGCCACGATGCGCCAGGTTGTCCCAGCGGCTGGCTATGGCCTCACCTTCGTGGATCAGCTGCAGGCCGTAGTAGTACTTCGCACCTTCCGTGGTCAGATCGATTTCATCGATCGTGATGCGGTTGTCGACCGAGTCGAAGATGTTTTGACTCAGGCTGCGCACGCCATCGGCAGGCGCCGGGTAGCCAGACTGTGACGGATCACCAATGTCGAAGTAGCTGCCGACTGGATTCCACGTGCCGAGCCACGGGTCAATTTCTTCGGGCGGGCCAAGCCACGTGCGGCTGGCGTTGTTGCTTGGCGCGTAGGTGTCGGCGCAGTTGAGGCCCATCAATTGGCCGGTGCCGGGGTTCTGGCACGAGCCGCACGCCCCGTTGACATTGATAGACAGGAACGCGTGCTTGCAGTAGCTCCACTCGTTGATCTGTTCGATGCGATCTTCGGCCACGCGAACCACCATGAAGCCGAACTTCGGGTGGTTGGGTTGCATCGCTTGGTACCACGGGATGTTGACCGTGCCCGGGTTGCACATGGTGTTCAGCATCGCCATGCCGATCTCACCGTTCGGGTGTGCCGGGCCGCGGCGGCCGTAATACGACATGTTGTCGATGACGGTCAGGCGGCCATCGAGACCGGACACTGTGTTGGACTGCGCAGCCAGTGATGTAGCTAGCAGTGCGAAGAGCGGAACGGTTCTTGTTCTCATATGCCTTGGGTCGCGCCGACAATGGTCGCGAAGCCTGGGTTGGGGCGAGGCGGAATACTACCGGCTGGAAGCCCTGCCAGCCGGGACACAATGTGTCGGAAGCGTCACGTCTCCACAATCCTCCCCAAGTGCGGCAGCAACGACTGGTGAGCCAGCGTTCGGTCCGCCGTTGACGCCGCAGTTCTTGGTCCGGGTGCTGTAAGGGCCTGCTTGCGGGCTCGATCTGACATAGAGTGAGCGGGCCTCTCCCCTCGGCATTCCGCGGCAACGCGGGCTCTCCAACCATGCACATCCGTAAAACGCTCCTTCTCGCGACTGTTCTGGCAACGTCTTTGTCGGCGCAAGGCGTCAACTGCGCCTTGCTCGGCACGTTCAATAACCACGGTCCGTTCAACGACGTCTGGGGTTACACCGCTCCGAACGGCGACGAGTACGCTCTGCTCGCTTCCACGACAGGCACGGTCGTCGTCGACGTCACCAATCCAGCGACGCCGATCGAACGCGGCTTCTTCCCCTTCGGTTCGTCGACCTGGCGTGACATCCGCACCTACGGCACCTACGCATACGTGGTGACGGAGGCGACCTCCGGCTTCCAAATCATCGACCTCAGCAACCCCAACAGTCCATCCGTGGTTGGGGTGTTTGGCACCAGCGTCACGAGCAACGCGCACAACGTTTGCGTCGATGTCGGCGCCGGCAAGCTCTACCTCACGGGCACGAACTTTGGCTCGCCCGCTTGGGACCTGACCACCAACCCGGCCAACCCGACGTTCCTCGGCCAGGCGAGCACGACGAGCTTCCACGATTTGCACGTTGAGAACGGCTACGCCTACGCGTCGTACTTCGGCGGTGGTGTCTTGCGCATCATGGATGCAGCCGCGCCGACTGGCATGCCTGTGCTCAGCAACACGCCGACTCCCAACACGTCCACGCACAACGCTTGGCCGAACGCGGCGGGCACGATCTGCGTCACGACCGACGAGACCACCGGTGGCGTCATCAAGTTCTTCGACATCACCAACAAGTCGAATCCGATCCCGCTCGGTCAGTTCACTCCGAACACCAGTTCGATCCCGCACAACGCCTTCATCGTCGGCAACAAGTGTCACGTTAGTTGGTACACCGAGGGCTATCGCTGCATCGATTTCAGTGACCCGATGAACCCGGTCGAAGTCGCTTCGTACGACACGTGGCCCGGCTCGTCCGGTGGCTTCAACGGTTGTTGGGGCTGCTACCCGTTCTTGCCGTCGGGCAACATTCTGGCGTCGGACCGAACGACTGGCCTCTACATCGTTCGACCCAGCAGCGCGGGGTTCTCGAAATTTGGCCAGGGTTGTGTCGGCTCAGCGATCGAGCCGTGCCCGGAGTTGAACGCCAATGGCGGCACGCTGAGCAACCAGACGAACCAGTACGAATACACCTTCGAGGTTCCGGCGACTGGCAGCATGCAGGTGACCAGCTTCGACATCTACACCAACTCGAACGTTGGTTCGCTAACGCGCGCGGCGCACATTTACGCGGACACTGGCAGTGGCCCGGCGTCGACGCCGATTGCGTCGACCACGATTACGGTCGGTGCGGCGCCCGGGTTCTACACGGCAACGTTCGGCACCCCGGTCGCGGTTAACGGCAAGTTCTTCGTTGGCTACGACAACTCCAATGATGGGGTGATCTCCAACCTGAACAGCGGCGACACCGGCATCGGTCACTACCGCACTCCGGTTTCTGGCAACTGGGCTCAGTCGGGCTTGGTGCAACAGCCGTCGTGGCGCGTCAACTGCAGTGGCGGTGGCGCAGTAACGCCGTCGCTTTCGAACCTCGGCTTGCCGATTCTGAACTCGAGCTACGACGTGACGTTGTCTGGCGCGCTCCCGTCAGCGTTCGCGGTCATGGTGACAGGCTTGTCCGACACCGTGCACAACGGCCTGCCGCTGCCAGCTCCGTTGCCTGGTGCACCGGGATGCAGCATCTTCGTCGCGCCTGACCTGACGCAGCTGTTCATCACCGATGTCGCTGGCGCTGCTAGTGCGCCGTTCAGCATCCCCAGCACCCCGGGCAATATCGGCCTCAACTTGTTCCACCAGTGGGCCGTGCTCGATCCGATCAACGCCCTGGGCATCGTGGTCTCCGAAGCCGGCAAGGCAACGATCGACACGTAGTCGCTTGCTAGCGGTCCCCTGCGGCAGTGCCTTGGGGGACCGCGCCACTGCCGCAGTGCATTCGCCATCCGTCGGTGTGCACAGCGGAGGTATCACAACAAGCTGAATGCCATGGACAACGCTTCTGCCCGCGATGGGGCGCGCAAGGCATTCGTTGAGTGTGTCAAGCCGAACAAACTCACCGAGCGCGCCGTGATCCTCGCCGGGGAGTTCAGCGAGTGCTAGCACCTTGATGCGCGAGTTTGCTTCGCCGATTCGTCGGTCGTCTCTGGGGCAGCTTCGCAAATGTGAGGGCATGTTCTCTCGCAGCCATCGTGTGGCGGCGACGGGCAATCGAGCCTTGTCTAGGCATCGCTGTGCGGCGCATGCCGCAGATCTATCGCGCCCGTCGGGACATCGTTTGGACATCCGCGCAATCAACGGCGCAGACTTCCTCGAGTCTGCCGCGACCAGGCCAGATCTACATTAGGGTGGTCGCAGGTCTCCCATGCTGAACATGCTGCCGAAGTCCCTCTGGCGTTGCTTCCTTGGCTTTGCGCTCAT
>JBNMND010000257.1:0-8253 GCA_051274975.1 Planctomycetota bacterium | reverse complement strand
GCCGGGGTTGGCGATTGCCTACTGCCCCAGTTGCGCGCTGGCGTGCAGAAGGGCATTCGAGCTGTGTTCTCGTCGCCGGGCGTCGTCAAGGGCCAGCTGTTGGACTTGCAAGGCGAGCCGGTCGTTGGCGAAAGTGTTCTGCTCGGTGACTACGCCACGGACAACGGCAAGGGGACCGCGAATATGAACACATGGGTGCCGACAGATCGGCAAGGTAGGTTCGTGTTTCCCACCGTTGCTCCGGGGTATCACTTCCTGGGCACGGAAGATCTTCTCAACGGTGTGCAGCTCGTTGCTGAGAGCGGGAAGACCGTTGTCGTCAATCTGACCGCCAAGTGATGCGCTAGTTGTCGCCGTCGTCGCTGAGGAATGCAGCGTTCGTACGCACGAAGTCATGTTCGTCGCGGCACAGGGTGCACGAGCAGATCGCGATGGCGACGAACGAGGCGATCAGAAGATGTCGAGGATCCCGTTGCGGCCGTTGCTGATCGTCTGCACGCGAGCGGTGTAGTTCATGCCGTGCGCGATGCGGGCACCGAAGCCAATCGGGTCGCGATCCGCAACCGAACCGAGTGCTGCTGCTGCGAACGCAATTTGCCAGATGTCGCGCTTGCTGCGTTTCGTATCGCCGACGATCGCGGCAAGGCTGGTGACGTCCTTGGGGTTTCGCAAGTGGCCGATCGCTTGCGCGGCTGCCGCGAGTTGGCGCACGAACATCGGGTGGATGCGCGTCATTGCCTGCAAGGCTGCGACGGCCTTCGCGGAGGCGTCAGGGCGGTTGAAGCGAGCTAGCGCCAACGCTGCTTGGCCGAACAGAACCGGGCGGTCGAGGCGTTGCATGCCGTCAAACACCAGCGGGATGGAAGGGGTGTCCTCCATCATCGCAAGGCCTAGGCACAACGGGCCGGCTAGCGGTTCGTTGCTGATGTATTTTGTCGCCAGCTTGCGAAGGTCGGGAGCTGCCAGCTTGTAGTTGGCGAGCCCGAGTGCGATTGCGATTGCGGCCTGCATCTCCTTCTTCTCGCCCTGGAACTCCTTGTGCAGGAACTTGCCTATCGAGGCGGCGAGTGCGCCCTTCTTGCGTGCGGCGGTTCCCTTGGGAGGGTTAGCGGCAGCCGCATCCTTCTCGTGGTAGGCCAGCAGGCCGAGGCCGATCGTCGCCCACGGGCGCACGTCTCGCTTGCCGCGTTTGAATGCGCGTTCGAGTTGGTCGCGGCACACTTTGCCGCCGATCTTGCCGAACGCAATCATGCCGAACTTGGGCATTAGCGAATCGCTCGGGCGCGACACGGCGCGCAGCAGCGCGTCCATTTGTGGCTTGTCGTCGGGGCTGATGATCTCGCCGAGCGCGATGATTGCGGAGATGTAGGTGGTCGCTTCTTGGCTGCGGCTCTTGAGCACGTTGGCCATCAGTTCTTTGGCGCGTTCGTGGGCGCTGCTGTCGCCGCGACCAAGCAGTCCGGCTAGTGCGGTCAGACCATGCGATTGCACCGCGCCGGCCTTGTCGCGCATGCGGCGTTGTTGGTGCGTCTCGATGGCGCCAGTCGCGCGCCACAGTAGGCGCTTGTCCTTGTTGGGGCCGAGCAAGCGCATGCCATTGAGCACGCCGGTTAGCACGTCGCGATCCTTGATCGACTTGTCTTCGAGCATCGCGACGAAGCTGCCGAGCACTTGCGTCTTCAATACTGTCGAAGTGGAACGGTTGGCGAGCATGCCGAGCGAATACGCGGCGAACGTGCGGGCGCGATCTTCAACCTTGTCGCGGCCGACCAGCTTTCGACCCAGCTTGGTGTTGCGCATGATCCCGTCGAGATCATCGAACACGTCCGAGCGCCCGGTCAGTCCCATGGCCAGGATTGCGGCTTCGCGCACTTCGAGGTTGGAGCGCTTCAGTCGCGTGCGCAGGACCTCAAGAACGTCAAACTCTGGATGCTGGATCGCCGTCTTGCCCAACGCGATCAGGCAGGCCGAGTTGATGTCCGGGTTGTTGGACGCATCGAGTGCCGCCTTGAGGCTTGGCAGCACGCGTTGGCTGCGTTGGATGTTGGTGACTAAGCTGTCGCTGTTCGGGCGCACATAGCGGTCACTGTTGAGTCCCCACCAGACGCGCCAGCTCGCGACGTCAAGGCTTGCACTGCCGCCAGTCAACGGCCCGCCGGCTACCATGCCCGATCCGCCCGGGAATTGCGGGGTGCCGGTGGTGCTGCCGTTGGTTGGCCCGCGGTATTGGCCGCCGTGGGCGGGCAGCGGGCGCGTCAGCAGTGTAGTCGTGAGGAGACACACAGCAGCGATTGCCAGGACAGCTAGGGGGCGTTTGTGCCGCAAGCACTCGGTTTGCGCCTGGGGAGAGGGGTTCATCGTGCCGGTCCTTGCAAGTTCGAGTCCAGGTGGGGTGGTCGAAGGTGGCTGTGCTACTTCCGGTCGGCCACCGTGCAGTAGGCGTTGCCGATACGGCGCGGATGCGAGTGTTGTTTGCTGCGGTCGATGGTCCAAGGACCGAAGTCACGGTCGCACGGAATCAGCAACACCGTGTCGTTGTCGGGAACGTGCTTGGCTGGCGGGTCAAACGATTTGCCGACGTAGCGCGCAACCTTGGACAAGCGCACGTCATCGATCGAGCCGATGAAGTGCGAGGTCGGCTTACCGTTCTTGTTGGTGTCGGCGCCGATATACAACGGCAGCTTGTTGGTTCGGCGGCGACCCTTGCCGGACTGCATCGCGACGACCAAGCCGTCCACGTAGATGCGCACCTGCTTGCCATCGAAGACGCCGGCGACGTGATGCCAGGTGCCCGGCCGCAATACCGCACCGGTGCTGGTGGCGGATACGTAGCGGTCGCCGAGCAACACCGAGAAGTCGATGGTGCCATCGCTGCAGAACAGCCCGTAGTCGCTCATCTCGGTCTTGGTGATGAGGCCGCGGCGGCCGGCGAAGTTGTCACCGCGCAGCCAGCATTCGAGTGTGATTGCACCGTTGGGGAGCTCGATCTGTTCATCGGTGATCTTCAGGCTGCTCTTGCCGTCAAGCACGAGGATGCCGTTGCGCGCCCTCGCCACGTTGCCGAGTTGTGGGGGCGGCGGTAGATCGATGGTGACCTTTCGGGACGGTATGGCAACGCGGCGGTCGACGGCCAGGTAGTCGCAGCGCACTTCGAGTGTCGGCAGAGTGAATGGTTCTGGCGATGGCCTGCTACGGAGTGAGAACGTCGTGTAGCCGTCGCTGTTTGGTGCGACGACGACGTGCTGGTGGTCCGGTCCGAACGACCACGGTTCGCCTGCTGACGGAATCAGTTCGAGTTCGATCGCGCGGGAGCCCGGGTTGTGAATGCTCAGGGTGATGACCGCATCGACTGTGCCATCGGCGGTGACCGCAGGCCGATCGCTAGCGGCTACGACTTCGCTGGTGGCTACGCGCAAGCCTCGGTGGATCTTCAAGACGTCGTCAACCAGCGCATCCGGAATGGTCTTCGGATCGATCACTGTGCCGACCGGGACGGCGGCAACCTTGATGCCTTCGGGGCGAACCGTGACGACATGGTATTGATGCAGGAAACCAGCTTGGGGCGCATCCAGTCCTAGGTGCGCGCCAACCGAGGCCACCGTGTAGTACTCAATGCCATCAGGCGCGCCGCCATAGCGCATGTGATGGATATGGCCGGCAAACACCGCGCGCACGTTGCCGTTGGCGGCGAGCATCTTGTGCACCTGCTGCCAATCGTCGCCGTATTGCTTCAGCCAGCGCGGGTGGTGGAGGAACACAAATACGTGCGGCGCGTCGCTCGCCTTCTGCAACGTCGCAGATAGCCAATCCAGCTGCTCCTTACTGATGCGTTGGCATTCGGGCTTGCTGAAGTTCTTCTCGCCGGTGTCCGGATTGCCCTCGTCGGAATACAGCACAATGAACCAGCATTTCTTGTGCTGCACGGCATACCAGAGCGGCCCAAACACCGTCTCATAGTTGCTCTCGTGTTCGCCGGCTGGCTTGTTCTTACCACGCCAATAGATGTCGTGATTGCCCGCGACGGGGAACCACGGCATGCGCAGCTTGCTCATGGAAGCTTTGAACTCGTCCGCCTGCGTCATCCATTCCTTGGTCTGATTGTAGCCATTGATGAGGTCGCCAACGGTCATGACCAAGTCCGGGTCGAGCAGATTGGTGTCAACGACTGCCTGGTCGAGCACCTTGATGCCTTCGGCCGGGCCGCCCGTTCGGTCGCCAAACACGATGAAGCCGAACGAGTCCTCTTCCTTAGGCAGCTTCAGCAGTTGTTTGCCGGCTTCGCGATTGGTCAGCAGTCGCGGACCTTCTGATTGCTGTGCGATTGCCGGAGAGAAGGCGGACGTTGCCAGCGTCAGCAGCACGGCGAGGGTGCGGTAAGCCATGCTGCAAGCTTGGCGGTGTGTTCTTCTCGAAGCTAGTTTGTGGCGCGTGAAGAACGTCACACTGTCGCACCGCCGTCGCCAACCGTCGGGGGGGCGACGAGTTGCGGTGGATGAACGCGGGCGTTTACTGCGCCGCAGGCAAAAAAATAGCCGCCCGGCGCAGCGCCGGGCGGCCATTCATATCCCTTCCTTCCCGAAGTTTCCGTCGTGACCCGCGGGGCAGGCAGGACGGTGAATACGTTGGGTTGTGGTGGCTACGTGAGTAGCACGAGGGGGAGCGAGGAAGGGGGTCGGTCAGTGCTTGCTGGTAAGTCTCTTTGCTCAGGTGACGGACTCGGCTGCAGCATTTTCCAACCAGGGATGTCTATGTTGTTTTGGGGCGTTTTAGTTGCAGCGACTTCAGAAAAACGGTCCTTGTCATGCTCGTGAATGCAAGCATCGGGCCAGCCGCTGCAATCGGCGCGAAAAAGGATTCGTGCAACTGCTACAACGCAACTGCCAGAGGCCCATGACCGGTGCGTTCGTCACGCGGTTCTTCGAAAGTTTTGAGAGATTGTGAGAGCGAGCGAGGCAGGCAGTGAAATCCAAGCAGCCAGTGAACTCCGATAAGGCGGGTAATTCCGATAAGGCCGTGCCTGCGCCTGCGGTAGGCATCCTTGGCGCGGGTCGCACGAGGCAGGGACTGGGTCCCTTTCTGGCGCGATGGTTTCAAAAGTCCGGTGCTCGGATCACCGGAATCGCCGGTCGTGATTACACGCGCACCCGTAATGCTGCCGTTGCCATGTCGAGACAATTGGGCCACGACGTTTCGGCCTACGACAATTCCGTGGAGCTCGCCAAGACCGTGGATGCGTTGGTCGTTGCGTGTCCGGTCGAGGGGCACCTGGCGGGGCTCGATGCTGCGTTGGCTGCGGGAGTCGCCTGTTTGTGTGAGAAGCCCTTTGTGCCAGCGGCCGATGCGGCGCTCGGCTTACAGCGGGTCGAGGCCTTCCGTGAGGCCGGTCTGCTGTTGGCTGAGAACTGTCAGTGGCCCTACGCGCTGTCGGCGCTCGACGCGCTGCATCCCGGCCTGCGCAAACAGCCGGTGCGTTCGCTGACAATGCGGTTGTCGCCAGCGCATCCGGGGCGCGTCATGGTTGAGGATTCCCTGTCCCACGTGCTCAGTATGCTGCAGGCCTTGGTGCCGTTGCCGGCAGACGCTGTGCTCAGTTCGGTTGTGCAAAGCAATACCGCGCCGGACGCAACCGAGAACGTGGTCCGCTTCGAAGTCGCCGGTGGCATCGGTAACGTAGTGGTGGAGCTACATCTGCAATGTTGTCCACAACAACCGCGTCCGGCGTGGTTCGCCGTTAATGGTGTGCGGATCGACCGCCAACTGGGCGAGAACTACGCGATCTCATTTGCCAGTGAGGACGGTCGGACAGTGAACTGTCAGGATCCGTTGGACCTGCTCGTGTATGATTTTCTCACGAACCTAAGAGCCAACCCAAGTGAACGAAACAACGCCCTCGACGCCATCGCCCTCCGAATCCGGTTCTACGCCGGCGTCCTCGCCCAACTCTGAGCGCGCCGTAGCGCCGCAGGCTAGTAAGCAGGTTGAGCGTGTTCATGACTTCGCCGGCAAGCTGCAACAGCCGAGCATGTGGCCGAAGGTCGTCGACTACGTCAAGTGGCAACGTGCACTGCGCAAGGCGCAAGCCGAAGGCAAGCAGTTGCCCGAGATGCCCGACATTGCGCCGTTGTCGATCAACCTCGACTTGACCACTGCGTGCAACTTCGCGTGCGATCACTGCATCGACTGGGACATCCTCAACAGCAAAGAGAAGCACGAAGACGAGCAACTGCGCGCGTCGATCGAGCGCATGGCCGAACGCGGTCTGCGCAGTGTGATCTTGATCGGCGGCGGCGAGCCAACGCTCTACGCGGGCTTCGTCGACTTCGTCGCGTTCTTGAAGAAGCTCGACCTGTCGGTGTCGGTTGTCACTAACGGCAGTCGCGGCGACCGGATCTTGCAAGCGGCGGCGTACTTCACCAAGGGTGACTGGGTGCGCTATTCGCTCGACTCGGGCAGCAATGACGTGTTCCAGCGCATGCATCACCCGTCGAAGAAGTCGCTGACTCTCGACGAGATTTGCAGTTGGACTCCGAAGATCAAGGCTGCCAACCCCGAGTTGCAGATGGGCTTCTCGTTCGTCATCACGTGGGTGGGTGGCAGTCGTGGTGAGGTCAAGATCGTCGAGAACATCCACGAGATGGTGTTGGCGAGTAAGCGCGCCTCCGAAGCGATGTTCGACTATATCTCTTTCAAGCCGTTCCTCGAACGGCAGGAAGACGGCGCCGAGGTCATGGACCCGGCCAAGACCGAGGCCGAACTGCAGGGCGTCGTGTCGCGCATCCAAGCTAACCTCGAAGAGGCGCGCGCATCGGTTCGCGACGACTTCCGAGTCTTGGCGAGCACCAACTTGCGCGTGTTGATGAGTGGCACTTGGAAGGACTACACCAAGCAGCCAAAGATGTGCCACATGCAGATGCTGCGCCAGGTGGTCACGCCACTCGGCACCTACAACTGCCCGGCGCACCGCGGCGTAAAGAAGGCGATGCTCGGCGACAAGGACGTTTGGTCTGTGCCGCCGGCCGCCCAGCACAAGACCACGGAACTGCTCGATACGTTCGATGCGAGTGTCGAGTGCGGCGAAGTGACATGCCTCTACAACAGCACCAACTGGTGGCTGGAAGAGCTCGTCAACGCCAGCGCCGATCTACCAGAAGTTGCGCCGGGTCCTGAGCAGCGCGACTGGTTCTTGTAGACCGTTGGCCAGCAACGTGCGCTCCGTAGTGCCGGTGCTGGTGCTCTCGGTTGTCTCAGGCGTCTTGCTGTATGTGCACCACATCATGCACCTGGACCTGGTCGATCGTGGCGCGGCCCAAGTCGAGTGGATGGGCACGGCGCTACTGTTCTTGCTGGCCATCTGGGCGAGCGCGGTAGGTTGCTACCTGCTGCTCTGCAAGGTGGCCCATCGCAACCTGACCAGGTTGCTGGGCCCCCAAGCCTGACTCGAATGTGTTGGTACTGTGTGTGTTGGTACTGTGCCAGGAACAGTACCAACACATTCGGCGTCAGCGGGGAGGTTGGCGGTCTAGTCGACTAGACGTCGCCGATCGATAACTCAAGGCCATTCGAGGTGACCATGTGAGCTGCGTTGACGTTCAACGCGAAGACAACCGACTGGTTGAGCACCTTGGTGCTGATCAAGCTTGGCGTGCTCGGAATCGGGAGCGACCAGAAGCCTGTGCCACCGATGACGGGAATCGTATCGACCACCGTCAATTGCTGGTAAGCACGGCAACCCGGCATGCCGAGGAAGGTCAAGTCGACTCCGCCCGGGATCGGGCTAAGCGACAGGATCGACAAGGCGGCGACCGTGCCGGTGGGCACGTTGGTCGTGAGCATGGTGACGGTGGTGCCGAGAACCGGACGCGCCGTTGAGTCGAGCGTGACGTGCGGGGTGCCCGACGCGCCGTTGCAGACTGACACGCTGCCGTTCAGATTGGCTGAGATATCCATGCTGCCCGGGTCAGCTGCGTTGCCACCGATCGAGTAGCCAACGAGATACTCGTTGCCGCCAGAGGCAACCGATTGGTAGATGTAGTGCACATCGCCGTTGGCCCAGAACTGGATCTGGAACGTCGCTGTCGAGTTGACGTTGTAATACTCAACGCCGTTCCACGTGATCACCACGCGGCTTGAGTTGGCGTTGACATGAACGCCGCCACTGCCAGCTTGGTTGGGGCTCAAGTCGTGCCACATGGGGCACCATCGCGTCGCGTCCGCGAGGAAGTCGGCCGAGGATGGGTCCCATGCCGCGCCGTT
>JBNMND010000256.1:0-8360 GCA_051274975.1 Planctomycetota bacterium | reverse complement strand
CGCGATGCAGAACTTGACGCCAGCGGCTTTGAGATCGCGCGGCAACGTGAATGCTTCGTCGTAGCCGACGTCGTCACGGCGCGGCAAGCGATGCACGCCATCAATGATGACCGGCACCTTGTGTTGCTTCAGCAGCGCCGCGCAACCGCGTGCTTCGTGGCCACCGACGATGATGATGCGCAGCTTGCGCTTGATGCCCCATTGGATGGCGGATTCGATTTGCTCGACGGCGTTCGCGAGCACGAACACCGGCACCTCACCACGCAGCGCCGGCACCAACGCCGCATGGCGGATGTCGAGCGCGACGGTGGGGTCATTGGTGCGCGCATCGGACCACGCTTGGGCGGCCGTGAACGCCGTGTCGATCTGCGCTTGTTGTCGCGCGGCCCTTCCCTTGTCTTCGGGCGGCGTTGGCCCGCGGCGGCGGAACCTGCCGCTGCCGGACGACGGCCACGAGATCACGGGGCCTGCGTCGCGGCGAACGGCCATGTCGTCGTTGGTCCAGCCGTCAAGTTGGATTAGTGACGCGCGTCCCGGCAGCATGCCGCCAATCGGAAACACGTTCGCGAGTAGCACGCCATTGCGGCGCGCCACCGGGATCGCTGTCGAGTCGGGATTGACAGCGGTCAGGGCTAGCGCCTCGGGGGACTGGTCTCCGAGTTCATCGGTGTCGACCGATTGCGGCACCATGCCGATCTCGATCAGGCCGAGCGACGTGTGCGCCGAGATCATGCCGGGGAAGACATGCTTGCCCTTGAGATCGATGCGCACCGGAGTTTCTAGTTCGGCCGGCAGCTTCGGGTTCTCGCCGGCAGGCAAGATCGCTTGGATCTTTCCCTTGTCGAACCAAATGGTGCCGCCGAGCACGATGCCACCCGAAACCGTGTGGATGACCGCGTTGGTCAGGATCACCGGCCCCTTCTGCGGCGCGGCCTTTGGTAGCAGATCCTGCGACGTGAGTTGTAGCGATGCGAGTGGCAACGCGACAGCTAGAGCAAACAGCTTGGCTGTCTTGTGGATTGGGCGAATCATTATCGGCCTCCTTGCGCGTTGCGGCAGCAGTAGTCGTTGTTGGTTTCTTCGGCTGCCCAGTAGGCATCCTTCGGATCGCCTTCTTTGGCAGTGCGGCCGCCCTTCTTGCTGCCCTTGTCGAGCGCGAGTTGTAGCAGGCGTTGGCGTTCTTTCTGGATGCGCTCGCGCGCCAAACCATCCTGCTCGAGCGAGAACATCATGCGGCCGTCGACCCACGTTGCTTCGCAGCGTGCCGCATAGGTCAGCGGGTTGGCCGACCACAACGCGATGTCCGCGTCCTTGCCTGCGGTTAGCGAGCCAGTGCGATCGAAGATGCCGAGCTGGATCGCCGGGTTGCGGGTGACGAAGTGCAGCGCTTCGTGCTCCTTGACGCCGCCGTACTTGACGGCCTTGCCTGCTTCGGTGTTGAGGCGGCGCGCGTGTTCGTTGCTGTCGCTGTTGAACGAAACGTTGACGCCATTCTCGTGCAGGATTGCACCGTTGTCGGGGATCGCGTCGTAGACCTCAAACTTGTAGGCCCACCAGTCGCTAAACGAAGACGCGCCGATCGCCGACTGCTTGATCGCGTCGGCGACCTTGTAGCCCTCGAGCACGTGTTGGAACGTGCCGATCTTGATGCCGTATTCGTTCGCCAGGCCACACAGCATGAAGATCTCATCCTGACGGTAGCTGTGGCAGTGGATTAGACGGCGGCTCGCTAGCACTTCGGCGAGTGCTTCGAGTTCGAGGTCGACGCGCGGCGGCATCACCTTGGCGCGTTCGCGTGGTGATAACTCGGCGTAGGCCTTGTGGTCACGGGCATAGGATTCGGCGGCTGCGAAGCGATCACGCAGCACGCCTTCGACGCCCATGCGCGTGTTCGGGTAGCGCGTGCTCGGTCCGCTGCGCCGGTTGACACCGCGCGGGTTCTCGCCGAGTGCGAACTTGATTCCAGGCTTGCTGCCTTGGACCTTCATGTCGTCCGGGTGGTTGACACCCCAACGGATCTTGACGGTGTTGCTCTGGCCACCGATGACGTTCGCCGAGCCATGCAGTTGGTTCACGGCGGTGACGCCGCCAGCAAGTTGCCGGTACCAGTTGACGTCATCGGGATTGATGACGTCTTGGATGCGCACCTCGCTGGTGACGGCTTGACCGCCTTCGTTGACGCCGCGAGAAATGCCGGTGTGTGAGTGGCAGTCGATGACACCCGTCGTGACATGCTTGCCCTTACCGTCGATCACTTGCGTGTTGGGCGGCAGGTCGGGGACCTCGCTGCGCGGGCCGGCGAACACGATCTTGCCTTCGTGCACGAACACCGCGCCATCGCGCATTTTGCCGCGTCCGTCGCCGGCCCACAGGGTCGCGCCCAGGATGGCGAAGTCCTTCTGCTTGGGGTGTTCCAGCAACCCATAGCCACCGAGCGGCATCGGCAACGCCGCCAGCGTGATGGGGGCCGAGGGCTCGTTGTTGTTGTCGTCTTCGACTGCCTCGTCGGCCTCTGCAGGTGTTGCCGTGATCGCCGTGACGCTGCCGTCGGAAGGCGTGCAGTCACCAGAAAGCCGATCCCTTTCGATGCGCAGGCGCAACCAGAACGTGCGGTCCTTGGTAGCCTTGCCCTTGAGTTGGCAGGTGAGCGAATGCGCATCTCGTTTGACGCTGGTAACCTTGATCTTGTCGTCGCCTAGCTTGCAGGTGACCTTCTTGCCGTCGATCGTCAGCGTCGGCGTGCCATTCGTGGTGTCCCCGGGCCAACCCGAAGCGATCGTCCAACTGCCATCGAGGCCGGCATCCTTCTCAGTCGCGATGACGTGGCGGCGGCCGCCGACCCAAACGTCGCGCACGACGCGTTCCTTGCCAAACAAGCTACCTTCCACAACTACGAGGTTGGCTAGCTTGCCAATCGCAATCGTGCCGCATTGCTGGTCAATGCCAAGTAGCTTGGCTGGCTCGGTGGTGACTGCGGCCAGTGCCTGTTCAGGGGTGACACCTTGTTCTTTGGCGTCGCGAACGCGGGCGGCGAAGTCGTCACGCTTGCGCAGTCGCGACGTCGTCCATGCAATGGTCACACCAGCATCGAGCAGGCGTTTACTGTTGCTCGGTGCGTGCTCCCACGTTTGCAGTTGGCGCATCGAAACGCGATCGGCTGCCGCGGCGGTGGACACGTCCGGCGCGTCTGGAAGTTGCAGCGGTACGATGATCGTTGCGCCGCTGTTCGCGATGGCTTGCAGGCGGCGGAACTCCATGCCGCTGCCAACAATCACTGGCGAGCGCCCGAACTCCTTAGCGATCTTCAAGCAGCGCAGTGCCTGTAGTTCGTTGGTCGTATCGAACCACATCGGCATCGTCCGTTGCGCGAACACCGCGGCCAGCACGCGCGATGGTTGCGGTGCCTGCGCTGCGAGCGCTCTATCGTTGTTGGCGGCCGCAACACTGCTGCCATACCACTGTCCGTCCGATAGCGATTGGCGCAGCAACGCGATCGACCCCATTTCGCTGCCGGGATAGCCACCGCGATTGGTTTGTAAGCTGGCAACGGTGTAGGCCTTGTTGCGCAGCACGCGGGCCGCGCTCGTATCGGTTGGCTCGTCGAGCAGGATGACCGATGACGTGCCCTTGAGGATGCCGCCCGATGGTGCTGCCGCGACGACGGTGAAGCCCAACGCGCGCAGTTCCTTACGTTCGGCTTCTCCGACCAGGCCGCCATCGAGCGCGTTGCGCTGCGGCTGCACCATGGTGTTCCAGTGCTTGTCGGTCGCGTCCTCGTCGAGCGCCGGAACGTCCGAGGCGAAGTACGGCTCGATCATGCCTGGGTAGATTGTCAGGCCACTGCAGTCGATGACCGTTGCCCCTTTGGGAACTGCGCCGCCGGTCGCAACCTGGGTGATGCGGCCGTCGCGCATGACGACGGTACCCCGCTTCAGTTCTTTACCGGGCTCCGTGATGACCCGTGCGTTTTGCAGTGCATACCAACCTGGATTGACGGGTCGCGGTCCGTTGTGCGGAGGACCTTGCGCGATTACCGAAGCAGTCAGGGTGGCGAGAACGACGAGCTTGCCGATTCGCATGGCCGAGAGCATACGTGCCGGGCCGAGGTGAGCGAGGGTTACAGGCCTTGCCCGAGTAACGGGTTCGTCAGGTGCCGGATCGTCAGCGGTCTCGGGGCGACAGTTGCCCGTCGAACGCGACGTCGTAGATCAGCGCGTAGCTTCTCGGAGTCTCGTTGCCGAATCTCTCGGTCACCGTCACGGTTAGCGCGCGGGACATTGGGAAGAAGTGGCAGCTTGCGAGCACGCTAAACTCACCTCCTGGCCCCTTGCCGGAGATTTCTGGTCGGAATAGCCACTGGCTGCCGTCGGGTGTAATCGCACCCTGCAGCCTGACGCTGTATTGCAGCCACGGGTCGCCAGCACCGGTGAGGATCGCGCGTTCTAACGGCGTTGACGCAATATTGGACCAAGGCCCTTCACGGAACTCGGCGTGGAACGTCTCGCGTTCGCCAGATGCGTTGATATTGCCGCCTCCCGACGAATACCGGCCGGCCTTGCCGGAGAGCATCGTGTCGTGCGCGACGAACGAGTTAGAGACCGTGCTGCCCGGCAAGAATCCGGCGCCTTCCACCAGCTCATGGCTGCCTTGGTTTGGCTCACCGAGGTCGCCGACCGAAAAATCGTTGGTGATGCGGGGCGCTGCTGCCATCCAGGTCGTTGCCAACAGACCGAGCAGCACGGCTCCGACGAGCAGGATCCATCTTCGGGAGGGCATGCGGTTACTGTGGCCGGAGCCTCGGGTCAGCACAAAGGAGTCTGCAAGTTTCGTGAACCGATTCCGCAGCCCAAGCGACCTGACCTGCGAATCCGATGCGCCGCTCTGCTGACCAGACCCTCGCTGAATTGCTGGTGTTGTCGTGTCGCGACGACAGCAAGCACGCGTTCGTGGCGTTGCATCGTCGCTGGCACAAGAAGTTGTTGGCGCATGCCGGCCATCTGCTCGGTCGCCCTAGGTGTGATCGTGCTGAGGATATTTGCTAGGAGGCGTGGCTGGCGATCGCGCGTGGCATCTATGCCCTGAGCGAGCCGGGACACTTCCGCGCGTGGGCCTACTCGATCGTGACGCGCCGCGTCGCTGACATGCGTCGAACCCTTGGGCGGGTCGAGCGCGCGACCGAAGTTCTTCGCCAGGAAAGCACGAACCAATCGCACGCGGCGAGCGACACAACGGATGCGCAGGAGTCGTTGCGGCTCGCGCTCGAATCCTTATCGAGCGAGGACCACGCACTGCTGCGCTTGTTCTATCTCGACGAACTCTCGGTGGCCGAAACCGCCGGGGCACTTCATATCCCTTTGGGCACGGTCAAGAGCCGGCTGTTTCACGCGAGGCAGCGACTGCGCTGTGCCTTGCAACGGAGACCAACATGAAAGCTAAGAAGCAATTGTCCGACGAACTCGATGAGCAGCTGCGCAAAGCGTTGCGTGATGAAGATGCTGAGTTGTTGGCTCGACTCGATACGGATCCCGGCATCTTCGACACGGTGCTCGAAGGCTTCCGCGGCCGCAACGCATGGTGGGTTTATGTCACTAGCGTCGTGCAGGTTGCCATGATTGTGGTCGGGGTCTGGTGCGGTGTGCACTTCTTCCAAGCCGACTCCGTGGATGACCGCGTGCTATGGGGCATTCCTATGCTGTTGGCGTTCACGATGTCCGGCATGGTGAAGATGATGGTGTGGAGTCACATCGAACGAGCCATGCTGCGGCGCGAAATCAAACGGGTCGAATTGCAGGTCGCGACGTTGAGTTTGTCCCTCAAAGAGCGGGCGTAGACCGGCAGAACTTGTTCGACCCGGTTGACAGTCACGACAACCAGGTTATCTCTGGACCTCATGGAACGTCTCCCAGTACAGCACACGCGAACGCACGGCGAGCTTATGCACGTCTGCGTCCTCGCGAATTGCTGGCTGTGGCAAAACGCATGCGCGGGCCGCCTTGACCGTTCCACATCCTCAGTGATCTAAGATTCAGTATCTAAGACCGACCAACTGACGAACGAAACGAGAAGGCAGCCCCCGCGGGAGCTGCCTTCTGTCGTTTCAGGGGGTGCCAAGCGCGCGGAGTTGCCATGAAACAATGGCAAACGAACCCCAATTATCTGAAGCAGCGGCATCGGTCGGCAGCGGCCCCGTAACCTCAGTTTCCAGCCCGTTTGGAAAACCCTCGATCGTCTGCACGGTGCTTGCCGCCGAGCTGCCGATCACCAACTGCGCGGTGCCGGAACTGCTGCATCGCCGCACCCGCAATCACGGTCGCGTGTTGTTTGCCAGTCAGTCGAGAACCAACCAATCATTGGTTGTGACCCGTGCGCCGCTGCGTCTAACCGTCCGCGGCGAGATGGCCACGATCTCACTGCTTGAACTCACGGTAGCTCCGCTGTTGCGGGCGCTGCGTAAACGCATGCCGACGGCTTCGTGGTGCGGTCCGGACTTGCGCGCGCCGTTGGTTGTTCCTGAAACCGATGCGTCCGCCGTCGATCGTGACGTGCTGCGCGAGGCGTCGGTGCTCGATCCGGTGCGCGCGTTGCTTGGGTTGATTGGCGACCGTGAGACCGCCGCTGTGCCGATCGGGGTCTATGGCGCTTTCGGCTTTGATCTCGTCGATCGATTCGAAGAGTTGGGGCCGCGTCGAGAGAATCCGAGTGACGATGCGGACATCGAACTCGTGCTCGGACTCGATGTCGTTCGCTACGACGAAGATCGCGGTGTCGTGCAGATCGTGACGCGCGGCTTGCCGTGGGAGGCGATGTCCGCCGTGCAAGGCCGGCACGCAGCGACGCTTGCGGCGCTGCAAGAGCCGGATGATCGCGGTGAAGTTGGGGGCACGTGCGGCGAGTGTATTGCCGAACAGCCAGAGCAAGTGTTCCTCGATGGGGTGGCGCGGTTGCGTGAACACATTGCCGCCGGAGATGTGTTTCAAGCGGTTTTGTCGCGGGCGGTTAGATGGGTGTGCAGCGCCGATTCGTTGGACGTGTTCGAACGGCTCGTGGACCGGGAGCCGTCGCCATACACGTTCCACCTCGAGCTCGAACGTGGTGCGCTGTTCGGTGCATCACCGGAGACGTGCGTGCGCGTCGACGACGGCACGGTTGAGATCCGCCCGATTGCCGGCACGACGTTGCGTTCACCCGAGCACGAGACCGATCAACGCTTGGCTCTCGCCCTGTTGTTCGATCGCAAGGAGCGCGCCGAACACGTGATGCTGTTGGACCTCGCGCGCAACGACATCGCGCGAGTGGCCGAACCCGGGACAACCGAGGTGGTGCAGCAGTTCGCGATCGAGAAATACAGCCGCGTGCAGCACCTCGTAAGTCGCGTTCGGGGCACGCTGCGCGCCGGTCTCGACGCACTGCATGCGTATCGCGCGGCGGCCAATATGGGCACGCTGAGTGGTGCCCCGAAGGCGCGTGCCACCGAAATTGTGCGGCAGATCGAACCGACTGGGCGCGGCTTCTATGGCGGCGCGGTGGTGTGCGTGATGGCCGATGGCCAGATGGATTCGTGCATCGTCATCCGCAGCGTGCGCGCGGTCGATGGCGTGTATCGGGCGCAGGCGGGGGCCGGCATCGTCTGGCACAGTAATCCACATCGAGAGTTGCAGGAGACCCAGCGCAAGTTGCGTGCGGTCAGCGAAGTGATGGCGTCGTTCGCGGCGCAACTGGCCGTCGAGGCTCGGGCATGAATCGCCTTGCTCACGCATCGAAATCCAGCACCCGGCCGCGGGTTCTGTTGCTCGACCATCGCGACAGTTTCGTCTACTTGCTGGCGGACCAGATCGCTCGTCTTGGCGTCGACATCGATGTCGTTCGCGCCGGGATGTCGCTGGTGGAATGGCAGGATTGCGTCGCTCGCATGAATCCGTCGCTGGTGGTGTTGTCGCCAGGTCCGGGCCATGCAAAAGACGCCGTGTTGGCGCGGGCATGGTTGGCGACGCGGCCAACGACTCCGGTCTTCGGCGTTTGCCTGGGGCACCAAGTGATCGGCCTAGCAGCTGGTGAGGCGATCGAACGCGCGGACGAACCTGTTCATGGTGAGGCCTGCACGGTGACGTGGTGCCAGCAACCGTTCGCAACCGCATGCCCGAAGAAATGCCGGTGGCGCGCACTTGTATCGCGCCGGTGTCTTCAAGCCGCGCACGAGTTCTTACGACTTCCAGGGTCTCGGCCTGGGGGGCATGTTGTCGCACGGACCCGTCGACGGCCTACACCGATGCGCAACAGACCGTCGACGTGGCGACGATCGCAGGCATCGTTGCGGACATGGCGGTGTTGGCGGCGCTGGATCGCGCGCCGGTAAACCGGCC
>JBNMND010000255.1:0-8365 GCA_051274975.1 Planctomycetota bacterium | reverse complement strand
CCACGCGCACCGAGCCGGTAATGCAGCAGTCGTCGGTCGATCACTGTCGCCGATTGCTCATCATTGACGATGAAAGCTTGGTTCGCGCAACCATTCGTCGTCACGCGGAGATCAGCGGTTGGCATGTCGACGATGTGGAGTCTGCGGAAGATGGCTTGTCGCGGTTGATGGCTGGCACGACGCCGTATGACGCGATTGTCTGTGACATGCGCATGCCGGGTATGTCCGGCGCCGAGTTCCATGACGAACTCGAGAAGCGCGATTCGCAGTTACTGGACCACACTCTGTTCGTGACCGGTGATCTGGCGTCAAACGACGCGGTCGAGTTCACCAGGCGCTGTCGATCGAGTGTGTTGGTGAAGCCGTTCATGCCGAGCGAGTTGATGGAGCGTTTGAATAGTCTGCGCGACTAGGCCGCGCGCGGTTCGTTCTGTGTGTTCGGTTTGGTCGCGCTACTTCTCGGCGCGGAACTCGATCTCAAGCGGCGGCGTGTCGACCTTGCCAGCCCAGAACGATTTGTCGCTGGTGTCCCAAACCAACGGCGAGAAGTGGAAGTGGAAGCGGATGCCGAGCTTGTGCTTGCCACGTAGCTGGGACGGCCGTTGCTTCTCGTTGTGCCAGTAGTCGGCCAACACGATCATCGCGCGGGTCGAGTCGGCAGGTTGCGGTCGGAACGAGGAGTGTGCGATGTGGATTACGGCGAGGCCGTCACGCTGCTCCCATTGTTTCCCATCGACCATTGGGTCGAAGTGAAACGGCTGCGGGATCTTGACCATGGTCGCGCCAGTGACATTGAATTTGCGGGGTCAGCTCGGAGAGTTGCTCTGGAGGGGCCATGGTTGTTGGCTTAGTGACCTGACTGGACGATCGGATTCGGTTGGAACCGTGATTTTCTGTGGTCAGTGTTCGACCGCTTGCCAGTCGGCTAGGCTGTCGATCTAGAATCCTTGAGAGTACCCATGAACGAGAACAACCAATACGCCAGTCTCGATGCCCCGGTCGCAGCCTTCGCCGCTGCGAGTGAGCGGGCTGGCTTCCTCAAGAAGGTCTATGGCCTGCTGTTCCTCGGCGTGCTCGGCTTCGCCGCCACCTTGTGGGCTGCCGGAAATGTCCCGCTGGTCAATGGTTGGGCCATGAGTATGGGGCGGCTCATCTGGGGCAATTCCTACGGTTGGCTGATCTACGCGGGCATCTTTTATGGAGGCTCGATGTTGGTGCACTCACTCGCGGAGCAGCGGCCGATCGGCACGTTTGCCTACGCGGGTTGGGTTGTGCTGCTGGGGCTGTTGGTTGCGCCGATTGTGTTGTTTGTTAGCGACAAAGAGGGGGGGCTGGCAATCATCAATCAAGCCAGTGCGTTGACTGCGATCGTGTTCGGAGTCCTAACGGTTTACGTGCTCTATACGGGGAAGGACTTCTCGTGGATGCGCGGGATCCTGTTCATGGCCTGTATCGCGTTGTTCGTAACGGCGATTCTCGGTTGGTTCATGGGCTTCTCGTTGGGCCTTTGGTTCTCGGCTGCGATCGTTCTGCTGTGCGCTGGATACATCCTCTATGACACGAGCCTGATCCTGAACCGCTTGCCAACTAGCATGCCGATGACTGGCGCAATCTTGCTGTTCACGGATGTCGTGCTGCTGTTCAAGCACCTCCTATATCTGCTCAGCTCGCGCGACTAATCAGGTCACTCTCAGCGCACGCCCGAACGCGAGCCACGGGTTGCTCGTTACCTAGCCGCGCCAGAGAGCGACGCCGCCGCTGAGCCCGGCGAGGTTGTCGACGATCGTTACATCGCTCGGCAACTCGACCGACAGCTTCTTCGCATTGCCGCCGCCGACGTAGAGGCGGTCGAAGTGCGTCAGCGTGCGCATGTTGTCGATCGATTTTCGCACACGCGTCTGCCACTTGCCGTTGCCGGCGTCGCGACGAGCTGCGTCTCCAGCATGTTTGTCGTAGCTCTGCCCTTTGCGGAACGGCTGCTGCGAGATCTCCAGATGGGGGCACATTTGACCATGTTTGTAGAGCGCTGTGCCGAATCCCGTGCCGAGAGTGACGATCATTTCGACACCGGTACCACCTATCACCGCGAGGCCTTGTGCATCCGCGTCATTGGCTACGCGAGCCGGTCGTCCGATGGCTTCTTGCAATGCGGTGGCAAGGTCATAGCAGGATCAATTGTCATTGCCGAGATTGGGCTTGGTCAACACGATGCCGTCGCGCACCATTCCAGGGTATACCCGCAGAGATGCGGGTATACCCTGGAAGCTCGCGAACGAACTCTGCGAGCATCGCAACTATCGCATCCGGATGGGCTCCAACCGGCGTTTCCATACGAGGGCGTTCTGATGCGAATGCGCCGCTGGCATCGAGAACATCCGCTTTCAGTCCGGATCCGCCGATGTCGATGACGAGTGTGGATTGCGCCATCTGATGGAGCGCGTGGCAGCCTGCGAGGGCTTGTTCTTCCATGACGATGCAGGGGTCTCCGACGTGGGCGAGTTGTGTGCTTGATGCGGTATGCGTGCCAATTCGAGACTAATCCTGGGCGGACAATGAAGCCGATCGTTGGATCCTGAGAGGTTCTATGAGATGTATCGTGATTGATGATGAACCCACGGCGCAGCTTGCGTTGGGGGGGCTGGACGATAAGGCAGACGTGATCGAAGCGTTCCGCCGCCAAGCGGATGGCTATCTGGTCAAGCCGGTCTCGAAAGCCAGACTCGGCGAGGCCATTGGCCGCCTAAGGGGAGAGTCATGAAGGGCGTTATCTTTGCGATCTTCGAAGACTTCATCGTCGAGAACTTCGGCGCCGACACGTTCGAGGACTTGCTCGAGGACTGTCCGCACACGGCCAAGGAACCGTTCGTCGGGCCCATGTCGTATCCCGATCAATGGGTTGTCGATTTGGTGACGGCGGCCTGCAAGCGCTTATCGATTGAGCCCGGCGATGCTCTGCATGCGTTCGGCAGGTTCGCGTTTGGCGGCCTGACGTCGCGCCATCCTAACTTCCTCGAAGGCGTGACGCATCCACGGCAGATGCTGCTGTCGGTGCATGGCATCATCCATGTGGAGGTCAAGAAGCTGATGGCCGGCGCGACGCCGCCAAACCTCTTCTATGAGGATGTCGACGGTGACCCTGACGGGTTGACGCTGCATTACGAGTCGGAGCGCGGGCTGTGTAAGCTGCTCGAAGGTCTGCTGGTTGGTGCCGGTGAACACTTTGGCGTGCCGATCGAATACGAGCACACCGCTTGCACCCACAGGGGTGATGCGCGCTGCACCTACTCGCTGAAGTTCCTACAACCTGTGGCGAGGTAATTGTGGACGAAGTAAGGTGGGGACGACGGTTGGCGCGGGAGAAGGCGCGCAGCCAGGAACTCGAGAAGATCATCGAGGATAAGACGCGCGAGCTCTACCTAGCCAACGAGGGCCTCCGTGCGCACAACGGCGCGTTGGAAGCGAAGGTCGCGGGGCGCACCGCCGACTTGCGTGCTGCACTCGAAGTAGCGGAGGCTGCGAGCCGGGCCAAGACCGGCTTCCTCGCGCAAATGAGCCATGAGCTGCGCACACCGCTACATGGACTTGGCGGCACGATTGAGGCGTTGACGCGCACCCGGATCGATACCGAGCAGCGGCGCTTGTTGGACCTTTGCCAGACGTCTGGTGCTCGCTTGTTGAATGTCGTCGGCGATGTGCTCGACTTCTCGCGCATTGAGTCCGGCAAACTAGAACTCGATCTGCGTCCATCATCCGTGCAAGAGATGGTTGATGCGGCCTCTGCGTCGTTCTCGGCGGCGGCCGAGCAGAAGGGGTTGACGCTCACTGGCAAGGTTACTGCCCACGGGCCGGTTTGGATGCGTGCTGACTCGCATCGCATTGGTCAGGTGCTGGGCAACTTGCTCAGCAACGCGTTGAAGTTCACGGAAAATGGCGAAGTGGCGATGACTGCAGATGTCGTTTGCGAAGGTGACAACCTGCAAACAACTTGGCGAGTTCGCGACACCGGCTGTGGCATGACCGAAGAGGCCGCTGCGCGGATCTTCGAAGCCTTCACCCAGGCAGAAGCAGACACCACACGACTATACGGTGGTGCTGGTCTCGGGCTCTCCATCGTCAAGGGCATTGTCGAATGCATGGGCGGCAAGGTCTGGGTCGAGTCTAAGGTTGGGGAAGGCACGACGTTCACATTCACGACCAACCTGGAGGTCTGCGAAGCGGAGTGCCGCGACGCCGTAGGTGATGTCGTCGATCTCGACCTGAGTGGCATGCGTGTGTTGATCGTCGACGATCACCCGATCAACCGAACGCTGTGCAAGGCCATGCTCGCGATGGTTGGATGCGAGCTGCTGTTCGCATCCAGCGGTGCGGAAGCCATCACGCAGGTCGAGTCCATGGCGCCGGACTTGGTGTTGATGGACTGCCACATGCCAGGAATGTCAGGTCTCGAGGCAACCCGCACGATCCGGGCTTTCGGCTACGACAAGCCGATCCTCGCGGTTTCGGCTGATGTCACGACGGAGAATGCGAGCGCGGTAATCGCTTGCGGCATGCAAGGGATTGTTGGCAAGCCGTTCCGGCAGTTGGACCTGTTTGTGGCGATCTCAGACCTGTTGGCTAGGCGTGGTGCGTTCGCGAACCAGGATGAGGACTCGGTAACCGAGGCCTACCCGATCTTCTCCGTGGAGTCCGCGTTGGATCTCGTTGGCGGCCAAACAGAGATGGTCCAGCGACTGTGCGAGGTCTTCCTCGAAGAGTTGCCGAACAGCATTCATGAGGTGACGACCGCCATTCGTGGAGATGATGCCGCCGGCCTAGAAGCGGCTGCGCATTCGCTGAAGGGAGCTGCCGGAGTCATCTGTGCGGCCCGCCTGCGAGAGCTTGTCGGCGAGCTGGAGACCTCGGGGCGGGCAGGGCGCACCTCCCCGCAGAAGCTGGAGCGCTTCGAAGAGGTTGTCACGGCGACCGAGGCCGAGTTGCGCGCCTACCTCGCATCTCCGCCCGTCGTCTTCTAGTCGCCGCCAACCGGCAGGCGCATCAGGTCGGCGGCAAGTGTGATCTTGCCGCCGTATTGTGCGCGCGCTTCGGCGCACAAGTCGTGGCCTTCGCACTCCGGGTAGAAGTGCGTCAACACCAGCTCGTGAGCGCCAGCCCGTTCGGCGTAGCCCGCCGCCAGTCCTGGCGTCAGGTGACCTTCGATCTTCAAGGCGTCCGGTGCCGCGCTGTCGCAAACGAACACGTCGGCATCTCGCGCCAGGTCGACGAGTTCTTCGCAGGTGTCGGCGTCTCCAGAGAGTGCCAAGACGCCATTGCCGGCGCGCAGCCGGTAGCCGAGGCTCTGCGCCGTGTGCCGAATCGGGATGGCCGTGATCTCAAAGCCATGGGCGGTGAACGTACCTGGCGCCAGTTCGACCAGCAGCATCTCGTAGTTCTTCGGGCTAAGCCAAGGCCACGCCTCGGTCAGCTTCTCAATCAAACGAACCAGACCAGGCGCCCCGTAGATCGTTAGCGGCGGTCGTGGTTGCAGATGAGGAGAACGTAGCGCGAACAACAACGCGGCCAGGTCGGCGCAGTGGTCGGTGTGGTAGTGCGTCAACAACACGGCGTCTAGTTGCATGACAGACACCTGGGCCTGCGCCAGTCGACGAAGCGTTCCTGGACCACAGTCGACCATGACACGGTGTTCGTCGTGCTCGACCAGATACCCGGCCGGAAAACGGTCGGGAACAGGAACTGCGGTGCCGGATCCGAGCACGGTGAGATGCATCCGGCGCAACGTACCGCAGAACGCTTCACACGTCGCGTGACTTGCCGATGTTGCAGGCAACTTGGCACGATGGAGTGCGGATTGACAGGGTGCATGGGATAGGCACATGTCTCATTTCGGGGCAGCGCGATCAGGGAGCCAGCCGCAACGACCGAAGGGACGATGTTGTTTATGGCGCACTGTCGATGACGCCACAGAATCGAGGAACTATGCAACTACGTAATCTGCTTCGCCCCTCCGTTGCCCTGCTAGCCGTGTTGGCTGGCTGCGCGACTGGCAACGATAGCCAAACCGGCCCCATCAAGGTTGCAGAGTTGATGACGTCGGTTGAGCGCGTGCACATCGAAGCCGAGCGTGCTCGCGACTCGATTTCGGACTCGTTCGCCCGATTGAATGTGATTGCAGCTGGTCGCTTCGATAGCGACCCAGCAGCTGTGCTCTACGCAAAGTTTGTGCGGTCCATTGATGTCGCCGAAGAGCAGGCGAAGCGCTACAGCGCCGCGGTTGGTCCCATGCTTGAGTCGGCCGAGCCGGTGTTTGAAAACTGGCAAGCGGACATTGCGTTGATCTCGTCGGATCGCTTGCGCCAACGAGGTGAGGTGCGCTATCAGGTTGCAAAGGAACGCTACGATGCGATCGCCAGCGTGGCCGTGCCAGCCCAAGAGCAGCTCAATGGCTTTGTGGCGGCTTTGCGCGACCACGCGCTGTTCCTCGGTCACGATCTCAACGCGAGTGCAATCGACGACATCCAGGAAGAGGTCAAGCTAGTTGCACAAACGGCGATCGAGCTTGATCGCAACCTTGAGTCGACGATGTCTACCACGCGCGCCTACGCCGAGACATCGTCGTTGCCGTTGGCTGCACCGAGTCGCTAGTGGGGCGACTGCGAAGTTCGGCGTTTCGCTGATCAACGAGGGTCCACGTTCGTGTGTCGCCTGCCACCTGACTGAGGAGGGCACGAGCAACTACCGCACCGGTCTGTTCTTGTTCGACGAGAACGGCTCCGCGCAGAACCCACTCGACGACAACCGGAACCGCCACGGCAGTGGTGGCGTCGCACTGAGCACCTACTCCAGCCACGCCGACGTGCGTTTCGACCTGGACCGTCTCGTCGAGAGTGGCGGCTCCTCCAATGCACCCAGCAGCATTCCGGTGAACCAGCCGTTTATCGGCCCGCTACGCCGCGATAGCGCGTTCAGCTCCAACATGGCAGGCCCGCTAGTCACGACGCTCGCAGGACGCTTCGCCAATCCAGCCCCCGGAATTGTGCTCAACAGCTAAGGTCAACGCCGACCGAACCGTTAGGGGCGCAGCAACAGCGGTCATCAATCAGTAGGTACGGTGCCTGGCACCGTACCCCTGTTCGGAGCGTTACGACTTTAGCTTTGGCTTCTGTGTGCGCAGCCAACGTGCGACTGCGAGAGCATTGCATAGTCGCGCGCCGGCGCGGCCGCGGCAGGGGAGTTCGGGTGTCGTCATCTCTTCGCGTTTGACGACGTCTTCGAGGTAGCCCGAGCTCTTCTGGCGCACGTTGCAGTAGTTGTGCTTGAGTAGGATCTGGTCGAACGACTCCGGTAGCACGTGCTCACCCCATTGCAACGTGGTGTCGGTCCATGCGGCAATCGGGGCGCCATCCGGCACAAACTCGAGGAACGCCCTTCGTGCTTCGTCCAGTGTGCAGCCGCCGTCGAGTTCTTCGTGCGTAATGCCCAGGTGGATCAGGTGTTCGTCAGTCGGTGGTGCCGTCGGCTTGATGATGACTTCGAACGTCTCGTCGCTGTCGACGCGTGCGGCAACCCAGTGGACCAATTCACGATCTTTAGCTGCGTCCCCGCCGGGCCGGCCCGCTTCCGCGAACACGACCACCATGCCCGGGTCGCGCAGTCGCGACGACATTGCACGCGATTCGCGTTTGCGCGTGCTCTTGAAGCGGCCGGAAACGCGCGAGGATCGATGCGCGATCTGCTGGTCGATCATTAGGTCGAACGCGCGCAGTAGCTCATCGAGTCGTTGATTCGATGGCTCGATGATGCGTAGCGCTTCGACGATCGCTTCGATCGTCGAGATATACTCAGGCTTGGGTTCCTTGCGGATCCGGTAGTTGCTGGGCGATGTCGGTTGCAAGCGAACGTGGCGCTTGCTGTGCAGCCAGGTGTTCTCGCGATACAGGCGTTTGGCATGCGACCATGTGCCATCGATGGCAATGATCGTTGAAGGCCAGTCCGCCTCGGAGACCGTCGCCAAGTCGTCCGCGTGGTCGTGCGGAAACAGTACGGCACTGTCCTCGGGTACTTCGATTTCCTTGGCTAGTGTTCCGGTATAGCCAGGGCTCGGAATGTGCACCGTAGCGTTCGGCATGCACATGCGTGCGAGCCGTGCTGTTCCGAACGGATGCGTGCGTTCGTGTGGGTGCTGCAGGATGACCACGCGAGTATTCGTGGGCACGCTGGGCATGCGGTCGCAGTAGCACAGGTCCTGCGGTCGCAGGCAGCTGTAGCAGCGATGGGGGTGTTCGGGGTCGGTCACGTGCCGCTCGTTGTAGCGGCACCGGCGTCACTCCGCAGCAGCGAGATGCATTGCTAGTGCTCCGCGCAGCATCTC
>JBNMND010000254.1:0-8389 GCA_051274975.1 Planctomycetota bacterium | reverse complement strand
GCACGAAGTTTTCCTCCCAAGACTGAATGCCACCAGCGGGCAGTCGCTATTCAGAAAACTGCGGGAGCTCGCAACGCCGCTAGCTTTTCTTCTCGGTGCGGCACTCCAGCAACGCTCGCTCTAGCAGCTTCTGCACGACGCGGTTGTTGGGTTCGATCTCGAGCACGCGACGCCAATCGGTGACGGCAGCAGCCACGGTGCCCTGTCCGTAGCTCATCAACGCGCGCTGATGAAGCAGCCTTACCAAACGACGATTGACGCGCACGTCGTCAGTGAAGCGACGCGCTAGTTCGATCAAGTCTCGAACGGCTAGCGCCAGTTCGCCGCGCCCCAACCGTGCTTCGACGGCAACCAAACCAAGGACCACGGGATCTTCCCCGGTCGGCAAGCGCTTTGGCGCCGTTACCACAGATGGCAACGTGTTCGTCGAGGACTCAGATGAATCGATAGTGGGCTTGTCAGCGGGATCCGAAGAGCCATTGCCGCGCGAGTTGCTTGTGACCGGATCGGCAGCCGGATTCGTGTTACTCGACGAATTGGCAGACGAACGGCGCGAACCGCTGATCACTGGTTCAGCAACTTCAACCTGCGGCGCAGTCTTCACCGGGTTGTTCGGCACCTCTGGCAGCATCGGCTGTGGCACGTTGATCGCCGGGACTTCGACCGGACCGCGATCCGTCACAGGCGAAGACACGCCTGATTGCGACAAAGACGGTTGCGCTGGGACGACATCCGCTGCCGAGCGACCGTCGTCCGAGACCGCCACCCCGTTGGCGCCGACCCCGGTAGTAACTGGCAACTGCGGATGACCGATCTTCGCCACTTCTACCATCGGAGATGCTGGCGTATCCGCCGAAGTGTCTCGCTCAGCAAACAAATGCAACCGCTTCTCGGTGGCAGCAATCCACTGCTTCAAGCTCGGCTGCTGCGGCCAATGCTGGCCGGCACGCTGCAAGGCTTCGAGAGCTTCCGCATCGCGCCATTCCGAACGCAGCATCAATGCCTCGAGAATCAGTTCATGGCAACGACGCATTCGCTGCTCCACGTCGCCGGCGGCAGCACGAGCATCTGGGTAGCGGATGTGAGCAACCGGCACCGCGTCATACGCCTGCAGTGCGCGCAACAGGTCGTTGCGACGCAAGGCGCGTTCGGCGGCGGCAAAGGGATCCTTTGGCGGAATGTTGCAGGCGGTGCCCAACAACAAAGCCGACAGTGCAATCAACCTCATGGTTGTTCCTCAAACGGAAAGTCGTCGAGCATGACTTCGAGTTCGCTGTTCAATTCGGCTGCTGCGTCTTCCTCATCGTCGCCATCGACCGTGCGCCAGGGCAGGGAACCACCGGGGACAATCATCACTTCACGGTCACTGGACGCTGGTGGATCGCGTTCGATCTCTTCGGCGAACAGCTCAACCAACCACGGGTCGAAGACTTCGCCTTTGGCCTTATCGAGTTGCTGCAGCGCTTCCGACCACTCGAGTGGCGTCTGTTCGGCGCACGTCGTCAACATGTCGAAGGCAGCTGCAATCGCAAGGATGCGCGAGCCAAGTGGCAGGCGATCGCCGCGCAAGCCGTCCGGCGTGCCACGGCCGTCGTAGCGTTCTTGTTGGTGGCGCAGAATCTTGGCGACGCGGCGTAGAGCCGGCACACACTCAAGCTGCTCGGAGGCGTGTACCGGATGGTGGTCCAGCGACCGCGACTCGGCCGCGGTCAGCGCGCCCTGCTTTTGCAGGATCGACGCACGCACCGAAGCCTTGCCGAGGTCGACGAGGCGGCACCCAATATCAAGTTCGTTACGGTCGGCGTCGAGTAACTGCAGTCGCCGGGCAATGCGCGCGGCGAGGCCGGCAGTGCGGTCACCGTGACCTGGCGGCACTAGGCGGCGCTTCTCCAGGCCATCGACGACGTGCAACGCCATCGCGACGTAACCGTCCCCCACTCGCTGCAGGCCGTCCTGCATGCCCTTTTCGAGTTCACGCATGGCGGAACCAAGATCTTGTAGTTCACTCTCGGCGCCCTCCGGAGCATCACCAGCGACTTCGCCGGCGGCCAAGCGGATCAGTGCATCGGTCGCGCCGCGAATACGGGCGGACCAGTAGTGGCCGAGCATTGCCGCCACAGCGACCAAGCTCAGACAGCTCAACAGCACGAGACCGAACCAGGTCAAGTCAAACGTCGACCCGAAGGTGCGCGACTCACACTGCAGACGAACTTCGCCAATCACCTCGCCGCCGAAGCGCACCGCGGCGAGACTCTCGCGCATCGGTTCGCCATTGCCAATCTCGGTCGTGCGCTGGAACGGTGCCGTTGCCGCCAGCAACGACATTTTGCGATCGCCGAGCACCAACGCGGAATCGATGACGACGGTGCCGGTGCGATCAATGACGAGCACGCGGCCGCCAATCTGATCGCGCACGACCGAAGCCAGAACCGACAGACGCATGACGTCCGCGTTGTCGAGCAACGGAGCCGCACGTTCGGCCATCGCAATCGCGGCCTCCTGCTCGGCAGTCGCTTGCACAGCGGCCTGATGTTGGTTGTCGCGGTCCGCGCCTAGGAAGCCGAGCACGACGGCGACAAAGGCCGCGCCGACCGACAGAGCTACGACCAGACGACGCGTTAGCGACCAACCGCGCGGGCGACGTTCAATTCGGGGTGCCATCGTCTCCGGCTATCGGCACAGGGTGGGCCCTGACTTGTGCCGAGTGCACGCAAACGGCGATGACAACGGCCGGTGCGCGCAGAAAGCGGGCTACAGGCGGCTTATCCGGAGAGGGCGGGCGGTCAGCTGGGGACCTGCGGGCGCTAGGGCGGCTGGGCGCAAGGGTAGCATTGGGGCCCACTTCGGAGTGGGCGCGGCGAGGACGGCTATTTGAACTTCAACGCTTCGAGCGTCTCGCAGTGCAACTGGTAGATGTCGACGCAGTAGCCGTCCATCATCGTTGCCTCGACCTTGAACGTGCCGACCAGCTTCAACGGGTCGAAGAAGTAGTCGGTCGTCTTCTTCTTGGGCATGACCACGCGCACGATGCCGTGGATGTCTGGCGGCTGGCCGTAGCAGCACGACCACAGCGACTCGACGAGCAGGAACTCCTTGATGTTCTGCACTTCGTCGATCGGCAGCATGAAGCCGGTCATCAGCACCTTCTTACCGGACAGCTTCTTGACGCGCTTCGGCATGCCCTTGAGGCCGTCTTCGTAGGGCCACGAGGTCAGCTCATCGAACGGCAGGATCTTGTCGAGGCCCGTGATCTTGCCGGCCTTGATCTCCTGTTGCAGGCGCTTCTCGGCGCGCAGCATGTTCTCGGCGCTCTGCATCGCGGCGATGTCGGCCGGATCGTTGCCGGCTGGCATCGGTTGATCCTTTTCGGGGCGATCGATGCGGGGCTCTTCCTTGCCCTTCGGGTCCTTCTTGCCGGTGCCCTTCGGATCCTTCTTCGGGTCCTTCTCGGTCTTGACGGGCTTCGGATCCTGCTTCTTCGCATCCGGCTTCTTCACGCCAGGCTTCGGGTCCTGCTTTTGAGTCGCGGGCTTCGGATCTTGAACGTTGCGCTTTTGGAACGTGATCTGAGCTTGGGCGCCGACGCCGGTGCTAGTAGCAACACCCCACCGGAGCTCGCCAGTGGAACCGGCGGGAACATCGACCTTGACGTCGACTGCCGTCGGCGCCTGGCAGGTCAGGAAGCTAGAGAATGCGATTGTTACGAGCAGGCTCTTCATAGTCTGTAGACCGGATTGGGGTCGAACGGGACCATCGTATACGACGATCGGCCGGATCGAGCCAAGCGAGGAGGATTTCCCCCGGGCGAGAGGCTCGGGATCAGCGGAAATGGGGTCGCAAGACCCCATCGCACGGGGACCTAGTGCCATGCGCCCAGATTTGGGTGCAGGTGTTCTGGGGAATACGGAGATTCTCCGGCGGCCGCGTAGATCCGTTGCGCCGGTCGAACTGGTCGAAGGCACCGTTGCGTTCTGAGCGAGCTAGTAGTTCTGCGCCAAGTTGTCGGCGACCTGCGTCATCGAACCCTTCACGGCCGGTGCCAGCCCAGCGATCGCGCCGATGCCGGAAACCCCGAGCACGAGCCACAGCTCCCACATCTTGAAGAGCGTCCAGTCGAGGTAAACGCCGGTCATGTCTTCGACGGTGGGTTGCATGAAGTACTGAGCCGCGTGGCACGCTACCAAACCGAGCACCGCGCCGAAGAACGACAGCAACGTTGCCTCGCCGGTGATGATCGCCAGGATCTGGTAGCGGCGAGCACCGAGCGAACGCATGATCGCGATCTCGCGGCGACGTTCGTTCATCGTGTTGTAGATGGCGACCGTGATCGACACGGCGGCGACGAGCAACACGAGCCATGCGATGACGGCCAACGCATCCGCTGCGTTGCCGATCTGGCGCAGGAACTTCGGCACGACATCCTGCGGCCAGGCGACCTGGGCCTCATCGTGCGAGCCAAACTGCTTGCGCAGAATCTGCGATCCCATGTGATCCAGCGGGTCGCAAATCACTGCCGTCAACGCGATTCGCATCGGATCGACCGGCATGCCCTCAGCCTTAACCGGGCTCTGGCCCGCTCCCAACTTATTGATGAACACGCCGCCGGCGTGGCCATCAATAAGCAAGTGGATGCCAATCGGCAGATAGATCGTCGAGTCAATCGGCGAGTTGGTCGGCTCGAGGATGCCGACGATGGCACACGCTGCCTCCGGATGTGGGTGGCGGCCAAACTCACCGAGCTTGCCGTGCACCGGCGTCACTACGTCGCCGATCTTGAGTTTCAGCGAACGAGCCACGCGCGCACCAACAACCGCCTGCTTCCACTTCTTCTGCAGTAACGGGCGTTCCGGCACTACTTCGGCTTCGGCGCGAATGCCGTTCTCGTGAGCCGCGAGGCCGTTGGCCAGCGCGATTAATTCATCCCACGAGTATTCGAACGGACCGCCCTCGGCGAACTTCAGCGGCTCGCGCTTCCATTCGAACTTCGAGAACATCTCGTCGATCGTCGCGACGACCGGGAAGTTGAAGCGACTAATGCTATCGCCGCGTGCCTGCGGAATGGCATAGCGCACCTGACTGCGGCGGAACCTGCTGCCACGAGACTTGCGCAGTTGCTCGCACACCTCGAGCGGGATACGCCCGGACGCCTCACCAACGTTGAAGATCGTGTTGAGCACGAGCTCGAGCTCGCTGGTACCGTTCGGACCGGCGATGGCCTGGAAGCCGCCGATACTGCCTTCGTAGCGCGCTTCGGTTTGCTCGGCCATCACCAAGATGGCGGCGTAGAGCGCGGTCGCGACGACGATCGACATCATCGTCAACACGGTCGCGACGAGACGGATGCGCAAGTTGCGCAAGCTGATCGAGATGAGTTTCATCGGGAAGCCTCCACGCTCATGTCGCCGCGCAGCGTCGCCAAGTCAACCGTGCGCTGCATGCGCTTGGCACTCTCAGGATCGTGCGTCACCATGACGACCGTTTTGTTGTTGTCGGTCGCAATCTGCAACATCATGTCGAGCACTTGGCCGCCGGTTTCCTTGTCTTGATTGCCGAGCGGTTCGTCCATCAGGATCAGTTGCGGATCGTTGATCAGCGCGCGGCAAATCGCGACGCGCTGCACCTGACCAACCGACAGTTCACCGGGGCGGTGATGCATGCGATCGCCGAGTCCAACCTTGTCGAGCAGTGCCGTGGCGCGCTCTTTGGCATCGCCGCCTGCGCCGCGACCGAACAGCGCCCCCATCAGCACGTTCTCCAACGCGGTGAACGGCTGCAGCAGGTTGAAGGTCTGGTAGACCATGCCGATGTTGCGGCCGCGATGGTTGTCGCGCCCAGCCTCCCCAAGCTTGTCGAGCCGCGCACCAGCGACATCGATCTCGCCGCGATCCGGGCGCAGGATGCCAGCCAGGATGTGCAGCACGGTGGTCTTGCCGGTGCCCGATCTGCCGATCAATGCAACCTGTTCGCCTGACTCGATATCGAGGCGATCGACGGCACACGCCAGCACGGTCTGGTCGCCGCGGGAATAGCTCTTCTGAACGTCTCGCAGATGAATCATCTAGGTCCTGGCTAGGCTAGCGGCCGGCTGTAGCTGCCGATACTCCAACTCGGGCGACCCGGATGGACGCCGTCGTGGGGCGCGCACGATACGCAGCAGCGGCCGAATCGCTCAGCTTTTCCAGAACGCGGCGACCCAATCGAGCTCGCGCTGGATGCGGTCGGCCAGCGGGGCGTCGCCGAACTTGTCGCCGAGCACGGACCAGGTATAGGTCTCGACCTCCAGCAGCGGCACCGGATCCGAGCCAGCAGCCAGCGCTTCCAAAACGCGGCGAACTTCCTGCTGGGTCGAGCCCAGCGGCCCGTCGCTGTCCCAATCGAGCGGCACGTGGAAGTGCGTGCGCACGCGGCCGGCGTGTTCAAACTCGTATCGGCGGGTCGCAACGCCATCGAGGTCGAGCGAGCGCGCGCCGTTTTTGGCGGCGGTCTGGTGCAGGTAACGCGGCTCGGCGAACGTCAGCAGCTCTTCGATGCCTTCCGGCCGGCGCACTTCCAGGCACGACGACACCTGGATCTTCGGCACCTCGATGCCGCGCTTCTTCAATTCAGCGAGCGCCTTCAGCGGATCTTCGTCGAGCACCGCCAGGTGGCAGAGATCGACGCACACGCCAAGATGCCGGCGCAGCCTTTCCTCCGGCACCATCGTGCAGTTGCCGTTGAAGACCGACTCATCCAAGAACGCCGCGGTTTGCTTGGCCGTTTCGAGGATGCAGTTCGGCTCCGGCTCGAGCGCCAGCACGCAGCGCACGCCGGTCTTTGCTTCGATCGCCGCAAACATGCTGGTCACACGGGCGAGGTTGCCGGCCATCTTGTCGAAATCGACTGGCGCGTCGCCCCGGCCGCGGTAGCCAAGTGGCAACGTCGAGATCGGCAGCACGTCACCTTCTTTGAGGAAGGTCGCGCCGACCTCGGCACAGCGGTACGTGTAGAGCAACCGTTCTTGCTCGCCCCAATCGGGCACGTAGACGTCGGTCTTGACGACCCGCTCGTGGAAGTTCCCGAACGGAAACGCGTTCAGCGTCCACAACGGAACCTCGGCGCCCGCCATTGCTTGCTGCAGCTGCGCAAGAGATGTCGAGTTTTGCGACAGCTCTTCGACCAACGGCCACGGCCACCAACCGCCGAGCCCGAAAGCACGGCCACGCTCGCGCGCCATCCTGGCAATGGGTGCGGTGTGCTCTTGCAACGCGGACAACTGACTGGCTAGGTCGGGAGCCGGATGGACGTTGCTGCAATATGTCAGTCGGGGCTGGGTCGCAGGCATGCTTTGCCACAGTATCAAGAAGTCGGGCGAGAAGAATGAGGTGCGTCCTGCTCGAATGCCGATGGCAACCTTTGTCGGCGGCCACCAGCACCATGAGACCCCACCGCCCGGCCACCACTCCCCAATTGTTAGATGTTAGATGACTGACACCCCCAACAGCCCCACGCAGAACGACGCGCAAGCCCACAGCTATCGCATCGCTGCAATTCGCAATTCGAGTTCGTACCGCCAGGCACACACGGACACCGAGTTCTTGGGGCGAACGGAACTGCGCCCCGTTCGGTTGCAGCTCGAACTGCTGAAGCCGGAGCTGATCCAGGACGAACAGGGAGTGCGCTCCACGGTAGTCGCATTCGGAGGCACCAGAATCGTAGAACGGCCGGATGCCGAGGCGCTCCTCGAAGCAGCCAAGGTGGAGTTGGCATCCGACAAAGACGACGCCGACAAGCAACGCGCCGTGCGCATCGCGGAGAACGTGCTCAAGAAGGCGCACTACTACGACGAAGCCCGTGAGTTCGGCCGCATCGTGTCCGGCGCCTGCCAAGTCGACGACCAATGCGACTTCGTCATCTCCACGGGAGGCGGCCCCGGCATCATGGAGGCGGCCAACCGCGGCGCATTCGATGTCGGCGCCAAGTCGATCGGCCTCAACATCACGCTGCCGTTTGAGCAAGAACCCAACAGCTACATCACTCCCGAGCTATGCTTCGAGTTCAAATACTTCGCCGTGCGCAAGATGCACTTCCTGATGCGCGCCAAGGCGATGGTCGCGTTCCCGGGCGGCTTTGGCACGATGGACGAACTGTTCGAGACGCTGACGTTGATCCAGACCAAGCGCATGGAGCCGATCCCGGTCATCTTGTTTGGCAGGGACTACTGGAGTCGCCTAGTCAACTGGGACCACTTCGTCGAAGAGGGAACGATCTCGCCGAAGGACCTCGAGCTGATCAGCTACGCCGAAACCGCGCAGGAATGCTGGCAGCTGATTCGCGATTTCTACAAGGATCGCTCGGGCGAGCAGTTGCCACGCGGCCAATAGAAACCTAGGCGCCCCACGCTCGACCAATC
>JBNMND010000253.1:0-8396 GCA_051274975.1 Planctomycetota bacterium | reverse complement strand
TTCTTCGAGGAAGCGACCGAGAATCTGGTGCGCGAGCTGCTGTTCGTAATCGTCGCGCGGCGCTTCGCGGTCGAGCAGCACCTTCATCGCCAGTCGGCGATTGAGCTGCCCGTCGTGGATCTTCAGGATCGCGCCCATGCCGCCGCGGTCGACTTCTTCTTCGATGCGGTAACGGGCGGTGTCGAGTCGCGGTGCATTCTCCAGCCGCTTGAGCATCTCCGCCGTCTGCGTCGACTGCACCTGATCGCTGCGGCTCGGGCGGTGTTCGTCAGGGGTGGGGGGCTCGATCCTGGGGGTCGCACCCCCGGCCTCCGCCAGCAACCCGAGCACGCGGTCCCGCCGCGCTGGGTCGTCAGCAGTCTCGCTGCGCACGAATGCCTCGCGCTCGGCGGCGGGCAGATTCATGGCGCGATCAAACAGATCACGAGCCGCATCAAAGTCGGGGGAGTCTCCGTCGCTGGTCCCTTGCATAGCTTGCGCTGCAGTATCGCAAGGTTGCTGCTGGCTGGCACCGTTCGAGTGTGGATTTCCGTACGGTCGCACCGAGGAACGGCAGTTCGTGCGTCAATCGCGCGAGCATGGTGCCATCAGCTCGAGGCGAGTCCTTGCGCGGCCAGGCCTTGACGCTGCATGCGCGGCGTTGCTGGCGGCCTGGCAGCAGGCGCAATAGGGCGATAGCAAGCTCAGCTCGTTCTCTATGACCTACGACGAGAATGACGCCGGTCGCGGTTGGATCGGAGGTTGCTCGGCAAGAATCGCATGCGACTGGCACGCGGATTAGCGTGGCCGAGACGTGCTAGCTTGCGGAAGTGGCGTACGGGGGTAGTCTGGGACAATCATGTCCTGGACTGACCGCATCACCCTCGAACCCGGAAAGCGAAGCGGGAAGCCCTGCATCCGAGGGCTTCGCATAACGGTGTCAGACATCCTTGAGTATCTCGCGTCGGGCATGTCCGAAGACGAGATCCTCGCCGACTTCCCGGACTTGGAGCGCGCTGATATCCGTGCAGCCCTGGCGTTCGCAGCAGAACGGGAGCGGCGGCTCGTGGAAGTTCGGCCCGCATGAAGCTGCTCTTCGACGAGAACCTGGGTGTAGGTAATTCAAGCTGCGGTTCGGACCACCCGAACCCCACTCAGCCACAATCCCACCCCAACGATACCCGGTCAACCCACCCGTTTCACAGTGACCCCACCGGGCATTCCACCCGGCTGCGGAGGAAAAGGCGGCTACTGGCCGCGATCCAGGATCCGGACTCGATTGAGCGAGAGCTGCGGGCGATGGGGCTGTCGTTCGATGTGCCGGAGCTGGCACCGGCGCGTGCTCCGCCTGGTGGTGAGCAGGAGTGGTTTGGGGCGTGATCGGGTGAGGCTACGACGGTCTGGGAGGTCGTGGTGGGGGAGCGGTGTGGCTGGCGGGCAGGATTCCGGGCGGAATGCCTGGGTTGGAGGGGTGTCAGCTCATCGGTTGACAGCTGGCTGAAGGGGTGGGAGACTCGCTTGGTTGGGTTCGGGTGGTCCGGACTGAACTTTGAATCCCCTACACCTCAATTCCATGAAACTACTTCTTTCTCTTCTGGCCGTGTGCATCGGTGCCACGAACGTGCTCGCTCAAGACTGCGCCAGTTTAGGCACCTCGCTCGGCGACGGTGACGAGGTGGTGTTCGCGATCCAGCCGATCGGCTTCGCGTTCCCCCTAGGCGGCATGACCTACACCGACGTTCACATCTCGACAAACGGCTTCGCATACCTCTCGAACGCAGGTATCCCCGCACCTGGGCTCGCTGACTTCACCGCGACTTCGGCCGAGCTGGCCTCGGGCCCACCGCGCGTCGCGCCAATGTGGAACGACCTGGTCATCACTGCCGCCCTCGGCGGTGATGTGTCGATCGACAACACCTCCGGCACGGTCTGCACAATCACCTGGCGCAACGCACAGAGCTACGGCGCTGGGGCCAATGACCCCATGCACACCATGCAGTGCAAGCTGTACATCAACGGCGACGTCGAGTTCATCTACGATCCAGAGGTGACCAACGGCTCGACGCAACCGACCTGGTGGGTCGCCGTCACCGGTGTCTCGCCGGGCATGGGCGCTACCCTGCCGGCGGCGAGCGACTTCCTGGTTCCCGGCGCGACCGGGGACGTCACGGTCTTCGAGGAGTGGCTCACTCTCGGCACGTTCGATCTCAACAACAACTCGCTCTTCCTGGTCGCGACCACACCTGGCTACGTCTGGGTGACCAACGGCCCGCAGACAAACTGCGCGTCGGCGGTGTCGTATGGCATCGGCTGCGACAGCGCCCCGAGCTCGTTCTACGAGACCTTCGGCGCCGGCGCACTCGACCTGAACGGTGTCACCGTCACGTTGTTGCGCCAAGGCAGCGGCTACGTCGCCCTCGATAGCATTCCGGGCACGATCCTGCCGCCTTCCGCGACGGCTCTGAACATCGCTATGGGCATGTTCGATGGCGAAGAGACGGTGTCGCTGTCCGCGCCGATGCCGATTGCCGGTGGCACGACCTCAAGCCTGACGATAACGACCAAGTCACTGATCGCATTGAGCGCCAACTCGTTCGGCCCGGTCGACTGGACGCCGACGTCGGCCGAGTTCCTCGCCTTCCCCGATGTCGTCATCACGCCGATGTGGCACGACTTCAACCAGGCTGCGGCCGGCAGTGGCCTGATCTGGTTCGAAGAGATCGGCGGTATCGCCTACGCAACGTGGGACGGCGTGGGCGTTGCCACACCGCACCGCTTCCAAGTGCAGTTCGAGATCGTCACGGGAAATATCACGATCGTTTACGACACGTCGGGTAACGACGGCCTGGACTACCTGGCCGGCTTCAAGGGCCCGGGTGCGCTGCAGGATCCGGGTGCCACGGACCTCTCGGTCGAACTCACGACGACGATCACGCTCCTGGACACGGCGACTGTGCCGCTGACACTCGTGTCGAGCCTGCCGCTCATCGGTGGTGTCTGGGACCTGACGACGAACAACATCGACGCGGTCTCGCCGATCAGCATCACTTTCTTCAGTTCTACCGCCCTCAACCCGGGCGTTACGCTGCCGTCGCTCGGCATCGACGCACCCGGCTGCAGCGCCTACGTCAACACGCTTTTGACCAGCTCGAGCGCGACCAGCGCCGCAGGCACGTCGCTGGTATCAGTGCCGTTGCCGAACAATGCTGCGCTGGTCGGGTTCTCGCTATGGGCGCAGTCGATATGCCTGACGCTGGCCAACAACGCCAACATCAAGACGTCGAACGGCGTCGAAGTCGTCGTCGGCTACTAATCACGGCCCCCTGGCCTCGGTCGCTGTGCCCAGCAAGGGTGTGCGACCCAAGCTGGACTGGATCGAACGCCTGGCCCGGTCGTGTCTCGCACACGATCGGGCCAGTTGCGTTACTATGGCAAGCACCTGGTCGGCACCGCGACGCTTCAGCCCGCTGCGCACCCATATGGCGTGGTGACTGCGATGCCGTACAACTCGAAAACATCGCGCACCGGTTGGCCAATCTACTCTTGTGCGCGGGTCGACGAGCACCACTTGGACTCGGAGGTCTTTACTCATGCCGCCGAATCGTGGCGGCGAACCAGGCGGCTGCCCGATGGGTGGATCGAGTACTTACGTTATTGAACCGTGATCGGCAGGGCCGTCGGGAACACCGTGCGGAAGAACGGGAACGCAGGCGTGTCCATCGTCACGGCCGTTGCATAGAGGGTGACGCCCAGCAGCCACGGCAGTGGCGGGATGATCAGCGGCGAAGTTGCCGTGCCGGTCGCATCGAGCAACCCATAGCTGTTGGGCAGGATCGCGTTGCCCAGGTCGAGTGCGTAGATGGTCAGGTTGTCGGGGCTGATCGGGATGACCTGGCCGTTGGACAGTGCCACCGGGGGGGTATCCGAGAACGCCAGCAGCATGAAGTGCAGTAGGCCCTCGTCTCCTGGAATCGACAGCTCGAGCGCGGTGGTGCCGCCGACCATGGCAGGGCCCTGCAGCCGCAGACTGGGCTCGACCAGATCGACGATCTGATTGGCTGCGACGTTGGTCAGGTGCTGCACCTGGCCGCTAGGCCAGGTAACCGTTACGCGTGCCGCTGCGGTGCTGTTGCCGAGGCCGAAGTGCAAGCGCGGGTCCGAATGGCTGAGGAAACCGACGCCGCTGCGCCGCCATTGGCGTTGGGTCATGCCGCCCGCCTGCAGTTCGACGCGCGCGCCCAGACCGTCACGGTTGCCGACGGTGCCGCGAATCCGGAACTTGAGCCAGTTACCGGTCGCGGCGGTGTTGCGGTGCAGGCTCAGGCCGCTCGGTGCCTGCAGGTTAAGTGCGCTGGGGAACATCTGCAGGATGTCGAGGCGTCCGTCGTCGTCGAAGTCGGCGATCGCTGCGGCATACTGGCGCCAAACTTGGTCGAGTCCAGCAGTCGCCGCCACCTCCGGCCACCACGCACCGACTCCGGCGGCCTGGCCCGGGTTGTGGAAGAGCAGATTCGGCCAATGGGCCTGCACGACGTGCAGGTCCTGCCAGCCGTCGTTGTCGTAGTCGAGCCAGTTGACCGCCCAGCCGACACCGCCGCCCGGCATGCCGTACGTGTGGGTCGCGTCGTCATAGGAGCCGGTCGCGGGGTTCCACACCTGGAACAGGTGGTCGAGGGGTCGGTCCGAGCAGTAGTAGTCGACACCCCCGTCGTTGAAGGCGTCGGCGAAGTCGATGCCCATGCCGTAGATCGCATTGTTGGCGGCGATCTGCGCACCGGCGGCGGCGAACGTGCCGTCGCCGAGGTTGCGATAGACCTCGTTGGTACCACCGTTGGTCTTGTCGTTGACGTCGATGAGGTCGGGCCAGCCGTCTTCGTCGTAGTCGAAAAACGGGGCGGCAAAGGTGCTTGCATTGCCCGCCGTGCCCGAGCTGACCGTGACGTCCACGAAGCCGCCGGTGCCGTCGTTGCGGTACAGGTTGTTCGCGGCAGTGAAACCGGCCGGTGTGGTGTAGTTACCGACGTAGAGGTCAATCCAGCCGTCGCGATCGAAGTCGCCGAAGCTGGCTGAGTAGTTTATCGTCGTATGCGTCAGGCCGCGCGGGGCCGACAGGGTGAAGACGCCGGTGCCGTCGTTCAGGAACAACTGGCAGCGCGACATCTTGTTGCCGATGTAGAGGTCGGTGTCGCCGTCGTTGTCGATGTCGGCGACCGCGAAGCACAGGGCCTGGTCGGTAAGGCCGAGACCGCTGCCCGCCGACACGTCGGTGAAGGCGAAGCCGCCGTCGTTGCGGAACATGCGCAACGGTGTTCCGACCGCGCCTGCAAAGACCACGTCGACATCGCCGTCGTCGTCGAAGTCGGCCACGCAGACGCCTCGGCCGAACGAGCTCGGCGTCGGGGTGATGCCCTGAATGCCGAGCGGTGCCTGCACTTCTTGGAATACCTGTGCGGGCAACGTCGTGCCCAACGCGCTGATGGCGAGTGCGGTCCAGGCGAAATGCCGGTGAGCAAGCATGACGGGCGAGGATAGTGCAAAGTCGCGGCTGGGGGAAGTGGCCGCGGTGGCTGGCAACAGCCAGCAGAGATCGATGTCAAAAAGATCACCCCGCATGCGTGGCAATGCCCCACAAGAATGGCGCGAAGTGGCTTATTCGCCCAAAGCGGAAGCCAAAGCAAAACCCGAAGTAGCGTCTCGCGACTTGACCGCCGGGCTGCCGAAGTCGCGGATGCGATTGGTTGCCGCGACCAGTTCCTTCGCGATACCCGGCTCGTGCGACGAGTGCCCGGCGTCATCGACGATCACTAGCGACGACTCGGGCCATATTGCATACAAGTCGACGGCGCTCTTGATCGGGCAAACGATGTCGTAGCGACTATGCACGATGAACGCCGGGATCGAGCGAACGCGGTCGACGCGCTGCAGCAGGCGATCGTCGGGATCGAAGCGCACGTTGCGAAAGTAGTGCGCCTCCAAGCGCGCGACCGCCCATGCGACCTCGGGAGCATCAAAGTGGGCCAGGAACTCCGGATTGGGCAACAGCGTGCAGCTAGTGATCTCATACATCGCCCACTTCGACGCCGCCTGCAGTGCCAGCTCGCGGTCGTCACTTTGGAACTGCTTCCAATAGCCCTCGAGCTTCCGGCATCCTAGCGCACGGCTTTGCGCGAGTCTTCTGTGCACAGTGTCGACACGACGACGTGGTCGCATTCTCGTGCAAGGGGCGAGGATTCTGCCCGTCATGCGGCACGCGACGCATGGTAGACACGGCCGCGTTGCTGGTCGATCAAGTGATCCCAGACGTTGCACCGGTGCGGCAATAGGTATTGTCGCTGCCGTATCGGGTGCGGCTTCTGTGCGCGCATGATCCGGCGGCACTGTCGGCAGTGCGCCGCATTCTGGTGCATGCGGTATCGGGTTATTACGAGCGCACCGCGAAGCGCTTCGGCAAGCCACTGCCACGAACGGGTGCAGTAGCGTTCGTGCAGCGCTTCGATTCGGCGCTGCGGCTAAATGTGCATTTGCACGTGCTGTGGTTGGATGGGGTCTACTCGCATGAGCCAGGCCGTGGTGGTGTGGAATGGTGCCAGCACGAGCAGGTCACGGATGCTGATGTGGCGCAATTGGTGCGGCGGGTGCGCGATCGCGTACGGCGCAAACTGCGGAAGATGGGGAAGTGGCTGGAAGACAATGATGCACTTGCCGGCGACGCCATGTGCGACCCAAGCGACGCCGAGCAGTTGCTGCTCGAGCTAGGCGAGGGTGCGGTGCAAGGCGTGGCAGTGACCGCCAAACGCCGAGGCCAGCGTGACGTGCGTATCGGCAAAGGCACGCGCAACGAACCGAACGTGTTGGGTGCCCTGTGTGCGGATCTGGAGGGCTTCTCACTGCACGCTGCGGTGCGCGTTGCGGCTGGCAACCGACGCCAGTTTGAGCACCTGTGCCGCTATGCGGGTCGGCCAGCGATCGCCGAGAGTCGCCTGCGGCAACTGGTTGCGTATTCTGAGGAGCTGCACAAGGTGGACTCAGCTAGCAGGCAACGGCCGTGCGTCCCCCATCGCCCTGCCAAGCGACGAGTGCACGGGCGTCGCTACTACACATGGGCCGAGTTGCTACGACGAGTGTACGCCATCGACATCCTCACATGTCCGCGCTGCGGTGGCGTTCGCCGGCTGCTGGCAGCGATTTAGGATCCGGACTCGATCCAGCGCGTGCTGCGGGCGATGGGCTTGCCGTGGCAGGCGCCGGAGTTGGCGGTGGCGCGGGCTCCGCCGGAAATCCAGGGTGGCTGGCTCGGGGCGTGATCGGGCGAGGGCGAGCGCTAGCTGACCAGACGGCGGCACCCGGGGTCGCTGTGGGGAGCGGTGTGTTTATGGGTGGGGTTTCAGACGAAATGCTCGGTGAGGTCGCTGTGAAACGGGCGGGTTGACCGGGTGTCGCGGAGGTGGGATTGTGGCTGAGTGGGGTTCGGGTGGTCCGAACCGCAGCTTGAATTACCTACACCCGCACCACACTAGCCACTAGCTCAGGGACTCCGGTGGGAAGTCCCAGATGAACTGCTCCTGGATCGCAGTCTCGAGTGCCCGTTGCGAGCGGGCAGCACGCACGGATGCAATGGCCTCATCGGCCGCGGCGCCACGCGTCCGCAGGTAGGCGGCTGCCGCCATCCCAGAGCGGCCGATGCCTCCGACACAATGGACCGTCACCTTCTCACCGGCACGCAAACCCTCGTCCATCCAGCGCAGTGCTTCGATCATCTCAGCCTGGCTGCAGGCCTTCTGATCGACGATTGGCAAGTGGTGCACGAGCATTCCGGCAGCTCGACAGGCCGGTAGGAGTTCGTCCACGCCATAGCGATGCAACTCCTCTTGTGGCACGAGGCAGAGCAGGCGGCTGACGCCCTCTTCCTCCAGGGTCGCGATGTCGTCGACCAGACTCCGCCCCCAGTCCTGCCTGCCCGGCAGGATGGTGAGACCAACGCGGCCCGGCGTCGTCCACACATCGTCCATCCAGTCGAGCCGGAGGCGCACCGAGCGCGCGAGGCAGTCCGCGATGCGACGCGACAGCCTGCCCGAAGTGTAGAGCGCCCACTTCAGCTGCAAGGGAGTCGACTCCTCGAAGCAGAGGTTGTGGACGGAATAGCGCATCTGCGCGACGAGAAGCTGGAAGGGGTCGCGGCCCGACTGCACGAGCTGAGGGTAGTACGAGCGCAGGTGTTGGACTGTCTCCCAGGTGCGACGGAACTGCGGCCGCCAGGACGGCGGCGCGTCGGGTAAGGGCGCTGCCAGGTCTTCGACCTCGAGCAGGGCATCGGTGAAGGCGCAAGCGTTGCGCAGGTCCTCCTCGTCGTCGACCGGCGTCCAGATGTAGAGCAGGTCGTTCTCGAGCTTCACGAAGTCCTGCAGGACGTGACCGCG
>JBNMND010000252.1:0-8438 GCA_051274975.1 Planctomycetota bacterium | reverse complement strand
TGCGGGCGATGGCTTGCTCCAGCGCGTGCATACCCATGCGTCGGTTGAACAAGCGCGTTAGTGGATCGGTCAGCGCGAACTTCTGGGCGCGTTGCCGGCGGCGGCGAAGCAGCAGGTTCTGAATCAGTAGCGAGCCGGTCATGCCGAGCATGGTCGCCATCGTCATGTCGACCGAGGCGGTGATCGGCGTCAGTGTGACGGAGCGATCTAGCAGCAAGAACGCCGGCGTCTCGAACTCGCAGTTAAGCGGGATCGCCAGCAGTTCGTCCGTCGACAGCATGCCGAGCAAGCCATTGGTGCTCTTTGACCCGGTTGCGAGGTGTTTGGGGGTCTGCGTCTCGAGCGCGCTGCGCAGGAGCGCGGCTTCGTGGTTGGCTACCTGCAGGCGTGTGCGCACCATGCGTCGCGCCGACGAGTCCGCCTTGGAGCGAAGTGTCAGCGTGCCACTTTCGTCGTGCCACTTGGCGTAGAAGGCGCGGTCGTAGTTGCCGTAGCGCATCGACGCCGCGGTCAGCACGGTGATGATGCCGCGGTAGCTTTCGGAGCGCGTGCACCCGAGGATGCTGACGACGATTTGGTCGAGGTTGCTTTGCGCGTCATCCGTCGGCTCTGCTTCGCTAGCGGAGAAGAGTTCGTCCTTGTGCGCTTCTCGATCGAAGTCGAAGGCCTGCAGGGACTCGGTCACCTTGCGCCCGAGCTGTTCTGCGACGGACAACTCCGGCTGGTCGATCTTCAGCGTGTTGTGCAGCGAAATGTCTTCCCCGGGGTCGCCGTGTTGGTAGCCGGCGAGTTCTGCGAGCAGTTCTGCGGCGAGGATCAGTCCTGCAGGGTCGGGCGGATCTTCGGCCGAAGCAGGCTTGTCGCCCATGTCGATCGCCAGCATCAACGACACAAACGGTGCCGGCAGTTGCCAGTTGAGGATCCAGTCGATCGGTTGGAAATTGGTGGTCGCCGACCCCAAATCCATCTGGTTGAGGCGACGCAGCCATGTGGGCAGGTCATGCAGCAATCCGACGAGGTAGGCGACCTCGGGCTCAAGCAGCCCGGTGCGAGCGGCCAGTTCTTCCGCCGCGTGGGCCGTGGCGATCGCGTGATGCCACAGGCCCTTCAGGTGATCGCAGTTGGCGATCTCGATGGCGGGCTGCAGGAACAACCTCTTGCTGAGGGTCGGGCCTAGGCTTCGCACGATGCCACGTACGGTGGGCAGTGCGTTAGCTTGGCGGAACACCACGGTGCTCGCGGCTCGGAGGCCTCGCACAACTGCCAGTGGGTCGAGCTTGAGGAGGGCCACGAGCTCGTCTTCGTCGATCGCCTGCTCGTGCATCACGCGTTGCAGACGCTGCTGTAAGTCCGGCATCGCTAACACCGAAGGGAGTTGGCGTAGCGGGTTGTGAGCGCGATTGAACGAAGTTGTGCTGGTCACGTGCGGCCTACATCTTTGTTCGGCTCCGCACGCGACTGCGCTCAAGTGCGATCCGGTCAAGTCAGAGCCGGAATTCGGGCAAGCCCCAAGGAAACGGACCAAGTCCCGGAACGACACGTGTTTAAGAAACATGTACCGGCCTGCTGGGACGTTTTTGCGACCCTTTGGCCCGCCCTTCGCAAGGGGATGTTCGCCATGACCTGCTCCCCCTCGCATATGGCTAGTTGCTCAGTAGCGTTCTCTGAGCGTGAGCGAAACCGCTCACAGCTGATCTCTCTTCTTGAGAAACTCGGTTGTGACGGTCCGCTCGATAGTGCCAACTCAGCCACCGCTGATGCCGCACTGGCGACAGCCTTAATGGATTCCTTTCGCAAGACCCGCGACCCCGATGCCTACGAAGGTCTCGTTCGTTGGGCTGGACCACAGCTGCGAGCGCGCGTTCGCTCCCGGCTCAGATCACTCGGCGCGATGCTGGACCCCAATGAGGTCTGGCAGGACACGATCGTCAATATCTATCGATATCCCGGTCGCTTCCTAGCCTCGCGACCTGGTGCCTTCGCCGCGTGGTCGTCAACGATCGTCGACAACGCGATCCGCAGGCACCTACGACGTAGCAAGCGCGACCTCGGCATGACCCTGCGCGACCCAGAGGCGCTGCAGGAACAAGCTGACACCTCGACGCGCGAGCCGAGTATGGAAGCTGAGAACAACGAAGAGTGCCTGGCGACTGCCGCGGCGTTCGGAGTTGTGCTGCAAGCCTACTTGGTCGCATTTCAGCGTCTGGGCGAACGCGAACGCTTCGTTCTACAGATGGTTGAGGTGCGCCAAATGCGTTACGCAGAGCTCGCAACCATCCTAGGCATCCGTCCAGAGGCGCTGAAGATGGTCGTGTTCCGCGCTCGCAAGCGCATCCACGAACACCTCGGCCGTCTATTGTCCGGCGCACCGCCAACGGATACCGGCAGGGCTGCTCGGACTGGGGCTGCTCGGACTGGAGTAGCTCGGACTGGGGCTGCTCGGACTGGAGTAGCTCCGGTAGGGGCGCAGAGCCTTGGCTCCGCGTCGGCTGTTGCGTGACGCGGGCCTAGCAGCCGTTAACAAACTCGTCCGGTGTGATTTGTTCGCGGGTCGTGCGATCAGGCTTTCAGCATGCGATCAAATACGTCGCTGAGGCTGAGGACCCCGACGACCTTGCCCTCGCGCAGAACCGGCATGCGACGCACTCCGGACATGCGCATCAGGTTGATGCAATCCAGTATGTGTGTAGTTTCCGAAACACATGTGGCCGGACGGGTGCACGCGTCTTCGACGTGTAGCTCATCGAGCACAGAAAGATCGTGGGCACCAACCATGTTGACGACGTCCTTGCTCGAGAGGATGCCTGGTAGGTCATGCTCATCCTGGCCCCGCACGAGCAGCGCGCGGATGCGATGCCCGGCCATGCGATTTGCGGCGGTGCGCAGGTTCTCGGTGCTGTCCGCCCATTGGATGTCTTCGATCATGACGTCCTTGGCGAGCATCTGCTTCAGTAGGTGGCTCATGCTGGGTTCTCTTGCGTGGAGTATTGAATGGTGTCCGTTTCCAGGTCGAAGCGGAACGTGACGTCGCGCAGGTCGCGATCAACTTGCAGATGGAACTGGCCGAACTCGATTGTCACGCCGCAGAAGCACGTGTTGGTGATTTGGATGGTTGCTTCTCGCAGTAGCTCGCGTTGCCGCCGTTTCAGCCGCAGTTTCTCCGCCAGTGCGTCGTCGTGGGCCTTGACCGCACTGCGCTGGCTCTTGCTCGCTTGGCCGCGATCCGGTGACCGTTTGGTGCGCCGCGATTCGCGATAGGTCTTGGCGTTGCGCCGCGCGAGTTCGGCCCGCTCGTCTAACAGTTGGCCCACGGCAAGCAGCGTTGGGGTTCCCGCCACCGCTCCCGCGGATCCTACCAGGATCCGGTCGCGGGCGCAGATCTGTCCGCCACGCACTGTCGCCCGCCCGTCGATGACTAGCACGTTTTGCGCATGCAGACTGCATTGCGCGGCTTGGTCTGCGACCACCAAGTTGCTGCCCGCCCGCAGCGTTGCGTTGGTCGCGTGCTGGCACGTGAGGTCCGCGCCGGCCCGCACAACTTGCTTGCCCATGATTCCGCGCTCAATCATCAAGGATCCCTTGGCATGCAGTTGTCCTTGCACTGTGCCCATGACGGCGATGTCGCCATCGGCCTCGGCTTGAAACCCAACATCAACGTCCCCTTCGATCAGTAGAGATCCAGCGGTCCGCAGGTTGCCTGACGCATAGTCGACGTTGCCACTGTGCGTGTAGAGCGGCGCGACGTCGATCAACTCTTCGTTGACGACTGCGACGCCAGCCCGTCGTGCAATGATCGAGTTGCCTCGGCGCTGGGCACCGTCGCCGATGTGCTGGCGCAGTGGTTGGCCAGCGACTCCCGGTAGCTTTCGCCCGCGAACATCCCTGCCGTCATCGCCGACGGTGCGTGCGTTGATCGTGCCCAACACGTCGGATTGGTTGATCGCATGCAGGAAATGCCGGTCGCGATAGTCGATTCCGCCATCTGGGAACGGCCTGCCCGGTAGTTTGGTGTGCCACTCCTCCGAGACCAGTTCTTCGTCTTGTCCGACACTCGCGACGGTGCCGTGCGCGACCGTTGCTCGGGTCTCCGTTGTCGCGGCGCACAAGCGCGTGATCGCATCGGTATTGATCCCGTGCACCACTCCAGCGGCTGCGAGTGCCTCAGTTAGCTCGGTTGTGCTGAGCTCTGGGCCTGGGCGCAACGCGACTTCGGCTTGCATGCCATCTTTGGCAATGACTACATCGAAGCGTTCCATACCCATTCCATCGACCAGATCCGGGCAGGGTCTTGTTGGGTATGCTCAGCAAGTGTGCAAACGTCAATGACGTAAGGGATTGCCCGTAGAGATTTCGAAGCTTGCAACCTTGCGGCGGCGGTAGATCCTTCAAGGCATGCAAGAGACCGTTGACCGCCTGTTCGTGCATTGCCGAGAACTCGTCACGCTCACCGACGGCGAGGCAACCGGCCCTCGTCGCGGCGAGGCGATGCGCAAGTTGGGCGTGATTGAGGACGGCGCCGTCGCGGTCAAGGATGGTCGCATTGTCGCGGTCGGCACCACAGCCGACATCCAGCGTGACTACCGCGCGCCGGAAGAGCTCGATCTCGATGGCTTTGTCGTGATGCCTGGCTTCGTCGATTGCCATACGCATCCGGTCTTTGCCAAGACGCGCGAACGCGAGTTTCACATGCGGTGCGCGGGCGCGGACTACATGGAGATCGCGAAGGCTGGTGGTGGCATCCTCAGTTCGATGCAGGCCGTGCGCGAAGCCACGCTCGAGCATCTTGTCGAGACCACCGAGCGACACCTGTGGCGGTTCCTTGAGCACGGCACCACGACGATTGAAGCGAAGGGTGGCTATGGCTTGTCGCTCGAAGCCGAACAGAAGAGCATGGAGGCGTTGTCGCAAGCGGCCGCGGTTGTCCCGATTGGTTTGAAGCGCACGTTTCTCGGTGCCCATGAGTTCCCGCCGGAGTATCGCGACAACCGCGATGAATACGTGCGCATCATCTGCGAGGAAATGATTCCCGCAGTCGCGCCGCTGGTCGACTACTGCGATGTCTTCGCTGAGCCCGGAGTGTTCACCCGCGAACAGAGTGAACGTGTGCTCAAGGCGGCGCTAGCTGCCGGCATGCGACTCCGAGTCCACGCCGATGAGATCAATCCAATGGGGGGCGCGGAGATGGCCGTAGCACTTGGCGCCGCTTCCGCGGATCACCTCGGCCAGATCTCGGATGAAGGCATCGCGGCGATGGCCAACAGTGACACGGTGGGTGTGTTGTTGCCGGGCACTATCTTTTTCTTGGCCAAGCCTGGCTACGCGCCTGCGCGCAAGATGATCGAAGCCGGTTGCGCGGTCGCCCTCGCGACGGACTTCAACCCGGGCTCATCGCACACCCAATCGATGACGTTGATTCACACGATCGCGTGCACGCAAATGAAGATGAGTCCGGAGGAATGCATCACCGCGACGACGATCAATCCGGCCTTCTCCCTGCAGCTGGACCACGAAGTTGGCACGCTGCATCCGGGCAAGCGCGCCGACCTGTGCGTTCTCGATATCCCGAGTTGGCAAGCGCTCGGTTACTCGTTCGGCGGCAACCCGGTCGCCATGACGATCAAGGACGGCCGACCCGTGCTCGCCAACGCTGCGGACCGACATCCGGATTGGTTTGCAGATGGGGTGGTGCTCGATGGAGATGGCGAAGGAGGAGAGTAGGCTTGCGCCGCGCGCTTGCCGGTGAGCAACACCGTTAACTTCGGCTAGATCAAGAACAGCTGCGCGGCGGAATCCACGTTCAGCAAGTGATCCGTTTAGCGCTCCAGCCCCTCGACGGACGCGCTGCGGACACGCGCTTCGAGCTCGGGAGGTTGCACCCGAATCGACGCACCGCTACTCGCAGAATCGCATTGGCCAAATGGTGGGGGCGAACCGTCGATGAGAAATGCGGCATGGACCGCTCGCCTTCTACTGACGCTGCGCGACGACGATCAATCGTTCGCTGTCACAGCGGAACATCTCGCCATCTGGTCCGAATGCTTGCACGTTTGCGAAGCCGGCGTCGTGCAGCCAGCTCTTCAGTTCCGTTAGCGGGAACAGCCGCAACTGCCACGGGATCATGCGCGTCTGCTGGCCGCTACGGGTGATGAATCGGCGCGCGTGGATGCGGCCATCGTGCGGGTCGTAGTACGAACGGTCGATCAGGAAGTGCGTGCCTTCGTCGGTGACCAATTCCTTCGTGTGCGAGGTCTCGTGCGACTGCAGGTTGCGCTGATGTTGGTTGATCGTTTCGAGCAGTAGGCGGCCGCCGGGCACTAGCGCGCGGTGCATGCTCGTCAGTAGCGTGCGAAGCGTGTCGTCGTCTTCGTAGCCAAACGATGTGAACCAATTGAGCACGACATCAAACTCACCGTCGACGGACAGCGTGCGCATGTCACCGGGCTGGTAATCGACTTCTACGCCATGCTGATCAGCATCAATGCGTGCCTGTGCAAGGAAGAGTTCGCTGCGATCAATCCCAGTGACGTCCGCGCCCATCGCCGCCAGCCGGCGAGCAATGCGGCCGTGGCCACACGGGAGATCGAGGATGCGCAGACCTGGCTGCAGTTGCAGCAGTTCGGCGATCGTGAGCGCTTCGTCGTCGTTGGTTTCGTCGTTGAGTTCGGCGGCGTAGAACTCGAGGTAGTCCTGATCAAAGAACTCGTCGAACGCGAAACTGTCCGAATTGCTTTCGTCGTTCGACATGTTCTGAACCTCGGTGCTACTCGCCGTAGACCGTGACGAACACTTGGGTCCAGACGCCGGCGATGCTCAACACTGTGCGATCGGCGTAGTAGATCTTGCTCAGCCCCGCCTTGCGCGCGATGTCGCCAATGCCGTTCGAATCCCACTGCACGTCGACGTAGTAGCGGAACTCTTTGGTACTTCCCTTGGACGCGGGCGGGTGCACTGGCGTGTTGTTGAAGTTGACGTCGAGCGGCAACGTTACGTGATGGTAGAACGCGCCAGAAGTGCAGCCGCTGATCGAGAGCGCACCACAGGCCGCGGCCGCCAACATGCTGGTTCGTGCGAGCGTGCGCATCGAATCACTTCCCGTAGACGACTGTGGTCTGGCGGTAATAGATGCCCCAGAGCACCGAGAAGATCTGCTGGTCGGCGTGCTTCAGCGTTGTGATTCCGCCGTCCTTGGCCGCAGCTTGCGTGCCGGCGTTGCCCCACGCGACGAGTCCGAGCACGCTCTGGTACGACGATTCTCCAGTTTTGTCACCGAGATCGGTGTTCTGGAGGTCGGTGTCGAGTGGCACCTGGATGTTCGTGAGAACACAGCCTTGCAGGCTCACGCAAGCGAGGGCGGCGAAGCTGAGAAGTGCCTTCTTCATGCACTGATAGTAGCCCCGTGGGGGCGCTGCCCACAACATTGGAACGCCGCGCTTTGCAGCCACAACTGGACACGGTGGGCTTGCCGCGATACCTCAGCACGCGTGAAACCGCTTCTTGAGTTCGTTCCCAACTTCTCCAACGGCAAAGATCAGGCCGTTATCGACAGTATCGTTGCCGCAATGACGGCCGTTCCGGGCGTGACTTGCCTCGGTTCCGAACTCGATGGCAGCCACAACCGCGCCGTGGTCACGTTGGCCGGTCCGGCTGATGCGGTTGCCGAAGCAGCGTTCGTTGGCGCGAGTGCGGCGATGGACAAGATTGATTTGCGCAACCATGTTGGCGAGCACAAGCGCATGGGCGCGATGGACGTATGCCCGTTCGTGCCGCTTGGCAACGCGACGATGCAGGATGCGATCGATACGGCGCGCGCAGTTGCGAAGCGCATTGGCGACGAACTGAGCTTGCCGGTGTTCCTCTACGCGGAAGCGTGTCAGCGCGAAGACCGCCGCAAGCTTGGTAACTTCCGGAACAAGCAGTTCGAAGGACTGCAAGAACTCGTTGGTACCGACGCGGACTATGCGCCGGACTTCGGTCCCGCGAAGATGCACAGCACGGCCGGCGCGTTGGCGGTTGGCGCTCGCACATTCTTGATTGCCTACAACATCAACCTGGCGACGGAAGACGTGCAGATCGCCAAGGACATTGCCAAGGCGGTGCGTGAGAAGGATGGCGGTTTTGCCAAGGTGCAGGGCATGGGCTTCTCGCTCGAAGACAAGAAGCAGTCGCAGGTCAGCATGAACTTGCTCGACTACAACGTGACGTCGATTCGCACCGTGTTCGACAAGGTCGCCGAACTCGCGGCAGCACAGGGTGTCGAGGTTGTTGCAAGCGAGTTGATTGGCTTGGCTCCGAGAGCCGCTATCGATGCCGAGCTTGCGGCGCACATCAAGCTGCCGAGCTTTGATGCGAACGAGCAGATCATCGAAGCCAAGTTGGGCTAGTCGAGCTAGTCGGGCGCTGAACTTACCGTTCGGTCACCAGAGCTAGGCCAAGCCGCG
>JBNMND010000251.1:0-8441 GCA_051274975.1 Planctomycetota bacterium | reverse complement strand
TCCCTACTTGCTGTAGTCGTAGAAGCCGTGGCCGGTCTTGCGACCGAGGTGGCCAGCGGCAACCAGGCGGCGCATCAACGGGCATGCCCGATACTTGTCATCACCGAGCCCGTCCTTGAGCACGTCGAGAATCGACACGCACACATCGAGGCCGATGAAGTCCGCCAATTGCAGCGGGCCCATCGGGTGGTTCATGCCAAGCTTCATGATCGAATCGATCGCTTCCTTATCGGCGACACCTTCCATCAGCGAGAATGCGGCCTCGTTGATCATCGGCATCAGGATGCGGTTGGCGACGAAGCCCGGGTAGTCGTTGGCTAGCACCGGGATCTTGCCGAGCGCTTCGGACCAACCGTTGACCAGGTTGCAGGTCTCGTCGCTGGTGTCGTGGCCACGAATGACTTCGACCAGCTTCATCAGCGGCACCGGGTTCATGAAGTGCATGCCGATCACCTTGTCGGCGCGCTTGGTCTTGGCACCGAGCACTGTGATCGAGATCGATGACGTGTTACTGGCGAGAATCGCATCGGCCGGCAGCAACTCGTCGGCTGTGGCGAAGACCTTGCCCTTGATGTCGAGGTTCTCGGTGATCGCTTCGACGCACAGTTGCACGCCACTCAGCGCATCCATTTTGGTCGAAGAGTGCAGGCGAGCCTTGGTCGCCTCGGCGACGTCGGCGTTGAGTTTGCCCTTCTCGACGAACTTGCCGAGGCTGCGGTGAATGTTGGCAATGCCCTTCTCGAGGCCTTGCTCATTCACATCGATCAAGTGGGTCTCGACGCCGCAGGTCGCGAACGTTTGCGCGATGCCGTTACCCATGGTGCCAGCGCCGATGACGGCGACAGCCTTTGGAAGGTTCGTATCAGTCATTTGAGTTCGTATTCGATTGGTTCGGTCTGACTAGATGCGCTCAACGCCCATCACGACGGCGTTGCCGCCACCGAGGCAAAGGCCAGCGAGGCCGCGCGTCTTGTCGTGGCGCTCCAGTGCGTGCAGCAGCGTCACCAGCACCCGGGTGCCGGAGCAACCGATCGGGTGGCCGAGCGCGACGGCGCCGCCGTGCACGTTCCACTTCTCCGAATCGGCCTTGAGTTGGCGTTGCAGTGCGACCATTTGCACCGAGAACGCTTCGTTCATCTCGATCAGGTCGAAGTCACCGAGATCGCACTTCATCAGCGCGCACAGGTTGTTGGTCGCAATCTCCGGCGCCATCATCACCCACTCGGGTGCCAGGCCGCCGGTCGCGTAACCAGTGATTGCGGCGAGCGGCTTCAGGCCGTGTGCCTTGGCGAAGTCTTCGTCACAAACGATCGTCGCGGCGGCACCGTCGTTGATCGAACTGGCGTTGCCAGCCGTCACCGAACCACCATCGCGCTTAAACGCAGGACGCAGCTTGGCAAGTGCTTCCGCAGTCGAATCGGCGCGTGGGCCGTCGTCCTTGTGGAACTGGATCGGGTCCTTCTTTCGCTGCGGAACCTCGATGTTAAAGATCTCTTCGTCGAATGCGCCGGAGGTTTGCGCGGCGACGGCCTTCGCGTGGCTGCCAGCGGCGTAGGCGTCCTGCTCTTCGCGGCTGATGCCATACTTCTCGGCCACCAGCTCGCCGGTATTGCCCATGTGGAAGTCGTTGTAGTGGTCCCACAGACCATCCCAGACGACCGCGTCGAGAGCTTGCGTGTGGCCGAGGCGGGCGCCTTCACGCGCCTTCGGCAGGTAGTACGGCGCGTTGGTCATGGACTCCATGCCACCCGCGACGATGCACTTGCTGTCGCCAGCCTTGATCGCCTGCGCGGCCAACATCACGGTCTTGAGGCCCGATCCACAGACCTTATTGACGGTCATCGCCGGCTGCGAGTTCGGGATACCCGAAGCGAGCTGAACCTGGCGCGCCGGGTTCTGGCCAAGGCCAGCCTGCAGTACGTTGCCCATCAGGACTTCGTCAATTTGATCCACCGGAACGCCACTGCGCCGCAACGCTTCGGTAACGGCAAAGGTGCCCAACTGCGGAGCAGTGAAGCACGACAGAGCACCTTGGAACTTGGCGATAGCAGTGCGGCAGGCGCTGACGATTACGGGGCGACCCATGCGGTTCAGATTGCGATGCGAGTTTCGGTTCGGGAGACACTACCTCGGCCAGCTGCCTGTCGGCCCGGGGGCACGCGGCGGCACGTTCGGTCTGGCCCAGGGGTAGTTCTGGGGCAAATAGTGTAGCGACCTGCCGGCTGACGGCCATGGCGAGCACGGCCATTCATGCATTCTGGGCGCCTCGCTACCTCGCGCCTGGGCGCGGCGCCCGCATGGAAAGTCCTAACTACGCAGAACCTGCGACATACGTGACAGGTTTGGTTATGCCCATCTACCCACTGCACCGTAGATTCCGCCCCTGGAGTCCTTCCGCTCACCGCCTACACGACTGTGCGACAACAACTAATCTTAGCGAGCCGCTGGCTTGCAATCTCGACCGCCACCTCCGCCACTGCCTTTGCTGCAGCCTCGCCCGCGCCGCAAGCCCCGCCGCTGATGAATCCAGTCGGTGCGGAGGGTCCACAAGACCCGAAGCCCAAGCAGCAGCAGCAGCAGGTTGTGGTCACCGCGCAGAAGCAGGGCACGGAAGCCGTGAAGGATGTGCCGCGTAGCGTCACCGCGATTGGCCAAAAGCAGATTCGCGATGCCGGCCTGGCGTCGATCGAGGACGCCGCTCGCTACGTGCCGAACGCACTAGTTACCGGGTTCTCGGCCCGCCGCTTGAGCTTTCCGTATCTACGCGGCGTCGGTTCTGGCCAGGGTGGTCCAGCGGTTGCCACGTTCGTCGACGACGTGCCACAACTGAGCGTCAGCAGCACGAACCTATCCTTCGCCGGCCTGGAACGCGTCGAGGTTCTACGCGGCCCGGCGAGTGTTCTCTGGGGCCGCAATACGATCGGCGGCGCCATCAACATGGTTTCGCGCAAACCATCATGGGAGCCGGGCGGCGAGTTCAGCACGTCGTTTGGCAACTACAACAGCATGCGCTACCAGGTGCGCGCAACCGGGCCGGTCACCGACGAGACATTGGCGATGAGTGTCGATGCATCATACGAGAAGCGCGATGGTTACACCGACAACGTCGCCACGGGCAACGATGTCGGGGATGCTGAAAGCACCTTCGCCCGCATGCAATTCCTGTGGGCGCCGAACGACGACAACACGGTGCATTTCAGCGTTTATGGCGAAGCGTCGCGAGATGGCGGCTTTGTGCTCAGCAACGTCAGCGACCAGCCAGGGCAGCCGGGCTTGCGTTCGAACCCGTTCCGCATCAACCAAGACTTCGAAGGCAGCACCGAGCGCGACATTCTGGCTGGTTCAATCGTCTGGAATCACTACGGCAACGACTTCGAGTTTGTCTCGATCACGTCGGCACAGATGTGGGACATCGACGAGTCGGCGGACTTCGACTTTTCGCAACTCGACGGCGTGCGCCGCTTCACCAACGAAGAAGAAGAATACGCCTACCAAGAACTGCGCCTGCAATCGGCCAAGGACGCGGGCCTCGATGCTGGCCGCAAAGACGGCGTGAAATGGCTGGTCGGCACGAGCGGCTTCGTCAGCAACCAGAAACGCGAAGCGACCAACGAGTTCCGTCCTGGCGGCGCCGGCATCATCTTCGCCCCAACTCAGGTCGGCAGCGATCGTTCGGCCGGTTCGTTTGACAGCTGGTCAGCGAGTGTGTTTGGCCAGGCGACCATGATACTGCGATCCGGCTTCGAAGCTGCCGTAGCCATTCGCTACGACTACGAGTCGCGCGATGCCGAGATCAATCGCACGTTCTCCGGCTTCGGGATTGGCGGCTCTAGCGGTGACCGATCGTTCGAGCGCATCCTGCCGCGTGCGAGCATCGCCTACCGCTGCAGCGAAGACTTCAAGTCCTACTTCAGTGCCGCCCGCGGCTTCAAAGCCGGCGGCTTCAACCTGACGGCCCCCATGGGCAGTGAATCCTTCGGCACCGAAACCAGCTGGACCTATGAGCTGGGTGCCAAGACGCAGTGGTTCGAAGATCGCCTGACGGCCAACGCAGCGATCTTCCTGATCGACTGGGACGACATGCAATTGAGCCAGTTTGACCCGACGGCCGGCGGCTTCGTGTCGAATGCAGGCAAGTCGACGAGCCAGGGAGTCGAACTCGAACTTGCTGGCCAGATCAGCAAGGCCTGGACGGTCTTCGGCACGGCTGGCTATCTCGACACCGAGTTTGGCCGCGCCTCCGATCAAAACGGCAGCGTACGAGGCAACAACCTGCCATTCGCACCAAAGATGACGTTTGGCGCCGGGAGCCAATACTCACACAAACTCGACAACGGCAACGACATCTTCGCCCGCATCGATTGGTTCCACGTCGGCGAGTTCTCCTACGACGCGAGCGGCGCGGCGAATGAGCGCTACAACTTGACCAACCTGCGCGTCGGCTACGCTTTGAAGAATGTCCGACTCGAAGGCTTCGTCAGCAACCTGCTCAATGAGGAATACGTCGGCATCGCTTTCGACGCCGACCCACGCCCGACCGTTACCAGCTACGTCGGCCAGAACGGCACCCCGCGCACGTACGGCCTCTCGATGAGCGTCACGTTCTAGCAGCAGCAGCCAGCCTACTTCTCGGCGGTCGACGACACGCAGAACAGCGTGTCATTGGTGCGAATCAGCACCTCTTGGTGCGCGACGACGACCGACGCGCGAATCAGGTCGTCGTCCTCGCCGGCCATGGCGACTTGATGCACGATCTTGCCGTCCGCCATGCTGACCACGGCAACGACGCCATTGTGGTTCATGCACCAAACATGACCATCGGCGACCGTCGGCGACGAACGCCACAGGTGCTCCTTACTCATCTTGGTCGTCCAGATGACTTCGCCATCCTTGGCGCGCACCTTCGAAAGTGCCGATTGCACGTCGCTGAGCACGTAGAAGTGGCCTTCGGTAAACGCAGGCGTTGGCACGTCGCTCGACACCGGGTTGGGCCTGCCGTCGCTCTGCCACGCCAACGCGTCCTTGGTGAGTTCGCCTGAGCCACCGAGCTTGATGGCGTAAACAGGCGCGCGCTTTGGAGCGCAGACGAGAGCCACGCCATCGCCAACCACAACGGTCGGAACCAGGCGCCAGAAGCGTTCGCGGTGACCTTGGTTCCACGTGCCCCACCGCCACAGTTCCTTACCAGAAACGGGATCGTGACCAGTGATCACATCACCACCAACCAGCAGCATCTCCTGCCGGCCGTTCTCGCCGACATAAGGAATCATCGAGGTGTAGGACTCAAGCGATTCAACCTTGGCCGGCGACGGACGAACGTGCTTGTAGATCGTCTTGCCATTATCCGGGTTGAGCGCGAGCACGAACGAGTCGATCGCTTGCACGGCCTTCTTCGGCTCTTCGGCCGGACCAAGGCCACCGCGACGACGGCGGCCGCGCTTGATCGGTTCGTCGCGCTGCAACACCGGCAGGTAAATCACGCCATTCACCAACGTCGGACTCGCCGAGAACGTCCAGTTGAACGCGAAGTTGCCGTAGTCCTCTTGGATGTTGCGACGCCACTGCTGCTCGCCTTCGAGGTCGTAGCTGACGAGGTCGCCGTTGCCGAAGAAGAACACGACGTGCTTGCCATCGCTAACAGCCGACGGGCTCGCATACGTCGCGCGGGTGCGGGCGCCGCGGGCGATGTTGGTTCCTTGCGGCGTCGGCTTGTAGCCACTGCCAGCATCGTGCGACCACAGCACCTTGCCGTCGCTCCGCCGCACGCACATCGCGACCAGTTGCTCGCGCGCCGTGTCGATCGACGTCAGGAAGATGTGGTCGCCGATGACGATCGGAGTGCTCGCACCGGAACCTGGCATCGTGGTCTTCCAACGCACATTCTTGTCGGGCCCAAACTGGGTCGGCAAACCCTTCGCAGCAACGGCGCCGTTGAAGTTCGGACCGCGCCAATGTGGCCAATCCTGTGCTGGCACGGCGTTCGCTAGGGTTAGCGCAATCGCACAGCCGAGAAGACCACGTAGGAAGTGAGTTGCCATAAACAGTCTGCGCTAGGGTTTTGGGTCAGCCTCATCGTCGAACATCTGTTCGATCTTGGCAACGACTCCGATCGCTTCGTCGGTATCGACAATGCCAGTCAACAAGTCGACCAGACCTTGGCGATGGGTTTCGTGTTTCGACAGTTCGCCGAATCGGAAGTCTTCCGTGTAAAAGGCGCGCACGAGCGGCAAGAAGCGATCGAACGCCACCTGCCAGTCGGCTGAGAAGCCACGCATGTCGGGATGCACCTGGTCACCGGCGAGCGCGCAGGCCACTTCAAGCGCGGCGATCTCGGCAGAACGCACGGACAACAATAGGCCCGTGGAGTAGACCGGATCAATGAATCCGAGCGCGTCTCCGATCACGGCCCAGCCGGCGCCACCGTCGACGGTGGCTCGGTATGAGAAGTCACGCGCGACTCGCACCTCACCAATCACCGACGCATTTTCCATGCGCTCAAGAAGGGCTGGACACTGATCGATCGCCGACTGCAGGATCTCGTCGCGGTTCTGGCCAAAGCGCAAGATCTCTCTCGCCGACGTGACCAGGCCAATGCTGACACCACCCATCAAAGGGATAAACCAGATCCACGATTGCGCATCCAAGCGATAGATCAACGTCGATCCAGCGTCGATACCGGCATCGAGCTTCACGCCTTGGTAGTGCGCGTAGACCGCGGTGTTCTCAAGCCCGGGAATCAACTGCTGCTTGCTGCGTTCGCGTGCAACCACACCCTTCTGCCCCGAGGCATCCAAGACAATGCGTGCAGAGATAACGTCTTCGCTCTCATCGAGCCGCCGCACCCGAACGCCAGTCACGGCATCCCCCTCCGAACACACCTCGACAACCGACGCATCAGTTTCGACGTGCGCTCCACACTCGGCAGCGCGACCGAGCATCATTCGGTCGAACTCACTGCGCAGCACTTGCCACGTGTAGTGCATGCGCTCATCCCGCACTTCGGAGAAGTGAAACGGGCGGCTCGGTCCCTTGGGCGAAATGAACTGCACGCCGTGTTTCTGCGTGAACCCAATCTCATCCATGCGATCAAGCACGCCGAGTTTCTCGAGCGTCAGGTTCACCGCAGGAACCAGCGACTCGCCAACATGGAATCGCGGGAACGACTGCCGTTCGAACAAGCCGACACGATGACCCGCCTTGGCGAGCAAGGTGGCAGCGGTGGCACCGGCGGGACCGCCGCCGATAACGACGACATCAAAGCTTCTTTCGGGATCTGTCACTTGCGAGATCATCATGATGCACCCATGTTCGACAGGAGTGGCGGGACGAGATTCTGACACATCAGATTTTTCACAAACCACTGTTCTGGTTCGCATTGAGGCGCCCGAGGGGTCGCGACCGTAAGATCGCCACCTCGATGTCGCCTACACCCGATCCGCAAAAGCCTGAAGCCACGACGGCCGGCAACTACTTCGTCGCCAACTACCCTCCGTTCTCCTGCTGGAAGCGGGAAGACGCGGGCCTTGCCGTTGCGCGGCTGGCGCAGCCGCCGGCCGAGGACACACCGTTCGGGCTCTACGTGCACATTCCGTTCTGCAGGAAACGCTGCGACTTCTGCTACTTCCGTGTCTACACCGACAAGGATTCACGCGCGGTGCGACGCTACATCGATGCAGTCATCGAGGAAGTGCGCATGCACGCCGAGAACGCGGCGGTGAAGGGCCGCAAGCCGGAGTTCGTCTACTTCGGTGGTGGCACGCCTTCCTACTTGTCGGTCGACCAATTGACGACGCTGTTCGAAGGCATCCAAAAGTATCTGCCGTGGGACACCGCACGTGAGATCACGTTCGAGTGCGAACCGGGCACGCTGCAAGAGAAGAAGATCCGCGCCCTCAAGGACCTCGGCATTACCCGCCTGAGTCTCGGCGTTGAAAACTTCGACCCCGACATCCTCGAACGGAACAACCGCGCGCACCGTGCCAAGGAAATCGACAAGGCCTACGCAATCGCGCGCGACGTCGGCTTTCGCCAGATCAACATCGACCTGATCGCCGGCATGATCGGCGAGACCGATGCCAATTGGCAGAAGTGCATCGAGCGCACGATCGAAATGGCGCCCGACAGCGTCACGATCTACCAGATGGAGATCCCCCACAACACGACGGTCGCCAGCCGCATGAAAGAGAGCGGCGAAGAGGCGGCACCGGTTGCCGACTGGCAGACTAAGCGGCGCTGGGTTGACGAAGCGTTCTCCGCGCTGGAACAAGAAGGCTTCCACGTCGGCAGCGCCTACACCGCTGCGCGCGGCGACGATGCCAAGTTCCTCTATCGCGATGGTCTGTGGCACGGCGCCGACCTGCTCGGCGTCGGCGTCGCCTCGTTCTCGCACGTCGGCGGCGTGCACTTCCAAAACGTGCACGACTTCGACCCCTACCTCGAAG
>JBNMND010000250.1:0-8455 GCA_051274975.1 Planctomycetota bacterium | reverse complement strand
TCGCCGCCACCACCACCACTACCACCGCCGCCGCCAGGGTTCTCAGTGCCACCAGTTTCGCCCGAACCGGCACCGCAGGCTGCAAAAGCCAGCACCGCACACACCGCAAAACGAGGCCGAAGACCAGTCGAGGTCGAGCTAGAAGAAGGATGTTTGGTGAGTGTCATGAGTAGTCTTGCGAACACGCGTCCCCTACGCAGAGACTCTCCGTGCTGGTTGGGATATCGACGTGGGATACCCTTGTCTGAACCGGGGACTCACAAGTGGTTTCAAAGTGAGCTTGGCTAGATCCGTCCCTCGGGCTAGCTTGAGGGCACGCGAGTGTGGCGGAATTGGCAGACGCACGGGCTTTAGGTGCCCGCGAGGTAAAACTCATCAGGGTTCAAGTCCCTGCACTCGCACCACGTTTCCTTGCAAATGAGCTTTTTGCGAGGCAGCGCCCCCAGAACAAGCTGTCTGAACCATCTTTCGGTCCTGCGAGCACGGTGACAACGGCACAACTGCCCGCTAACGTCCCTGCTCTCCCGATCCCCCCGAAGCCCTCCTGAGAACTCATGACCCACGTCATCGCCGAACCCTGCATCAACGTTAAGGACAAGGCCTGCGTCGACGTCTGCCCAGTGGATTGCATCCACGGAAACGACGGCGACACGCAACTCTTCATCAACCCAGCCGACTGCATTGATTGCACGCTGTGTGTGGATGCCTGCCCAGTTACGGCGATCTTCGCGGAAGAAGACCTGCCAGAAGAGTGGTCGAAGTTCACCGACATCAACGCGAAGTTCTTCGCCTAGTCCCAGCCGCTTCCCAGGCCTCGTCCCCGCCTACTTCCCCAGACGGGCTGGCAGCTGCTAGGCCAGACAGAGCGAAACTAGCATGCCCCCCGATCGCTACAGCCGACAGACTCGCGTCGCTGGCATCGGGGATGGCGGCCAGCAGCGCCTAGGCAACTCCACGGTTCTGATCGTAGGCTGCGGTGCGCTAGGCACCCACCTTGCCGACACCTTGGCCCGCGCTGGGGTCGGCTCGCTGCACCTTGTCGACCGCGACATCGTCGAATGGTCCAACTTGCAGCGACAAGTCTTGTTCACCGAGCAAGACGCCGAGCAAGAACTACCGAAGGCGATTGCCGCACGAGATCGACTGCTCGCCATCAACAGCACCATCCAAGTGACCGGCCACGTCGCCGATTGCTCGGCGGACTTCTTGGCAAATTTGCCACAACGGCCAGACCTCGTACTGGACGGCACCGACAACTTCCCAACGCGCTACCTGATCAACGATTGGTGCCGCCAACAGGGCTTACCGTGGATCTACGCCGGCGCCGTCGGCACCGAAGGCGCGAGCATGGTCGTGACCAAGGAATCCGCGTGCTTGCGCTGCTTGTGGCCCACGGCTCCTGCACAAAGCGACGTGGGCAACTGTGAAACGACCGGCATCGTCGCGCCAGCGATCGCCGCAGTCACCGCCTTCCAATCTGCCGAAGCGCTCAAGCTGCTACTCGGCCAAACGCCGACAAAAGGCGTATTCACCTGCGATGTCTTCCGAGGCAACTACAGCGTTCTACCGGTCGCCGATCACCCCGCCGACGACTGCATCGTTTGCAGCGGCGGCACCTACCCGGCGTTGACCGACGCACCCGCGCAAGCCGTCACCCTGTGCGGCCGCGATGCGGTGCAAATCGACCCACCGGACCGACCTCCGATCGACCTCGCAGCTCTCGCGGAACGACTCAAGGCAATCGTCGAGGGCCTAGTACTGACGCCACACCTGCTGCGGTTCGAAGTGGACGGCTGCCGCTTCACGGTGTTCCCGGGCGGCCGCGCGTTGTTGTTCGGCGTTCACGATCCGCTGCGCGCACGCGCGCTGTACGATCGCTGGCTTCTATGATCTACCTCGACCACGCGGCCACCAGCTACCCCAAGCCCGCCACTGTCGCTGCCGCTGTGCAGCACTGGTATCAGGACGTTGGCGTAAGCGCCGATCGCGGCGAAGGTCCACGCACTCGCGAAGCAGTCTCCGTCGTGCAACGTGTGCGCAAGGGCATCGCCAAAATGACTGGGCACACGGCCGAACGGGTTGCGTGTAATTCGGGCGCCACCGAAGGCCTCAACTTGGTGCTGCGCGCTCTGCTGGCTCCCGGTAGCCGTGTTCTTACAACACCGTTCGAACACTCGTCGGTAGTGCGACCGCTGTTGGCGCTGCGTGACGAACGCAACCTCCAACTGGACGTGCCAACTGAAGGCGCAACCGACGGCCCGACGCACGACGCGCTAGCCGCAGCGATCGCGGCTACCCGCCCTAAGGTCGTTGTGTTCTCGCACGCGAGCAACGTCACTGGCGCAATCTTCGACGCCGAACGAATCTGTCAGGTGGCCCGTGAGCACGGTACGATTTCGGTTCTCGATGCAAGCCAGACCGCTGGCTACCTATCGCTCGACGTCGGCGCCGACGTTGTCATCGGTAGCGGCCACAAGGCGATGCACGGCCCCCCCGCAATCGGATTCGTCTCGGTGCATTCCGACTTGGAAATGGCGCCACAGAAGCACGGCGGCACCGGCAGCAGTGCGGCACTCGACCGCCACCCAACCCAATGGCCACAAGCCTTTGAAGCGGGCACGCCGAATACCCCCGCCATATTTGGACTCGCAGCAGCCATGGATTGGCTAGCCGAAGAGGGCGAAGGCAACCTGCTGCAACGCGCGCTACAGCGACTAAACGAAGTCGAAACTGGCCTGCAACGCCTCAACGGCTTTCGTACGATCGCGACCGGCAGCCAATCCCGCACACCTGTGCTCAGCTTCGTGCACCCCAACTACGATCCACTCGAGATCGGTTCGGTGTTAGCTGCCAACGAGATCCATGCGCGAGCCGGCTTCCATTGCGCTCCATGGATCCATCAACACATTGGCACTGCCACAGCCGGCACTGTGCGCATCGCAACAGGCCCGAACACGTCGGCCAGCGACGTGGAAGCACTGCTCGCTGTGCTGGCAACGCTGTAGCGACGCGGACCGCAACCGGGTCGGCGCGCCTTAGTTGACCGTGATCTCTAGCGGCAATCGCGTCTTGTTGCCGGCGCGATCCACCACGTCCAAGTAGAGCGTCGTCGATACCTGCAGGCCCGCATGCTTGACCGACCACTTGCCGCTCTTGGCGACACCGCGCGGTGACAGCCGCACGTTCAACTCGCCAAGCTTACTGCCACCCCGCTTCAGCCCGCCTCGGTCCTGCCAGGTTCCGCCCAACTCGAATGGCTGGCCGCGGGCCACCGTCTTCGCGGCCGGTTGCAACCACTGCACGCTAGGCTGCTCCGCATCCAACCATGCGACAAACCAGAATTCATCCGAACGGCCAAAACCGCTCTCCAACATGACAGACACCTTGGTCGCCTTGGTCTCGGACAACAGCCCCGCCAATGCAAATGTGCCATCCGCACTGCGCACGGCCGGCTCACCGTTGATGCGCACGGTTGCGGACGCGTCATTGGTGTCAATCACCATGGCGCCCGCTTCCAACAGGAACACCTGGCGGCCCGGACGCACCTCCACCTGTCCACCAGCGACGCGAATCCGAACGCCGCGCACTTCTGGCAGAGCGGCAGAGCTCTTTCTTGTGATGTTCAGCTTTAGCTCCGCCTGTTTGCCGAGCACGTTCTTGGCGCGAGCGACGAGGCGATTCGCACCAACGACGAGTGGCACCTTGCCGCGGAAACGCTGCGTGTTCGGATCACGAACCAGGCGCAGAGCGTCCTTACCGTTGACGACCTCAACCGCATTCGTCCACTTGTCGACATCAAAGACAACTGCGTAGGTAGCACTCTCAACTTCGGCTTTGGTGCGCGTGTCTTCGGCGAACTTCAAGGCCGGATCGTTGATGCGCTCCACCACCAGCTGCTGCGTAACCGGCTCGTAAAGACGGCGCTGCGCGACCAAATTGATTGTGTTGACTCCGGCCTGCAGCATCACCAGCAATGTGAAGCGACGGCCCTTCCATACCAAGCCACCGGCTGGGGCGCCGTTCACCAGAATGCGATCGGCGAGGACATTGCATTCGCCCGTCACCTTGACGCTACGGCCATCCGCCGCCCAAACGTCGCCGTTCGAGTAGCGCAAGCCTTCGAACTCAGCATTGCCGACGAACACCAGCGACGTGGCAATGCGTGACACCGGTACAGATTGGCGCGTCTCCTGACTTCCAAGGCTCACTAGCACTTCCACGGCAGCAGGGCGTTCCAGCGATGACTTGACCTGATGCACGTAATCTTGGGACTCAGGATCGCGCTCGACAATCTCACCGTCGATGCGAATAACGGCATCGTTCGGGGCGCGAATCGTCAATGACGATGGCTGATCGCCGCGCACCTCGACGCGCTGTGGCTCCGTCACGATCGTCAGCTTCGGAACATTCGGCGGCGCGAGCTTTGCCGGCTGCACACGGTTGCTACTCGGAGCCACATCTGTAGTCGATTGCTTGGCGATCGGCTCCGCTGCCTTTGGCTTGGTTGCCAGTGGTGAGGTCAGCTGGGGCTTAGGCGTTGTCGTCGCCGCGGACGGTGTCGAAGTCGGCTTCACATAGGTGATGTTCCAAGGCGCCAACGTGATCGTTTCGCCGCTGACCAGCAGCACAGCCACCGGCGCACTCATCAGGCCCGACAACTCACGCTCCGCGCGGAACAAGCCATCGGCCGCAAGCGAAACCGGCTTGCCGGCAATCGAGAGTTCGCGACCGATCGCTGACGCAAAGCGACCGCGGAAGACGACCAACTCGCCGCGTACGATCGGCACGCTCGTCGGTGCCGTTCGTTGCAATTCGGCGTCGACCGACATCGCCACCTTGGCCAGCATCGAACGCTTCAAGTTTGCCGCTGCCGGTGACGCTTCAAGTGCCACGCTGTTGGCGATCTGCTCGAACGCGCCGCCTAGGTCGTCGCGGTCACGCAACTGCTTGGCCCATTCTAAGTGCAGGTTAGCCAGCCTGGCGTCCTTGCCCGTCAACGCAGGATCCACTTCGAACGCCAACTCCGTTGCCGACACGGCCGCAGCAAACTGCCCAGCTCGCTGGTAGTTATCCGCACCCGCAAACGGCGATCCCGCCGCAGGCCGCCAAGGTTGCCAGAACCCCATGGCTGCCCCTGCCAACACCAAGACCGCGAGCAACGGCCACCACGCCGTATTCTTGGCTCCGGTCGTGGGCTTGCTGGCATCCGACGCGCGGCGCGACGACACAATGGTTTGGCCTTCGTCTGCGGACTTCGACATGCCACCCTGCGCTTGCTCATCGAGCCAGAACTTGATCTTGGCCAGAGTCTTCGCCGGCGGCGGCGACAGCAGGGTGTTTGGGTCCTGCTCCGAAACAGTCGCATTGTCCTGCAGCGTCTGACGACGCGTCGCCAACTGCTCAATCGCCAACGCCATCTCCGCGGCATCGGCAAAGCGCTCGGCGGGCTCCTTCCTAGTGGCCCGCTGGATGAACTCGGCGACATCATCCGGCACGTCGGCGCGCTTCTCGCGCACGTCCGGGAAGTCCTTCAAAACGATGCGCTGCATGATCGCCGGCAGGGACTTCTCGCCGATGGCCTCACCGCCAACCAGTAGGTAGTAAAGCGTCGCGCCGAGGGCCCAGACATCCGCAGCCGCAGTCACCGTTGCCGTGTTCTCCCATTGCTCGGGCGGCATGTAGTGCGGCGTACCCATGATCAGGTTCGTGCCGGACACCATCGACATGTTGTTCTGCCCCGAAGGCTTCGCCAGACCGAGGTCCGCAACCTTGACGACGCCAGTCGACGCGATCATCAGATTGTCGGGTTTGATGTCACGGTGGATGAAGCCCTTGCTATGCGCCTCACCCAAGCCAGATGCGGCACCGTAGACGATCTCGAGTGCTTCGCCGACGCTAAGCATGCCCTTGCGTTGCACACGTTGTCGGGCGGTTTCGCCCTGGACCAACTCCATGACGATGTAGTGCAGGCCTTCCTCTTCGGAGACGTCAAACACGCGCACGACGTTCTGGTGATTGATGCGCGCGGCGGACCGCGCCTCGCGCCTAAAGCGAACCACGAACTGCTCATCTTCGCCGGTCAGATCAGGCTTCAAGCACTTGACCGCAACATCGATATCCAGGTTCAGGTGCCGGCCGCGATAAACGGCGCCCATGCCACCTTGCCCAATCTTTCCGTAGAGCACACACGGCGGGAGGACTTTGTAGCCCTCAACTTCCTTCACGCTGCTGAGATTGGAATCGGCGTCGAGCATTGAGTTGGTCTGAGTTTCGCACTCGGCCCCGGTGGACCGGCTTACATCCTAACTTGGGGCGGCATTCATCGGCACAGGCAACGGGTCGACGACCCTTTCGTTGCACACCATTCTAGCCAGCCCTGGGATCCTCGCGATGACCAGCGACAGGCGCAAGCACGCGCTGTGCGTATCGCACTGGACTAGCCTGATTCTTGGACTTGCGCACAGACGGCGCCATCACAACCACCCCTGCCAGCAAGACCACAATCAGCGCTGCTCTTGGGAGTGCATGCTCTTTGTCGGTCCATCACCGCAAGCGGTATTGAGCCGGCACCGGTGCAACCGGCCGGTTCAAGAACTCATACATTTCGACGGCAATCGTGAAGAACGTGTCGCTCCGGTCCAGGCCCGTGACGACGTAGCGATGCTCAGAAGGGATGTGTGGCTGGTATTTGCCGCCGCCGGGCTTGCTGCCGACGAGCATCAGGTCGCGAATAAGCAGCCGCTCCTGCTGCCACGGTCCGAGCCCAGGATGACTGCCCCAGCGCCACAGTGCCTCTTCGAGGGTCGCACGAACCACCTTGCGACTTACGCGGCCGTCGATGATCAAGCTCGCCAACTGCTCCAGTTTGGGATCGGCACACTTGGATCCGGCCGCAAACTTGCCGCCGCTAGCCCAGATCGCGAACTGCAACTCGGGAACATCCGGCAACGACAACTTGATGGCTTCGGGGCGCTCCGCCGCCGACGTCGCCTGGCCGTTGCCGCCGCGCGCCACGTCACCCTGGGCCAAGCGAACGGCCAGTGCCACCGCGATATGCCTGCGAACGTCAGGGTCAGCAGTCCACTCGCGCAGCGCCTTGACCGTTTTGTGCACGGGCTGATACAGCGCATGTGCCACGGCCAGTCGCGGCTTGTCGTCATCACGTGCCAACGGGCTCGGCGATAACCATGCTTGCAGCGCGCGGCGGCTCGCCGGTTGGCTGGCGACCAACTGCAACAACCGCCAATCCGGGCGATCGCCCAACGGATCTAAGACGCCAGCGCGCGCTAGCAACAGCATTGCCGCCGCGCGTGCCGCCTCTCGCGGTTCGTCGCGCGTCTTCAGCAAGTCGCTGGCGCGATCCAGCAAAGTCGGAGGATCCCCGTTCATACCGTGACGCCAGCCTTCGCCAAGCAACGCGCCGCGAAGGAACAACTCCGCGTGCCGGCCTTCTCTGCGCAACAGCCTCTTCCGCATCTGTGGCGACATGCGCAAGCCCGAGAACGCAGCAGCCGCAACGATCCCCGGATCGTCGCCGCGGGTCATCGGCGCGCCCTTGGCGGCATCGGGAAAGCGCGCACAGGCAATACGAACGGCAAGCCCAAGCAACGGCTCCGGCTCGACATTGGGACCGATGCAACGCGACCAGAAATCTTCCATCGGCCGCGTGCGATGTGGACCGAGTGCGATCAACATCGCGGCGATGATCCGCTCCTGCAGCATCGCTTGGCGCTGATCGAGCAGCTCAAACAGACGAATATCTTTGCCGGGCCCTTCTGCCAGCACTGCTGCGATTAACAACACCAGTCGCCGGTCTACGTTCGAACGCTGCTCAGACAGCATTTGCCAAAGCACCGGTGCGACCGGCCGACCAAGATCGCGAGCGAGCTGCCAGCCGGCGTGTAGGTCCCGACTAGAGACCGTCAACAGCAGTTCTTCGAAGCGCTTCTTGTAGACGGGGTTGCGCCCGGTGATGACTCCGACCTCTTCAATGAGGACTTGTCCTGAGACGGGTTGAGCCAGCGCACAAAGGAGTCCGATAAGCCCGAAAGCTAGCCACATGGACCACCCGCACAAATGGCGAGGGCTTCCACCGTGTAGCAACGCGTGATTAGGCATGACGGATAACCAGGACATACTGAACGAAGCCGAAGTCGACTTCTTGCTCTCAGGGGCAGAGGAGGACGCTAACGTCGAGGGCACCTCACTTGATGACGGTAACCAAACCGTCACCATGCATGGTGATCTGGATCAAATCCGTCTTGCCGACATCTTCCAGACTCTGGCATTGTCCAAGATGGAAGGCGTGCTGCGCGTGCGCAACCCCCTGGAAGAGCGCCAGATATTCTGCAGCGAGGGTTACGTCCGCATCCTGGTTCCAACCCGCCTGACACTGCGTCGCCTCGGCCAACGCCTGATCCAAGCAGGCCTACTGCAGCCAGAGCAGTTGCGCTCG
>JBNMND010000249.1:0-8460 GCA_051274975.1 Planctomycetota bacterium | reverse complement strand
ATGACGTCAAGTGGTGCCGGCGATTCTGGATCAAACCAGTATACGCCAAAGTCAGCGCGAGCCCACGATGCACAACACGCGTGACCTAGCTATTGGATTGTGATCGAAACCGCGTTCACGAGCGTCGTGCGTGCGATCGGGAACGTCGGGGCGTCTATCGTTACTGCCCCAACGTAAACGGTCAAGCCACTGAGCCATGGTACCGGCGGCACGTTGAGGGTTGCCGTCGCAAGACCGGCCGCGTCGAGGGTGCCGATCGAGCCGACGAAGATCGGGTTGAACGGATCTAGCGTGATCTGCGTCAATGCATCGAAGTCGATGGGCAGCACGTCGCCGTTGCCAAGCGCAATGCCAGCAGTTGCGGACAGCGACAACACCATCATGTAGGGCAACCCTTCGTCGCCGGGAACCGACAGCGTTGCCGTCGTTGAACCGCCGATCGGAGCCGGCCCGGCCGCGGTCAGGGTCGGTTCGACGATGTTGAGGATCTGGTTGGCGGGGACATCGGTCAGGAACTGGCGTTGGCCGCTCGGCCACGTGATCGTGACGCGATCGGCTTGCGTGAACGATCCCAATCCGAAGTGCAGCCGCTGGTCGGAACCGCCGAGAAAGCCGATGCCACTGCGCACATACTGTCGTCGCAACGTCGCGCCATTCTGCACTTCGATGCGGGTGCCAATGCCATCGCGATTGCTGACGCGGCCGATGGTTCGGAACTTCAGCCAGTTGCCGCCACTGACGTTGTTCTGGTAGAGCCCGATGCCGTTGGGCGCCAGCAGTCCGCCAGCGTGCCAGCGTTGCAGGATGTCAACCTTGCCGTCGTTGTCGAAGTCCGCCAACGAGAACGTGTATTGCGAGTAGATCTGGTTGACTCCGAGCGCGGGCGCGACGTCGGTCCACGTGTTGGCCGCAGCGAACGTCGTGCCCGGATTGCGGAACAGGTTGTTTGGCGAGCTCTCTTCGACAACGTAGATGTCCTGCCAGCCATCGTTGTCATAGTCGAGAAAGCCGCAGCCCCAACCGACTTGTCCGCCTTGCACACCGAACGTGGCCGCGTGTTGGTTGTAGAACTGCGTTTGCGGGTCCCACACCTGGAACAGGTGGCTGGGTTGCCGGTCGGTGCAATAGAAGTCGATGCCGCCATCGTTGAAGGTGTCCGCAAAGTCGACGCCCATGCCGCGGATCGCCATGTTGGCACCGTGGAGTGCGGCCACGGGTGTGAATGTGCCGTCGCCGTTGTTGCGATACAGCTCGTTCGGCATCAGGTTCGGCTTCTCGGACACTTCGAACAGGTCTGGCCAGCCATCCTCATCGAAGTCCACGAAGATAGACACCAGCGTCAAACTGTTGCCGGCGCAGTTCGCGGTCGCGGTTACGTCGACGAAGTGGCCGTTGCCAGTGTTGCGGTAGAGGCGGTTGGCACCGGCTGTGATGCCATTCGCTGCGTGGCGGTTGCCAAGATAGATGTCGAGCCAACCGTCGCGATCGAAGTCACCAAACGACACTGAGAAATTGTCATCCGAATGCAGCACGCCACGCGCCGCTGCTTCTTCGGTGAAGACTCCCGCGCCGTTGTTGATATACAGCCGCGCCGGCGTCAGCGAACCACCAACGTAGACATCCTTGTCGCCGTCGTTGTCGACGTCGGCAGCCTCGATTGCGTGCGGCGATGGGTGACTACCGAGCCCCGCGGTCGCCGACACATCGGTGAACGTCATCGCGCCATCGTTGCGCAACATTTGGAACGGCCCGCCAAAGCCAGGAGCCACGATGATGTCGATGTCAGAATCGCCGTCGAAGTCGGCGGTTGCCATGCCGCTGCCGTAGAACGCGGTCGACCAATTGACTGTCGGGATTTGTGGCCCCAAGACCTCCGCAAACTGAGCACGCGCGCTGACGCACGACAACGCCGCGGCAACTGCGGCAATCGCATGGAGGATACTTGGCATGGTTAGCACGACACGGTTAGCACGACACGGTTTGCACCACGCTGTCTTCACAGTTTGGTGAGCACAATCGGTAGCGGTGAAGCTGTTGCGCATCTGAGGAGATGCACGCAGTTCGGGTCGCAGGGCCGAGCAGACGAGTGAGAACGAGGATACCATGGGGCCGCAGGTGAGTGAGGCGGGCCAACACACTTTCGGTCCGGCCCGTTGAGAAGGGGGTTTGCCAGGGAATCGATAGCCAGCAGAAGCCGGATGGAGATGACAGGTCACCCCGAGTCGGCCGTGCGCCCGGCAGACCTCAGCGTGCCGGTGTTGGCCAAGCCGTTTGACCTCATTGACCTGCTCGAAACCATGCGGCGGCAAGCCGAGACACCCGGCGGCCGGTTCGGGGTTGCGCACAACTAGTCGCGGCAAGGTGTCGTCGAGTCACACCTGAACCGTCTCTCCGTTGCTTGCCTGCTGTTGGTCTGGGCGCCGAGCGTCTGTGCCCAAGGTGCCGGTGATCGAGGCAAGCAGGGCGAAGTGGTGCTTCGCATTCCGTTTGTCGAAGGTGAGCGTCAGTCGCTGCGCTCCAAAAACATCTGCATCCGTGACCGTTTGGCGCCGCTTCGATTGTTGCAGAGAGCGATGGAATAGTCGGAATCGCTTGGCGAACCAGCACTCGTTACCAAGCGCTGCCGCGAGCTTCGTTCGCAAAAGGCCAAGGGCTGGTCTGCAATCGTCACCGCTAATGCGGGACGCATTGCTGGTTGCGCGCGAGCAGCAGGCGGTTCGTTATGCGAAGCGCCTGCAAGCTGCGGATCCGCCGGATCGTGCCGTGTCGGCGTTGAACAAGGCGCTCGAGCTCGAACGCAAGCTGTTCGGCTTGAAGAAGTCCAAGCGAGCCAAGCCACTGCGTAAGATGCACAAGGCCTTCGGGCGAGCTGTCAAGGGCTGGCCAGCCGCCAGTGCCGAGTTGGTGGGCAAGCTCGCGGCCGGCCTTTAGGGCGGTTGGCTCTTCAAATGGTGCCCAGCGGAGGTCTGTTCTCAAGGAATTGCAAATACTGTCGTTGGCACGACGACAGTGGCCCGCTCCCGTGACGGCTCACGGCAGTGCGAGGCATAAGTGCATGACGAATAACGGAACGGTAGCAATGGCGGCAGCAGCACCCGCGCCGCCTCCCCCGGTTGCTGGCCGGATTGCTCCCCGGGTCTTGAAGAGCGATTCCGTAAGCTTCTTTGGTATGGCCGCTTTGGGCGCAACCTTCGTCGGCTTCCTATCCTATGGCCGCGACCCCGACGTCCTGACGACGTCGTTCGCTGCGGGCGCCACGTTCATCGGGACCTGGGTCGCGCTCTACGCGCTGCACATCGCCTTGCGGTTGACGGTGATGATCGCGAAGGTCGCGGTGCCCCTCGGTGCCCTGTTGTTGCTCGGATGCGTGCTCGATTGGCAGTGGGCCGAGTCAGCCGTCGATTGGCTGAGTTGGCTGTCAAGTAAGGGCGCGGAAGCCGCGGACCAGCGGTTGACCGAGTGGCGAAATCAGTAGAAGCCGCGCCGCGCCTAGCTTCACTTCTTGTCTTTGGTCGATCCCTTCGTCTCGGGCGCGTCGACGACTCGAATCCACGTGCGCAGGATCGTGACCTTCTGCTTGAGAGTCTGTCCGTCCTTCACGACGCCGAGCGCCTCAATCGCCTTAAGCGTCTTGGTGCCTTCGGTGACAAAGCCGTGCACCGTGTGCAAGCCATCGAGATGTGGCGCCGGCACGAACGTCAGGAAGAACTGCGAGCCATCCGTTCCTGGTCCTGAGTTGGCCGCGCTCAGTGCGCCTGGCTTGTCATGCTTCTGATCGGTCAGAAACTCACCGTCCATCGTGTAGCCGGGGTCACCCGATTGACTATTGGTTGGGCTGCCGCCTTGCGCCATGAAGCCCTTGAGCACGCGCGGGAACTGCAGTCCGTTGTAGAAGCCGCAGCGCGATAGGAAGATCACACTGGTGACGTGGTTCGGTGCGGCTTTGGGCAGCAAGGTGATCACGAGTGGGCCGACCGACGTGTCGAGGTGCCACAGGTATTGAAGCTTCGGGTCGAACTTCTGCACCGGCGGTTGCGGCAGCCGTGTGCGCCAGGTTTTGGACTTCGTCTTCGCCTTCGACTTGCGGAACTTGTCGAGCCTGCGAATCAGTTTGTCCTTCGCGGTCTTCTTGTCGTCCTTCGGAGCCTTCTGCTCCTTTTGGATCGCCTTCTTGCTGCGCTTCTTTTGCGCGGGTAGCTCGGTGGCTACGGCGAAGGTCATCATCAGAGACACGAGCAAGGCGGTGCGCATGGTGGCCAGCATAGCGGGGGCTCGGGTGCGCGAGAAGGTCACCACCCGTACTCAGTGCAGGCGCAGGTTGCGCAGAGTCATGGTGTCGGGCGCCAAGTCGCGGATTACAGCTCGTCCGCGTCGATTGGCTGCGTCAACGTGACCAAGATCAACGCATCGATGTCGTGCTGCAAGCGGTTGTGCAGCGGTCGGCGTGTGATCGGAAAGGCGTCGGCGAGCACTGGTCTGCGCGAAGCGCTGAGTCCGCGACATCTTGGTGCGCTCAAACCGCACCGCGCGTGTTGGGGCCGTCCGGCGTTTGGCTGGCAGCGTCACTTCGCACGCGATTGGTTCGCAACCAACGGCGCCTCTGTTGTGCACTTCGACGACCAGCCAGCGGCAGAAGTCACCCTTGCGGTGCTGCTCGACGACGCGGCACGTTAGGGCGTCGAGGTCGCCGTTCGCCAATGTCGAATGCTTGTGGGATGAGTAGTGGGCGGAGTAGCAGCCCGACGAGGCGCAGAAGGGGCATCATACCTGTGTTAGCTCGTGCGATTCCGCACGTCACGCGAGGTTGCAGTGATCGGGTCGGCATCCACGTGCTTGCGGACTAGGGATTGGTATTGTTGATAGCCAACTATGCCTAAGTCTCTGCCTCACGTCGTCGTTGTCGGCGGCGGCTTCGCCGGCTTGATGGCTGTGCGCGCCCTGCGACGGGCTCCCGTGCGCGTGACGCTGGTAGACCGTCGCAACCATCACCTGTTCCAGCCCTTGCTGTACCAGGTCGCGACGGCCGCGCTCAATCCTGGCGACATCGCCTACCCGATTCGTTCGGTGCTGCGATCGCAGCAGAATGCGCGCACCCTGCTCGGTCGTGTGCGTGGCATCGATACGGAGAACAACAGCCTGAAGTTGCGCGATGGCGACATCGATTACGACTACTTGTTGCTCGCGACCGGTGCGTCGCACAGTTACTTCGGCAAGGACGAATGGGAGAAGTGGGCGCCGGGCCTGAAGACCATCGAAGATGCGCTCGAGATTCGTCGTCGTGTGTTGTCAGCGTTTGAGGCTGCCGAGCGCAACGGCGACAGCGACCCGGAGAAACTGCGCGCGACGTTGACGTTCGTCATCGTGGGCGCCGGGCCGACCGGTGTTGAGTTGGCGGGAGCACTCGCCGAAATCGGCCGCCTAACCGTGGCCAAGGACTTCCGCTCGTTCGATCCGCGCAGCTTGCGGGTTGTGCTGGTCGAAGCGGCGGATCGCGTCTTGCCGCCATACCTCGAAGTCTTGTCTGAGAAGGCGAAGAAGCAGCTCGAACAACTTGGTGTTGAGGTGCGACTCAATTCGCGGGTTACGCACATCGATGAACATGGTGTGCAGTTTGGTGAAGAACACCTCGCGGCGCGCACCGTGCTTTGGGCCGCTGGCGTTGCCGCGTCGCCGCTCGGTGCTGCCCTCGGTGCCGAAACGGATCGCGCGGGCCGCGTCAAGGTTGCGCCCGACCTGCGCGTTCCTGGCTTGGACAACGTGTTCGTCGCCGGCGACCTGATGAATCTTGAGTGCAAGGGCCAGATGGTGCCAGGTGTCGCACCCGCAGCCATCCAGGCTGGACGCGCGGTGGCGCGCAACATCGAGGCCTTGGTTGCCGGGCGCGACACCAAGCCGTTCCGCTATCTGGACAAGGGGTCAATCGCCACCATTGGCCGTGCCAGGGCCGTTGGCTCGATTGGCCGCATGGAGTTCTCTGGTTGGTTTGCGTGGTGGGTCTGGTGGATGGTGCACATCGCCTACCTGGTTGGCTTCCGCAACCGCATCGCCGTCATGATGGGCTGGGCGTGGCAATACTTCGCATTCTCGCGCGGTGCCCGTCTGATCACTGGCCGTTGGTGGTCCGGTGCCGCCGAGAGCAAACCCGACGAGCCCTCCGCCGATGCGGGGCCGGATGCCGGTCCCGATGGTTCTGAACAACCGGCGGATCCGCCGTGCGAATCGTCGTTGGTTGGGCCACCCGAGCCGCAGTAGAGTCGCGCAGCATGATCGATGCCTCAGGCGCTGCCCAAGCTGGAGACTCGTTCGCCAAGCAGCTTCGTAAACGATGGCGTGGACGTCGCGCGTTGATGGGCTGGGCTACGGTCTGGGCAGTGGGCTTCTTGTCGGTCGGTTGCACGTCGACGGTGATGCAGCCGTCGGATCCGCTCGATCCCGTGGAGGTCTTCGTGCTGTCCGAAGCGATGCACACCGGCATCGTGCTGCCGCCCGATCCGGGCTCGTCGGGCAACCCGGACCAATACGTCGAGTTTGGGTTTGGCGATTGGAGCTGGTTCGCGCTTGCCAACAATTCGTGGTACAACGCGTTTTCGACCATGCTGTGGCCGACCCAAGGAACGCTTGGTCGCCGCACGTTTGGCGCTCGCACTGCCAATGAACTTCGCAACCGCGCGAGCTGGGCCAAGCTGCAGTCGGTCGTGGTCAGTCGCGAGAAGGCTGCGCTGTTGCGGCGCCGCTTGCAGGCGGAGTTCGATGGCGCGCGCAAGTTGGTCGTGGTGCGTCAGGACTTCAATTTCAGGTTCGTGCCGATGGACAACTCATATGTGTTGCTCAATAACTGTGTCGACCTGGCCGTCGAGTGGTTGCAGGCGCTCGATTGCGAAGTCTGGTGGTGTCCTGTGCGCTGCGGCTTGTGGGTCGAAGGCAATGGCTAGGAAGCTGTTAGCGTGCAGCCGCTTCGAGTCGGTCGCAGATCTCCTCGTGCATCGCGTGCAGGTCGTGTTGTCCCGCGTAGCGCAGCGCAGCAGTTCGCATCTGCGTCGTGTCCTGCTGCAATAACTCGACGAATCGCTGCTGCGCGCCGGAGTCGCGACCCCAGTTGGCTTCCACATACCCGCACTGGCTTGCCGTGATGTGGTGCGCGTAGCCGCAGTCCGCGCTGCAAAGTACGGGCAGCCCGGCGACGACTGCTTCCAGAAGTACCGTGCCGGTGGTGTCGCGATGGGCCGGGTGAAGCAGTAAGTCGGCCGCTTGCAGCAACCGAGGGATGTCCTGCCGACCAGGTGTCATCGTGACCTGACCATCGATGCCAAGCTTCGCGGCCAGCGTGCTTGCCCACTTGGGGGCGTCTTGTCCGACCGCGAGCAACCGCGTGCGTGCGCGCAGTTCGTCAGGCAGGTCCGCAACTGCATGCATCGCGCGATCGAGTCCCTTCAGCAAGAAGTTCGCGCCCAGCAGTAGCACCAGCTGATCGTTGTCACCAACGTCAAACTCCTGACGTCCTGCTCGCCTTAGTGCTGCCGCATCGGCGCCCTTGCAGCGATCCCGCGCAATCCCGGGGGGAAGGGCCACAAACCGTTCGCCCGCCGTGTGCCACACACTTTGGAACTTGCTGCGCTCCGCCGGATCCAGGAGCAATATCTGTGTCTGCGACTCCGGCCCAAAAACGGCTTCCTCCAGCCGTCGAAACGCGCGATAGCGCGGCAGCAGTCGATACGGCCATGGCCGACTCGCGGTGCGCGCCACGAAACAGGGGTCCGCCGCAAAGTACATATCCAGCCCCGACATCTTGTCGAAGCCAATCACCACATCGGGCCGCCCGGCCGCCAGCCGTTCCCGCAATGCTCGATCAAACCGAGCCGCCCGCACATGGTTTGCACGCCCCAAAATCTGGAGCACTGCCACCTTGACACCACGAGGCCGCCCGCCTTCCCAGCCATAACAAAAGACCGTTACGTCATGCCCTCGAGCCGCACACAGCTCCGCCGTCGCGAGCATGTCTCTCTGCATGCCCCCAAACGCAAAGTAGCGAAACAGTACAAAGGCAACGCGCATGCCCCCGCAGCGTCACGAGAATGTTCGTACGGTGCCAGGACAAAAGACAACATCCTCGCGCGCTAGTGGTGTCAGCTCCCTGCCAACTGCGACGCAATCGCGACGAACACTGGTGCTGCTCGCGCCTATGATGCGCGCATGGTTCGAAGCCTTGGGCTCCTTCTGTTGATGGCCGCGTCGCAATTCGCGCCGCAACTCAGTGCGCAAATCACTGCGCAAATCGTTCCGCGTCCCGCCATCGACACGGTGCGCGTGATGTCGTTCAACGTTCGTTACCGGAACAAGCACGACGGCGAGAACCGCTGGGAGCTGCGCCGCCATCGGGTTGTCGGCATCTTGCGTTTGCAGCGCGCCGACATCTTTGGCGTGCAAGAAGCGATGGCTGGGCAAGTTCGCGACCTGCATGAC
>JBNMND010000248.1:0-8553 GCA_051274975.1 Planctomycetota bacterium | reverse complement strand
TCGATTGACCCGATGACGACCGAAGCCGAATGGCGCACGGCGCCGCTGTGGGGTGCCGCGAACGTTGCTCCTTACCTGCATGACGGTCGCGCGCCGACGCTGCGCGACGCGATCCTGCTACACGGTGGCGAAGGTGCGGCTAGCCGCACGGCGTTCCAAGCGCTGTCCGCCACCCAACAAGAAGACATCATTGCGTTCCTGAGGCACCTCTAATGCAACTCTCACATATCGCCTTGGGCGCCATCTGTGTTTCGTTCCTGTTCTTGCAGGGGCAGCCCGGTGAGGATCCGCAGTTTGATCGCGGACGTGCATTGTTTGACAAGCCGTTCTCGTTGGCGGAGGGCCTCGGTGCTCCTGAAATGAACGCGGACAGTTGTCGCGCTTGTCACCATGACCCAGGTATCGGTGGTTCTGGTGCCCTCGAACTCAACGTGTCGCGCTTCGGCAACGACAACGGCGGCGCTGGCCCGTTCACGAATGTTCCCGGTGGTCAGGGGCTCAGCAAGCTGTTCCCGCCTTCGGTGCATGGTCGTGAGGATTACCCAATCGGTATTGGTGGTGCGGACGTGTTCGAGCAACGGCAAACGCCGTCGGTGATCGGGCACGGCGCGATCGACCAGATTCCTGCTGCGGTCATCGTCGCTAACGAAGACGTCAATGACGCCGATGGCGATGGCATCTTTGGAGTCGCTCGTCGCTTGACGGTTGCGGGCAACCTGGAGATCGGTCGTTTTGGTTGGAAGGCGCAGGTTCCGCGTTTGGTTGATTTCGTCAACGACGCGATGTTTGGCGAACTCGGTCTGACGACGCCCGACAACGGTCGCGGCTTTGCTGGTCTTGCCGATGCCGACAACGTTGCGGATCCCGAAGTCACCCAAGCTCAGGTCGACGACATCGCGCACTTCATGGCGATGCTGCCGCCGCCTGCACGGGGTGGTTCGACCGATCCGAAGGTGACCGAAGGCCTCAAGACCTTCTACTCGATCGGTTGCGCGAAGTGTCACACGCCGAGCCTGGCCAGTCCAACAGGGCCGGTTCCGCTGTTCTCGAACCTGCTGCTGCACAACGTCATGCCGGTGGGTTTCCGCGGCATGGCCGAACCAGGTGCCGAGGCGGGCTTCTACAAGACGCCAGTCCTGTGGGGCATCAAGGGCACTGCGCCTTACATGCACGACGGTCGCGCCGAAGACCTGCGCGGCGCCATTCTGGCGCACTTCAGCGAAGCTGAGGCGGTTCGCATCAACTACGAGAGTCTGACGACTGCTGAGCAGGATGCACTGATCCTGTTCCTCGAGGACCTGTAGGCGTATCACTGGCTGACGTGAGTCGCCGTGATCCTATGGTCCTGGTGTCCGCGCTACTCGCGCTGGCATTGACGTGCTGCGCGCCGGAGACCCCGGCGCGTGCGCCTGCTGGCAACGGTGCGCAGCCTGGCGATGTGCAAGGCGCGAAGCCGCCGGCGCCAGTTGTGCCGCACTTCACGGTTCGCGGTCGCTGGTCTGATCCTGGTCGGTTGACCTATCGCATCGAAGCTCGTGCTGGGCCGCTCGATGCTGAAGTCTTCGGTGTCGCGGTTACGCGCGCGTGTGCGACGTGGACCGAGACGGGCCTCGTTTCGTTTGTCGTTGCGGAAGAACTTGCGAAGCCCGACGTGACGTTGGGTTGGCGACGAGGCCACCACGGCGCTTGTGAACCATTCAGTGCGGATTCAGCGGTCGCGCATTCGGGGCCTGTGCATAGCGGAACGTTTGTGCACTTCGATGCCGGCCGCAAATGGGTTGCGGATGCGGAGCACGATCGTGATGGCTACTCGCTCTACGGCACGGCACTGCACGAACTCGGCCATGTGCTCGGTCTTGGACACAGCACGGCTGCGGATGCCGTGATGAGCACGGGCGTCGTGCGTTCGGCGCCGCTTGCACCGTCGGACTTGTTTGGCTTGCAGTCGTTGTATGGCGGCGGTATCGATGCGGTGGGGGATCTCAGGATCGTGTCCGACAAGGGCGAGTTGCTCGCCGCGTTGCGTGGGGTTGCACCGAGAGACGTGTCAGACTTCGCTGTGTTCGATGTCGACGGCAACGGCAACGACGATGTGCTTGTGTGGCGAACGGATCGACCTGGCAATGGCCAGCTGATGATCTACCACTTCCAAAAGGGTGCGCAACTCGCGCGCACCACGGGACCGTTTGCTGGCGCAATGGCGAACGGCGCTGAGAACCTGCTGATGAACACAGCGTCGGGCCATCGCGTGTTGCTGACGACCTACAAGAACGGCCGACGCATCGCGCGCCACTTCGACCAGTACGGCGTGCTGAAGGGCTTCTCGGGGGCGCTGATTGGCGGCGAGGAGCTGGCGGCTGCGGCGAAGGCTGGCAACGCTCGGGTAGGCGATCTCGATGGCGATGGCGCGTCCGAATGTCTAGTCGCGGTCAAATAGCGGCTCACCGCCAGCTCGTTTTCGACCGAATCTGGATCTCGATGCACCCTTTGGCACCGGTCCGGAGATCGTAGTTGGTGAGTGGCAACTTCTGCGAACACTTCCGCGACCGCGCGTGATGCGAAGCTCGGCGTCGTGACGCCGAAGCATCGTGCGGCGTTGTGGCGTTACTTACGGGTGCTCGGCGCGTCGTCTTGTGACGCGGAGGATCTCGTGCAGGACACGTTCTTGGTGGCGCTGCGTCGCCCCGAGTTTGACGACACGTCGGCGGCTGCGGTGTTCACGTTCTTGCGGACCACGGCGCGACACCTGTGGCTGCGTTCGAACAAGCGCACGATTGACGAGCGGCAGTTGCAGGAAGCGGATGAGATCTGGGATCGTCGCTGTGGCGATGGGCTCGGCGATGACTATGTCGACGCGCTGCAGCGATGCGTGGCGACGTTGCCGGAGCGCAGCAGGCAGTTGTTGCAGGCGACGTATTCGGATGGTGATGGGCGAGCCACGGCTGCTGCGCGGTTCGGTCTTGGCGTTGATGGCGTGAAGAGCGCGCTACGTCGGTTGCGGACTTGGTTGCACGACTGCATCACCAAGCGAATGCAGCAGGCGGAATTGGAGGAGGAGCAATGAGTAACCCAACAGCACAACACTCTGCCGATGAGCGTTTGCTCGATGCGGCGCTGGCGCAGGTCTATGGCGGCGATGACGCGGTCGTTTTGGCCGCAGGCCCCGCAGCGCGTCGCGTGCCGTGGTTGCAGGCAGCTGTGTTCTTGCTGGGGATCGGCATCACCGTGCTGGTCTTCTTGGGGGGCGGCACGGGCGACCTTGTGTCCGCACAGGATCCTGTTCCATTTGGGGTCGCGTTGAGGGCAGAAGGGCGGGCTGAGGTTGAGGCGCTGCCTGATGACATCACCAACCTGACGTGCCGGCTGCTGAAGACCGAGGACCTGCGATTGCTCGAGCGGTTCCGTTCGTTGCGCCGCCTGCAGATCGGGGCGCTCAACGTGAAGATCGCTGGCTACGAGTTTATTTCGAAGCACACGCTGTGGCCAAATGCGCCTGCGGAGGTGTTTGCGCCGCTTGCGTCGTTGCCGGCACTGGAATCGTTGACGTTGCCAATGCACGTCAAGTTGACGGGTAAGCACCTCACGCCGTTACGGACCTGTGCGAGCTTGCGTGAGCTTTCTGTGATGGGGGGGCATATCCCGCTTACCGAGGAGTTCGTTGCAGCCTTGGATCAGTTGCCGCACCTTCGTTCGTTGCAGCTCGATTTGGTGCCATGCGATGCCGCGGTGGTTCGCACTCTTCGCAAGCTTGGCTTGGAGGGCTTGAGCCTGTCGCGTTGCCAGGGGTTTGAAGGCGAAGCATTCGCCGAGCTGTGTGCGATGTCGACTCTGCGCCGGCTGACGTTGCATCGCTTCGGCACCCGCCAGCTTGGGCAAGAGGGCAAGGGCAACTATTGGATGCCAAGTGCGGCGGACCTGTCGCAGCTCAAGTCGCTTGAGAGCTTGCAGCACATGAAGTTCCAGAGCACGTCGATCGGTGGCGACGAACTCAAGGCGCTGCCTGATGACCTTCTGTCCCTCGAACTGTGGGCAACGGAGTTGTTGCCGGCGGACTACCTGGAGTTGCGTCGGTTCGCGTCTCTGCAGCGACTGAGGGTGCGCACGGCTCGGCAGACCTTCACGTTTGGGTCACGCGACACCATTGAGCAAAGCGAGTCGGCGGCCAACGCCATCGCGGATGCGATCGCGACACTGCCGTTGCTCGAGCTTGATTTTACCGGTTCGGTGACCCAGCCGCTAATGCGGCAGTTAGGTGTGCAGCCAAATCTTTGCAAACTGCGGTTAAGCGCGCACCGCATACCGTTTCTCGACGAGCTGGCTACGGCTCCCGTGTTGCATGCCCTGCAGCTCTTCCAAAACAGTTGGCCATCGCAACTGAGCCTCGACCAGTTGCGCGCCTTGACGAAGTGCCAGGCGCTCGCTGAGTTGGAGGTGGGCGGTCAGTTTGCCTTCTCCAAGCAGGATGTCGTGACCCTGTTCGGCGAAAGGGTCACCGTGACCTACCACGTCTACGGGAAGTGACCCGGGCGCTCGATCGCGCTGACCTACTCCTTTATCTCTTCGACAGCGAACGCTTGGTGGTGATCCTGAAGCGCCGTCACCTCAAGCGGCTGCTTCATCCACATCTCAAGGCCTTGAATCGTTGCCGAAGCTGCGGCCATCGTCGTGATACACGGGATGCTATGGCTGGCCGCCGAGCTGCGAATCAGGCGGTCATCACTGCGTTCGCGGCGGCCGCTTGGCGTGTTGATGATCAGGCGGCATTCGCGGTTGAGGATCAAGTCGAGCACGTGCGGGCGGCCTTCGTGGACCTTGAAGATGCGCTCGACATTGATGCCGGCGTTTTTCAAGGCGCGCGCGGTGCCTGATGTTGCGACGATCTCGTAGCCGAGGCCGGCCATGCGGTCGATTAGCGGCAGGATCAGGCGCTTGTCTTCGTCGCGAACGGACACGAACACCTTGCCGTCGCGCGGCAGGGTGTTGCCAGCGCCGACCATCGCCTTGGCGAACGCGGCGCCGAAGCGCGCATCGATGCCCATGACTTCGCCGGTCGACTTCATCTCCGGGCCGAGCACGGTGTCGACACCTTGGAACTTGCCGAACGGGAACACCGGCGCCTTGACCGAGAAGAACGGTGGCTCGAGGCGTTCGACGACGCCGACGTCCTTGAGCGTTTCGCCGAGCATGAGGCGCGCCGCCATCTTGGCGAGCGGCTGACCGATCGCCTTACTGACGAACGGCACCGTGCGGGAGGCGCGCGGGTTCGCTTCGATGATGAAGACCTTGGCGCCGCGCACGGCCCACTGCACGTTCATCAGGCCAATGACGTTGAGCGCCTTGGCGAGCGTGCGGGTCTTCTCGGTGATGTCTTGGATGATGCCGTCTGACAGCGTGTAGGGCGGCAGCGAGCAGCTCGAGTCGCCGGAGTGGATGCCGGCCTCCTCGATGTGCTCCATGACGCCGCCGATGATGACGTCGTTGCCGTCGCAGATCGCATCGACATCGACTTCGATCGCCGCCTCGAGGAACTTGTCGACCAGCAGCGGACTGTGCTTCGAGAAGTGCGGGTTGCGTACGAGGTAGTCGGCGAGCGTCGTCTGGTCGTAGACGATTTCCATCGCGCGGCCGCCGAGCACGAAGCTTGGACGAACGAGCACTGGGTAGCCAATCGATGCGGCGGCGGCGATCGCTTGTTCGGCGGTTGCGGCCAAGCCATTTGGCGGCTGGTCGATGCCGATCTTGGTGATCAACTTGCTGAACAGGTCGCGGTCTTCGGCAGTCTCGATCGAGTCAACGCTGGTGCCGACGAGCGGCGCGCCGTGGTCCTGGAGGCCGCGCGCCAGGTTGAGTGGCGTTTGCCCGCCGAACTGCACGATCACTCCGTGCGGTTCGATGCGGTCGATGACGTTCATGACGTCTTCGTGCGTTAGCGGCTCGAAGAACAGCATGTCCGAGGTGTCGAAGTCGGTCGACACGGTCTCGGGGTTGCTGTTGACCATGACGGTCTCGTAGCCGAGTTCACGCAGTGCCATCGCGGCGTGCACGCAGCAGTAGTCAAACTCGATGCCTTGGCCGATGCGGTTGGGGCCGCCGCCGAGAACGACGACGCGCTTGCCGTTGCCCGGTGCCTTTGGGGGCGTCGTAGCCACTGCACCAGTCGCCGGCGCCGAATCGACTTCGTCCTCGGTGCCGGAGTAGGTCGAGTAGAGGTAGGGCGTCTGGCTCGGGTATTCGCCGGCGCACGTGTCGACGCGCTTGAACGCCGGGATGATGCCGAGCGTCTTGCGGTGAGCTCGCACATCCCAATCAGTCGTGCCTTCCGGGCAGGCAGCGGCGATCTGGCGATCGCTAAAGCCGAACTGCTTGGTGTGGCGCAGCAGGTGTTCGTCGATGCCGGCAACACCCTTGGCGGCGGCTGTGACGATCAGCTTCTCATGCTCGACGAGCTCCTCGAGTTGGTCGAGGAACCACGGGTCGACGTGGCAGTATTCGTGAATGTCTGCGACGGACATGCCGACCAGTAGCGCGTTGCGGATCCAGTCGATGCGATCGGCGCGGGGCGTTGCGAGGTGGGGGCGGATCGACTCGACGTCGAACTCATCGGCCTTGCAGTTGGGCTTGCCCGGCACATTGCCGAAGCCGTTGCGGCCGGTTTCGAGGCCGCGAAGCGCCTTTTGCATCGCCTCCTTGAAAGTGCCGCCGATCGCCATGCACTCGCCGACTGACTTCATTTGCGTCGTCAGCACCGAGTCAGCGGTCGGAAACTTCTCGAAGGCCCAGCGTGGGAACTTGACGACGCAGTAGTCAATCGACGGCTCGAAGCACGCCTTGGTGGTCTTCGTGATGTCGTTGTCGAGTTCGTCGAGCGTGTAGCCGACCGCGAGCTTGGCGGCGATCTTCGCAATCGGGAACCCGGTGGCCTTACTCGCGAGTGCTGAGCTGCGACTGACGCGCGGGTTCATCTCGATGACGATCATGCGACCGTCGCGCGGGTTGATCGCGAACTGCACGTTGCTGCCGCCGGTGTCGACGCCGATCTCGCGCAGCGTCGCAATCGACGCGTCGCGTAGCAGTTGGTATTCGCGATCGCTCAGCGTTTGCGCCGGCGCGACGGTGATCGAGTCACCGGTGTGCACGCCCATCGCATCGAAGTTCTCGATCGAGCAGACGATGATGCAGTTGTCGTTCTTGTCGCGAACGACTTCGAGTTCGTATTCCTTCCAGCCAACGATCGACTCTTCGATCAGCAGTTCACTGTTGAGCGACATCATCAATCCGCGCGTGCAGATGTCTTCGAACTCTTCGAGGTTGTAGGCGATGCCGCCGCCGCTACCGCCCATCGTGAAGCCGGGGCGGATGACACACGGCAGGCCGATGTCGTCGAGTGCCGTGCGCGCTTCACTCATCGAGTAGGCGAGCTTCGATCGGCAGCAGTTAAGGCCGATGTTGCCCATCGCCTCGCGGAACTCTTGGCGTCCTTCGGCCTTGATGATCGCTTGCGGCGTCGCGCCGATCATCTCAACGTCGAACTTGTCGAGCACGCCTTGGTCGTGCAACTGCATCGCGCAGTTGAGTGCCGTCTGGCCACCGAGGGTTGGCAGGATCGCGTCCGGCCGTTCTTTCTCGATGATCTTGGCGACCACATCCGGCGTGATCGGTTCGATGTAGGTGCGATCGGCCATCTCCGGATCGGTCATGATCGTCGCCGGATTGCTGTTGATCAGCACGATCCGGTAGCCGTCTGCTCGCAACGACTTACAGGCCTGAACGCCCGAATAGTCGAACTCACAGGCCTGACCGATAACAATTGGCCCAGAACCCAGGATGAGGATCGTCTTCAGGTCTTCGCGGCGTGGCATTTGCGCGAGGGACTACAGCGGTTCTGGAGCCGTCACGCGAGGGGAAACTCAGTTGCTTTCCCTTCAGCGACCAGCTGTGGACAACTAGTGCAAATGTGGAGATGTCAGTGCGGTGCCAGGACAAGAAACAACAAGTTCGCCGCCCCACGGTGTCCGTCGAGAATGTGCGTGCCGTGCCAGGACCAAAAAACACATCCTCACCGCCTTCCGCCTCGGTCCGGCGCCAACTCCGCCGGTGTAAGTCGCGCATTTTCATGAAGCCTTTGGCTCCCCGCTGCAGATGTCTCGGTCATGGACCTCTTCGTCGACTGTTGCTCGCCCTCGGTGGCTGGCGTGGCTGACCTGCCCGGCCAGGTCGAGATGCTCCGGCGCTACCGGTTTGTTCTGGGGGCGCGGGCCGATCGGCTCGACGACTTGGTGCAGGAAGTGTTCGCCGTGGCGCTGAAGAAGGAGCTGCAAGATCGCGGCCCGGGTAGGAGTCATTTTGCTGCCACCGGACGCGCGCGAGGATGTTGTTTTTTGTCCTGGCACCGTACACACATGTTCATGACTGATGATCGTGTTGAGCTGGAATCGAAGTTTGCGATGTTGGAACGCACGGTGGAGGCGTTGAGTGGCGAGATGCATGAGCAGGGGCGCTTGATCCAGGCGCTGACAGATCACGTCAAGACGCTGTCGGAGACGGTGTCTCACG
>JBNMND010000247.1:0-8597 GCA_051274975.1 Planctomycetota bacterium | reverse complement strand
CAGCATCGCTTCCATCGGGAAGCCATCGCGTGTCGGCACTTGGAAGAACTCCGGCTCGGTAACACCGAACGGCTTCATCAACTGCGGCTTCGACACAGCGATCTCGCGCAGCGTTTTGTTGTCGAGGTCGCGCAGGTAGGCGCAACCCGGCGTGTTTGCATCGCTCCAGTGCGTTACGAACGCCTTGTTGCCCGGCACCATCGTCACGTCGTGCGTGCCGCGACCCGTCGTGATGCGCTTCATCCCGCCGCCGGTGAGCGACAAGCGGTACAGGTGCGTTTGGATCGGCGAGTCCTTGTCGGACAGCACGTAGACGCAGCCAGCGGCTTCGTCGACAGCGACCAGTTCCTTGATCTGCCACTTGCCTTCGGTCAGGCGACCTTGCGGCTTGCCATCGCGACCAAACTTATAGATGTGCTTGAAGCCATCGCGTTCGCTGAGCCACAAGAACGACTTGCCGCCGTCGAGCCACTCCGGTTCGTCACTCGCCTCGACCCAGCAATCGCTGTTTTCGCGCCAGAGCAGACGCGACTTGCCGGACGCGACGCTGCCTGCGCGCATGTCGAGCCAGGTCTGTTCGCGGTTCTGCACTTGGAACATCACTTCTTTGCTGTCCGGCGCCCACGTGACGCGCACGACCAGACGATCAACGGCTGGATAGTCCGACACGTCGAACCACTGCGTCTTGCCGTCGGCGATCGTGATCGTGCCAATGTCGACGATCGGGTTGGGCTCGCCGACCTTTGGATAGTTGGTGCGTTCAACGGTCGGACGCGCAGGCATGTCGCTGACCAACACGAACTCTTCGACCGGCGACTCATCGAGCTTCAGCAACGCGATTTGCTTGCTATCAGGCGACCACCAGTAGCCCTGGAAGTTGCCGCGACCGTAGAGCTCTTCTTGGTAGACCCAGTCGAGGCGGCCGTAGAACAAATCGCTATGGCCTTCGGTCGTCAGCGCGCGCACGTCGCCGCCTGTCGCCTTTACGACGTGCAAGTTGTAGTTGGCGATGAACGCGACGCTGTTGCCGTCCGGTGAGAACCGCACACCGACTTCTTCCGAGTCGGGTGTCTTGGTCAACGGCACGGCCTTGCCATCGAGGCCGGACGAGTAGAGATCCTTGCCAACATTGAGAACGAAGCGCGTGTGGTCTTCGTTCCAAATCCAGGCGGAAGGGTCGGCCAACGCACCGGCATCGACGCCCTTGCCAAGACTGGCGAGCAAGGCCGCCTTGTCGATGTAGTTCGCGCGATCACCAGTCAACGCCGCAACCCGCGCCCAACTCGGCGCGCCGCGACCACCCTTGCCCGCGTCGAAGACCAAGTAGTTGTCAGCATCGAGCCAAGCAACCGGATCCTCAGCGCCGGCGTTCATGAAGAAGTTGAGCCGGAACATGTCCATCGGCTGCAACTGCTTCTGTTGCGCGACGGCAACCGACCAGAGGCACATGCTGGATAACGGAATCAAGGCGCGGTTCATCGCGCGCATCGTGCCAGAAGCTTGGCTCCGGCTACAGCCTCGTGCCGGTGCGCCTCATGGAGATTCGGCTAGAGTTTCGGGTTCAACCAAAACTCAGAGAACATCCCGCGTTCGACAATCTCCCAGATCACGACCTTAGGCGTCCTGCCATTCCGCATTTGCTCCAACGTCGCCTGCATGGGCACGCTCGCGGCGGCACCAAGTTCAATGTTGCCCTGCACCGGCCGGCTGAGAGCAATCGCCATCGCGATCATGCCATTCTCCTTGGAGAAGCTGCTACCAACGACCACGATCTCGGCACTCGAATCGCCACCGAACATGCCAATGGGACCGGCCTTGGTCACCAATTCCGCACCGTAGTATTGCCGAACCTCCGTCAGATCATCGGTCAACAGGCTCATCGCCACAGTGTGCTGACCGCGATCTGAATCGGGCCGCAAACCTGACAGCAAACCAAGCAACGACGCCAGGTCACCAACGGCGCGTGCGTTGGTCGGACCAGTGAGGCGCAACGTCTGCCGAGGCGAAAGGGTCGAACCGAACCGTGACTCGACGACCGCGCTGATCGCAGCGCCAGCGATCAACGCACCAGCTGGGCGCCAGTGCGTGTCATGTGCGAAGTAAAGCTGGTCATCCGGCTTGTCAGATGTGATCGTCGCACGCATCGCGACCATCGGGGTCGCCAAGTCGACACGTGCAATGCCTAGTGAATCCAACTCGGCAAGCAGATCGCCATAGAGCTTCGCCTTGCGAGCTGGCATGACGCCGTCGGGGAACGCGCGATCGGCATAGACGCGCGCCTTGTCGGGCACAATCGCAACAACGAGTTCGCCACCGCTTGCGCGAACGGCATCGCGCACTTCGGCGAACGCCGCAAGCCGCTTCTCCCGCGCACGATCAAACGGGCCGTAGTCATGATGCATGGCGCCCGTCGAGAACAACCACCCATCGCTTCCGAAGGTGACTTTGTCACTCTGCGGAATGCCCATGCGAAAGCGCAGTTCATTCCAGTGACCGCGCAGCGACCACACCACCGGCGACAGTTCTTGCAGCTCCCGCTCCTTCGTTAGCATCCACTTGCCAGACAGCACGTTCTTCGTTGTCGCGGCCGGCGCCTTCTTCTGGCTGTAAGTCTCGAGCACTGCCTCATCGTTGCCGAGAACGCCGTACCACACGATGTGCACAACCGGAACACTCGCGCATAAGATGGCGACGAGCACTACGGCAAACCAGCGCACGGCCCATTGCCCTGGGGTCTGCGGGTCCGGCAGCGGATTGGATTCGATGGCCGTCACGATCAGAATTGGAAGTAGATGAAAGGCACAAAGTCGACGGCGAGCACTTGGCAAACCGCGATCAAGAAGGCGAACAACACTCCGAGCATGACCAGCGGGTGGCAGCGGCGAACCAACTGAGAACTACGCGGCATGAAGAACGCGACCACGAACGCGACGAGCATGCCGACGATGACAACTGGTTGTTGCACGCCGAGGTCGGGCATCGAACCAAGGCCGCGCAAGCCGATCATGCCGCCGAACATCTCGCCGAGTTCGCCCATCGTCGCGCTGCGGAAAATGACCATACTCAACGTCCACAACAAGAACGTCAGGAACACCTGGCCGGCGTATGGCAAGAAGTGGTACGGGTTGGCGCGGCCAAGCCTTCGTTCGAGCGCGAGGAACAAGCCGTGCCACGCACCCCACAACAAGAACGTCCATGCGGCGCCGTGCCACAGACCGCCGAGCATCATCGTCGCAAACAGATTGAACTGCGTGCGGCCAACGCTGCCGCGGTTGCCGCCGAGCGGCACATACAGGTAGTCACGCAGCCACGAACTCAGACTGATGTGCCAGCGACGCCAGAACTCAACCATGCTGTGGGCGAGGTAGGGCGAACGGAAATTCTCTGGGAAGCGGAAGCCGAGCAACAGCCCGAGCCCAATCGCCATGTCGCTGTAGCCGGAAAAGTCGAAGTAGATCTGGAACGCGTAAGCGAACGCGCCAAACCATGCCGCGATCAAACCCGGGTCCGATCCCGAATAGACGTGATCAACGAGCAGTGCCACCGAATCAGCGATCAGCACCTTCTTGACGAAGCCCAACGCAAACAGCAGCACTCCATCACTCGCCATGCGCAAGTTGATCGTGCGACGGATCAGCGAGCCTTGGATGTCGCGATAGCGAACGATCGGGCCGGCGACCAACTGCGGAAACATCGACACAAAGCACAGCAAGTCGAGCAGCGATCGCGTCGGCTTGACGTCGCCCCGATACACGTCAATCGTGTAGCTCATCGACTGAAACGTGAAGAACGAGATGCCGATCGGCAACACCACCGCTTCCCATTCGATCGGCCACGGCGTGGCATCGTTCCAAGTCTCGGCGAACAGGTTCGCATACTTGAACCACGCCAGTAGGCCGAGGTTCGCAACGACCGAAACCAACAGCCACTTCTTGCGACGAGCTTGCTGCGACTCGCCGCGTTCGCCCATCATGCGCGCCGCCAAGTAGTCGATCAGCACGCTGAGCAACATCAACCCGACGTACTGCGGCCGCCACCATCCGTAGAACCCAAAGCTGCACGCGATCAGCGCCACGTTGCGCAGACGTGCCGGTGCCGCGTAGTACAGCGGCAGTGCCAGCGGCAGGAACCAGAACAGGAAGATGAACGAAGCGAAGACCACGAGGCGTCGAGAATCCTACCCCACCACAGCCACCCCGATCTCGCGTTCTGACCTAGCCTTCCGCTTTCGGATCGCGCTCCATCAACTGCGTCACCGCTTGCTCCGGGGACATGCCTTCGTATAGGACACGCCAGACCGCCGTCGCGATGGGCATCTCGACGCCGTGCTTCTCGACTTCGGCGGCCAAGACCTTCACCGTCCACACGCCTTCGGCCACCTTTGGCGATGACTGCAACGCCTGCTCCAACGTCTCGCCCTTGCCAATGCGTTCGCCGAACGCGCGGTTGCGGCCGTGCTGCGAGAACGCCGTCACTGCCAAGTCACCAACTCCGGCGAGACCGAAGAAGGTCTTCGGATCGGCACCGCAAGCCAGACCGTAGCGCTGCATCTCGACAAGCCCGCGCGACAGGATCGCCGCTTTGGCGTTGTCGCCATAGCCAAGGCCATCGGCGATGCCGGCGGCGAGCGCCATGACGTTCTTCAACGCGCCGCACAGTTCGACGCCCAGCAGGTCACTGTTGCGATAGACGCGGAAGCGATCCGTCTGCAGCGCGTTTTGCAGGTAGAGCAACGCATCGTCACCGGGCCCCGCCACCACCACTGTAGTCGGTTTGCCGTGCGCAATCTCTTCGGCGTGACTCGGACCACTGAGAACGAACGCACGCTCCGGAGCCTTCAGCACTTCGGCAATAATCTGTGACGGCCGTTGGCCGGTCGATTGCTCAAGACCCTTTGCCAACGATACCACCGGCACGTCGCCCGCGAGTGCGTCGCCCATGCCCGACAACACCGAGCGAATGTGCTGCGTCGGCACGGCAACCAGAATCACCAAAGCACGATCGAGCACCGCCTTAGCATCGCTGCTGACGCGAATCGAATCGGGCAGCGTGACGTTCGACAGGTAACGCGGGTTCGTGCGCGTAGCCGCGATCGATGCCGTGTAGTCCGAATCGTGACCCCACAACGACACGGCATGGCCAGCGCGCTCAAGTGTCAGCGCCATCGCCGTGCCAAAACCACCGTTACCTAGGATCGCGATTCTCATGACTGCCTCGAGGAGAGGAACTTCTTCAGGTTGCTGCGGTGAGTCCAAAACAAGAACACCGCGATCAAGATTGTCAGGATCGTCAGCGGCAGACGATCGCCGAACGCATTAGCCGGATCGACGCCGACCGCCGCTCCCGCCAGACCAAGTCCAAGCGCGAGGCTGCCGAAGAACACGTGGCCGGTGGAGAAGCGCACTAAGAAGAACACGGCTAAGCCAATCACGGTGACGCGCCAATCGAGCGCGACCAAGGCGCCTGAAGCGGCCGCGACGCCTTTGCCACCTCGCCCACCAAGGAATGGCGTGAACACGTGGCCAAGGATTCCACAGGCAGCACAGATCACCGCGGCAACCAGCGAGTCGCAACCCCAGCCGAGCTGCGTCGCGAAGAAGCCCTTGCCGGCGTCCAGCACATAAACCGCCAAAAACACCCCGATGCGTGCGCTCTTGCCGGCAAACGCGCGGCTCGCGTTGGTGGCGCCGACGTTGCCGCTGCCGAGCGTGCGCACGTCGATGCCCTTGCACATGCGCACAATCAGCCACGCAAATGGGATCGCGCCCAAGAAGAACGCGCCCAGGGCGCGTGGAGCCAGTTCTAGGTAATCGATCGCCGACAGCATTCGGCGAACAAGCTAAGCCATGCACCGGGTCCTCCGCCAAGGTCGATCGCAGTTCGCGCCAGGTCCGCCCCAGATCTATGGCCCTGCGGCGACGGATCAGCAACCTCCGTGCGTTCGCGACCGTTGGTGGCTAACGTCCGTCGCACGTGGCTACTCGCATCGGCATCGACACAGGCGGCACCTTCACGGACGTGGTGCGCATCCGCGGCCGCAAGATGCTCGTGCACAAACTGCGTTCGACGCCCGATGACCCGTCACGCGCGGTGCTGGACGGCCTCGCGGCCGTTCGCCAAAGCCCCGACGAACCGGTCGACCTGGTGCACGGCACGACCGTCGGACTCAACGCGACCCTGACCGGTGACCTGGCCCGCACGGTGTTCGTCACCAACCGCGGCTGTGAGGACCTGATCGAAATCGGCCGCCAAGAACGCGTCGACCTCTACGCCCTCGACCCGCATCGCGCGGTGCCGCCGGTTCCGCGGCAGTTGCGGGTTGGCGTCGCGTGCCGCCGCGGCGCGGCTGGTGAAGTTGTCGAAGCGCTGACGCGCGACGCGATCGCCAAGACCGTCGCTACCGTCAAGAAGCTGCGCCCAGACGCGATCGCCATCGGCTTGCTGCACTCGCCCGCGGACGCCAAAGACGAACACCGACTACAACTTGCCCTGCAACGCGCGCTGCCCGACGTGCCGATCACGTGCAGCGCCGACCTGCTGCCTGCATTTGGCGAATACGAACGGTTCAGCGCCACGATCTTGAATGCAGCGATCGCGCCGGTGGTCGGCCGCTACACGCGTCGCGTCGCCGACGGCATCGGCAACGGCACGCTGCGGCTGCTGCGTTCGAGCCTCGGCATCCTGCCGCCCAAAGAAGCCGCGCAGTTTCCTTCTCGCGCGATGTTCTCCGGACCTGCCGGCGGCGTACTCGCAACCGGCCAGGTAGCGCGGCGATTGCAATTAGACCGCGCGGCGGCGTTCGACATGGGCGGCACTTCCGCAGACGTCTGCCTGGTCGAACGCGAAACCTCGCTGTCGAATGAAGGCACCATCGCCGGCCTGCCGCTGCCGTTGCCAACCGTGCCAGTGCACACGGTCGCCGCGGGTGGTGGCAGCATCGCCTACGCCGATGCCGGCGGTGCACTGCGCGTTGGGCCACAAAGTGCCGGCGCCGATCCGGGCCCAGCCTGCTACGGCAAAGGCAGCGAGCCAACCGTCACCGACGCGCACGTCGCGCTCGGCCACCTCGGTCCGGACACGCTGCTAGCCGGCGCGTTCCCCATCGATGTCGATGCTTCGGTCCGGGCCATCGAACGGCTCGCCAAGCAACTCGGCATGACGCCGCAAAAAACCGCCCAGGGCATCCTGACGGTCGCCGACGCGACCATGGCCCGCGCCATTCTGGTGATCACGGCCGAACGCGCCGTCGACCCGGCTCACGTGCCGCTGGTCGCCTACGGCGGTGCCGGCGGGCTGCACGCCGCGTCGCTGATGCTGCAACTCGGCATGCCCTCCGCCGTAATGCCCAGCCATCCAGGGGCGTTCTCAGCGGTCGGGCTGGCGCTGGCAGGCGAGGCCACCGAGGTCACCGAAGCGGTGCGGGCCTCGCTCAGTCCTGGCGGCCAGAACTTCCGTTCTGGCGGCCAGAACTTCCGTTCAGGCGGCCTGGCGGAGATCCTAGCCCGCGGCCAGGAGCTGCTGGCGCAGGCTCAGGGCCTGCTCGACGGAAAGCGGGCTCGTGGCCGCGTCGAAGCGATGGTGCGCTACCAGGGGCAGGGTGCCTGCCTACGGCTGCCGCTAACCCGCCGCCTAGCAAAAAGTTTCCGTGACGAGCACCAGCGACGATTTGGGTTCGCCACCGACGCCGCGATCGAAATCGTGCAGCTCAGGGCCCGGGCTGAATGCACCGCCAGCGCCCTGCCGGCCGCCGACCTACCAAGTAACGCGCATGCCCTGCGGGCCCCCAAACCAGCCATTACCCGCCGACCACCACTCGGGGGCTCCGCGCTGCCGATCTACGCCCGCCAATCACTGACTGCTGAGCCGCTCTATGGCCCGGCGATCATTGAGGAGTCCACAGCAACGACATTGGTCCCGCCCAAATGCCAGCTACAGCTGTCGCCCTTCGGTTTGCAGATCACCCGGCGCTAGCGGCCATCCAGCTCAGCCCGAGCTCGATTCCTACCAAGTAGTGACCCCGAGGCAGGCTAACGAACGGGCACGACTACCGACAATAGGCGTTTGACCGCGACCAAATCGTGGGCTATCCTTCGATTATCGAACCGTGGGTTTGAAGATTATGCTGACGGTAGATGCAGCATGCTCCTAGTGGTTCGATGATTGACACTTAGAACGAACATCCCTGTTCAGCTCTCTCATCGAGTGGCTGCGCAGGAACCGACACATTGCCGGGGGTTGTCCGCGACGGACGTAAAAACTTGACTCTCCTTCTTCCCCTTTTTCCCGAAGTTTAACCCCCGGCTCCTTTTTCTCGGCCCGCGCCTTCAACGGCAGCAGCGGCCAATGGTTCGAACCGTCGCTCGAACCCGTTCGCTTAAGGCAATTCGCTCTAAGCAAGCTTCGAACGGCTCTCACTCCCTACGGCATGAGAACTGCTTCGACTGCACCACGCTGCACGAAGTTTTCCTCCGAAGACTGAATGCCACCAGCGGGCAGTCGCTATTCAGAAAACTGCGGGAGCTCGCAACGCCGCTAGCTTTTCTTCTCGGTGCGGCACTCCAGCAACGCTCGCTCTAGCAGCTTCTGCACGACGCGGT
>JBNMND010000246.1:0-8659 GCA_051274975.1 Planctomycetota bacterium | reverse complement strand
AGGTCGAAGGTGTCGTCCGGGACATCGGTCAACGCGCTTGCATCGCCATGCTCGAAGCGCAGGTTTTTAAGGCCTGCCGCTGCGGCGCGTGCGTTGCCCGCGTCGACCAGGTTTCTTGCGATGTCGACGCCTAGCACATCAGCGGCGTGCTTAGCTAAGGGCAGTGCCGTTGTGCCGTCGCCGCATCCGACATCAAGAATGCGCATTTGCGGGGTTACGCCCAGCGATGCAACGAGTGCTGCTCCTGGCTCACGCATGAAGGACTCTGCGATCGCCGTGAAGTCACCCTTTTCCCACAACTGCTGGTTAGGGCTCGCGCCTGTGGTGTTGCTCATCGCAAAGACGCTAATTGAACGGCGAGACTGCTACTAGTTATCACGTGTGTAACGATCGCATCTTGATTGCTACGGATTCGTAATCATTAGGCCATTGCTGTTGCACTAAACAGGGTCAGTGAACGGCGCATAGGGGGTTCCTTCAGTTTGTGAGAACGAGCGTGAGGTCAACCCTCGTCGTGGAATCGGCGCTACCGAAGGCTGGTTGCGTGCCGCCCGGCTTCCCCTTGCCTGGCGCCCCAGGTTGCAACATGTACATCGGCGGATCCCTCGCGAACGTCACTACATTCAACTTCGGCGGGGTTGCCACGACGAGCATTCCGATCCCCAACGACCTGACGTTGGCGGGGCTGCAGCTCGCGGCGCAATCGGTGTGCTTGACCTTGCAGGACGCGTTTGGCTTGCTGACGTCGAATGGAATTGAAGCCACTGTCAGCCAGTGATCTTGCTTGGCAGCCAGGCTGGTGGACGGAGCCGTTAGTTCGGCGTCCACCAATGGTCGAGCGCCTCGCGCTGTGCCGCGCGGCGTTGGTGCACGAGTTGCTCGACCGTCCTGCGCATGCCAGTCTGTGGATGCCAACGCTGGCTGCGCTGGTTGACGCGCTGCGCTAGCTGCTGTGAGCTTCGCAGCAAGCAAGCACGCCCCGGGAGCAGGTCTCGCCGCGAACAGGGGCCCCGATCGCTATCGATGCGGGTGGCGACTTAGCACGCCGAGTGCCGACTAGTGCAGCAGCCACTGCCAACCCCTCCTATGAGAGGTTGGGTTCAAGTTCTGTCGTCGTGATATCGAGTTTGCCGTCGACCAAGCCGACCGTGACGGTACTGCCATCAACAATCTCTCCCGCAATCAACTTGCGGCCGATGCGCGTCTCTAGCTCTCGCTGCAAGAAGCGCTTCAACGGTCGCGCGCCATAGACCGGGTCGTAGCCTTGCTCGCCGAGATAGGTCTTCGCGTCATCCGTGACGTCGATCGAAATGCGCCGATCAACGAGTCGTTCGCGCAGGCTAACCAACAACAGGTCGACAATGCGACGCAGCTCGGTGGACTGGAGCGGCTTGAACAGAACGGTATCGTCGATGCGGTTGAGCAATTCCGGACGGAAGTGCTGTCGCAACTCGGCCATGACCTGATCGCGCGCCGAGTCCATGATCTTGCCATCCTTGGTGATGCCATCGAGCAAGATCGGCGCGCCCACGTTGGATGTCATGATGATGACAGTGTTTTTGAAGTCGACGGTGCGCCCCTGACTGTCGGTCGCACGACCATCATCGAGAATCTGCAACAGCACGTGGAACACGTCTGGGTGAGCCTTCTCGATCTCATCGAACAACACGACGGAATACGGCTTCCGACGCACAGCCTCGGTCAGCTGCCCGCCTTCGTCGTAGCCGACGTAGCCCGGAGGCGCGCCCAGCAAGCGACTGACGGCGTGCTTCTCCATGTATTCAGACATGTCGATGCGCACGAGGTTGTCTTCGCTATCGAACAGCGATGCGGCCAGCGTTTTGGCCAACTCTGTCTTGCCGACACCGGTCGGGCCAAGGAATAGGAAGCTGCCAATTGGGCGACGCGGATCCTTGATGCCCGAACGCGCGCGAATGACGGCATCGGCAACGCACTGCACTGCTTCATCCTGGCCGACCACTCGCTCGTGCAGGATCTCGTCCAGCTTCAACAGCTTCTCACGCTCGCCCTCGACGAGTCGGGTCACCGGGATCCCGGTCCACATCGCCACGATTTGTGCGATCTCGTCGCTCGTGACCTGCTCGCGCAACAAACGATCGCCCTTCTGAGCCTCGCCTTCATGCCGCTCCTCCTCGGCTGCAAGTGCCTGCTCTGCGGCGGGAATCGAGCCATACTTCAGCTCGGCCGCCTTGTTCATGTCGTAGCTCTGCTCAGCACCTTCTTGCTCACGGCGCAAAGTCTCGAGCTGTTTGCGCAAGCCACGCACCTTGGTGATCGACTGCTTCTCCGCGTCATACTTGGCACGCATCGCGTCGACCTTGCCACGCAGCTCTTGCAACTCCTTCTTGAGCTCCACGAGTCGTGACTTGCTGGCAGCGTCTTTCTCGGTCGAGAGCGCCACCTCCTCGATCTCCAACTGCATTTGACGACGGCTAACCGCATCTAGCTCGGCCGGCAGCGAATCAATCTCGGTGCGAATCATTGCGCAAGCTTCATCGACGAGGTCGATCGCCTTGTCGGGCAAGAATCGATCACTGATGTAGCGGTTGGACAAAACGGCCGCGTTGACCAAAGCCGCGTCCTGGATCTTGACGCCGTGATGCAGTTCAAACCGCTCGCGCAACCCGCGCAAGATCGAGATGGTGTCTTCGACGCTCGGCTGATCGACCAGAACGGTCTGGAAGCGACGCTCTAGGGCCGGGTCCTTCTCGATGTACTTGCGATACTCGTCCAGCGTCGTGGCGCCAATGCAGTGCAACTCACCGCGCGCCAACATCGGCTTCAACATGTTGCCGGCATCCATCGCGCCATCGGCCTTGCCGGCACCAACGATCGTGTGCAGCTCGTCGATGAACAACAGAATGCGGCCTTCACTGTTTTTGATCTCGCTGAGCACGGCCTTCAATCGCTCTTCAAATTCACCGCGATATTTGGCACCGGCGACGAGGCTGCCCATATCGAGCGCGAATACGGTCTTGTCCTTCAGACCTTCGGGCACGTCACCGCGCACGATGCGCTGCGCCAAGCCCTCGGCAATCGCCGTCTTGCCAACACCGGGCTCACCAATCAGCACCGGGTTGTTCTTGGTCTTGCGCGACAGGATGCGGATGACGCGACGAATCTCATCGTCGCGACCGATGACCGGATCGACCTTGCCCTGCCTGCACATTTGCACGAGGTCCTGGCCGTAGCGCTCGAGAGCCTCGTAGGTAGTTTCAGGGTTCGCGCTCTGCACGCGCTGATTGCCACGCACTGCCTTCAGCGCAGTGAGGAACCCTGACTCTTCGATCGCGAACGTCCGGAACAGCTCCGCCAATTCGCCCTTCGCAAGCTGCAGCATCGCCAAGAACAGATGCTCGACCGACACATACTCGTCCTTCATCTGCCCGGCCTTCTTCTCGGCAGCGGTCAGCATCTCGGCCAACTCTTGGGTCAGGAAGATCTTGTCAGCGGAGTAGCCCGGGCCCGACATCTTTGGGAGCTTGCGCAAGTCGGCTTGCACGGCGCCAACCACGGCATCGAGCGGCACGTTCATGCGCTGCAATAGGCTTCGCACCAGACCGTCGGCTGGCTCAACCAACCCAAGCATCAGGTGACGCGGATCGACCTGTTGATGACCATGCTCGATGGCCTTCTGTTGCGCGGCTTGAACAGCCTCTTGGGACTTCTGGGTGAGCTTCTGCATATCCATGGCGAATCCTTTGGTTGGTTGAGCCAGACATAGAGCAGAAGGTGTGCCAATAGCTGTCGAGTAACGCAATTACCTTGTATTCAGTTAGTTACGGGTTATTCGCGATCACCATTGGCCGGCGGGAAACTGCCATATTGGCGTATTCTGGAGAGGCTGTCAGGTTGGCACACGCGGGTCTGGCCAGCCATCCTGGTCCGCACTGCAGGTTGGATCACATGCACCTCTGCCCTGTGTTGGCCGGTGCGGCTCGGTGGTCGCTTGACCGCCGCATGATGCGTCGTCAGTAGGCCGGAATCTGCAGGTCACCGACGATCAACAGTGGGGCGGGGTGAACCTGCCAGTGGCGCTTGATCCGTTTGGTGTCCAGGCCTGTAGCCTGCTGCAAGGTGCTGATTTGACGTTGACAGCGGCAACGGTTCCAAGCGGTGTCGACTCGGCGGTGTTCGTGTTAGCAGTGCCGTCGAATCTCGCGTTGCTAGGTTATCCGTTGTTCTTGCATTCGTGGACCATCCAGCCGCTGTCCAACACCGCCGGCATTGTGCTCAGTGACGGATTCGCATTGACCGTCGGCAACGTCTGATTCGAATCTAGTCGCACTCGGGTTGTGCTGGATCCTCCTCACAAGGCTATGCGGTCGCTGGCTTGCTGGTTGACGGCTGGCTAAAGGGGTGAAGGAGTCGGTTGGTTGGGTTCGGGTGGTCCAGACTGCAGGTTGAATCATCTACACCCCCAATCTGGGTAGAGTCAGGCGATGTCCAAATCGATGCCCACACGCGATCTGACGCGTACCGTTCTGGCAGTGATCTTCGTGGGGGGGCTGATCCTGGCGAGCTTCTGGATCCTGCAGCCGTTTCTCGCCCCGCTGGTCTGGGCCACACTGCTCGTCGTTGCGACCTGGCCGCTGATGTGCCGGCTGCAGGCTCGATTCGGCGGACGACGCGGGCCGGCGGTCGCGGCGATGCTGGGTGCCGTGCTATTGGTGCTGCTGCTGCCGCTCGGGATACTGTTGTCGGCGTTGATTGATGGGGCTCCGCGAGCCGCGGTGTGGCTGCATCGCTTGCTTGAGGAAGGCGTGCCAGCACCTCCCGCGTGGATCGCTGACATTCCGCTCGTCGGCTCGGGCTTCTCCGAGCGCTGGTCGGGGCTCGCCGCCGAGGGACAGGAAGGCTTGGCCGGTCAGCTGCGGCCGCACGTCGAGGAGCTAGCGCGGTGGTTCGTTATCGAGGCCGGAAGCGTTGGCATGCTGCTGGTCGAGTTTGGGCTCACGATAATCCTGTCGGGTTTGCTGTTCGCCCGGGGCGAGCAGTTCGTTCGCGGCGTCCGTCGTTTCGCACGGCGGCTCGCGGGCGACCGCGGCGAACGCGCCATCGTCATCGCGGCGCAGAGCATTCGCGCCGTGGCCTTTGGCGTAATCGTCACCGCCCTGGTCCAGGCACTGGTCGGTGGCGTCGGACTGTGGGTCGCGGGCGTGCCTGCGGCCGGAATGTTGGCAGCCGTCATGTTTGTCACTGGGGTTGCGCAGATCGGCGCGGCACCCGTCGTCGCGTTTGCCGCGGTTTGGTTGTTTGCGCAGGGCAGCACCGGCTGGGGTGTCGCCATGCTGGTTTGGGCGATCTTGGTGGGCAGTATCGACAACGTGCTGCGGCCCATTCTGATCCGGCGCGGAGTTGAGTTGCCGCTACTGCTCGTGTTTGCCGGCGTGGTGGGTGGCCTTCTCGCATTCGGACTCGTTGGCCTGTTTGCGGGACCGGTTGTACTCGCCGTCGCGTTCACCCTTCTCGGCGCCTGGATCGAGGAGGAACCATCGACGGTGCGTTCGGAGGCGGCAGGGTGAGGGAGCTTCCGCGCCTGCAGGGGATCTCTCGGTTGCTCCCCAAGGACGCGAAGCCGATGGGCGCATCGAGCAAGCCAGCGAGAAAGGCGCCCGGAAGCGGGATTCGCTTTGCGGCCGTCTGTTGGGGCGCACGGAGTTCGCGATGGTGCCCATCATCGAATCGTTGATGACAGCCGTCGCGGTGTAAGTGATTCTGGCAGTGTCTTCGTGCAGCCGGGCGTCCGCATCACGTTGTCAGCTGGACGCGCTCCGCCGCCGGAGTCCTCAGCGCTTCTTCTCAATGAGCTGACCCAGCGGCACTCGCTGGACGATGTCCAGCTGCTGAGCGAATAGAGTCGTGAACGCATCGTTGGCCATCTTCGGGCTGTTGAGCGGGTTCTCGGTGCCAGCAGCGTCGGTCTTCTACAGTAGCTCGTGTAGCTTGAGTCCAGCTTGGGCAACGCGGTAGGGGCTTGGACAAGGCGATAGAACGGTGCGGTCGAAGACCAATTGCTCTCACGCCAGCACGTCGCGCAGCACCCGCCCGGCGACGTCCGTCAACCGCCGATCGATACCGTTGTGGCGGAACGTCAACTGCTTGTGATCGATGCCGAGCAGGTGCAGGATCGTCGCGTGCACGTCGTTGCACGTGGTCGGGTTCTCGACGGCTCGGTAGGACCACTCGTCGGTCGCGCCATACGACGCGCCGCCGCGAATGCCGCCGCCAGCGAGCCAGTTGGTAAAGCCAAACGGGTTGTGGTCGCGGCCAAGGCCTCCTTGGCTGCACGGCATGCGACCGAACTCAGTCGTCCACAGCACCACGGTATCGTCGAGCATGCCGCGGCGCTTCAAGTCCGTAAGCAACGCGGCGGCAGGGCGATCCATCTCGGCCGCCATGTTGCTGTGATCGCGCGCCAGGTCCTCGTGGCTGTCCCAGTTGCGCCGCGGGTGGCCGTTGTCGGCGCCGCTCCAGATCTGTACGAAGCGCACGCCGCGCTCAAGCAGTCGCCGCGCCACGAGACAGCGACGGCCGAAGTCCGACGTCGGGGCTTGATCGACGCCGTACAATTCGCGCACCTCGTTGGTCTCGCGCGAGATGTCGAGCGCCTCAGGCGCGCTCAACTGCAGGCGGGCCGCAAGTTCGTACGACGCGATGCGCGCCTCGAGGCGTTGATCATCGGCGCGGCTTTGCTGATGCAAGCGGTTGAGCTGGGCAAGGGCTCTGCGACCGTCAGCCTCACTGGCCGCAGTGATGAACGCGGTCTGTTGCGGCGGGAACAGATCGGCGAGCGGCTCCGGTCGATCAGGGCGGATCATCGTCGCCTGGTGCTGCGTCGGCAGGAAGCCAGCCGACCAGTTGCGCGGCCCGCCAGGCGCGAAACCACGCGCGTCGGGTAGCACGACGAAGGTCGGTAGATTGTCGTTGCTGGAGCCGAGACCGTAGGAGGTCCAGGCTCCCATCGCCGGGAAGCCAGGCCGCGCAAACCCGGTGCTCTGCAGGAACGTCGCAGGTCCGTGCACATTGCTCGTGCTGACCATGCCGTGCAGAAATGCGATGTCGTCGGCGCACTGAGCGAGGTGCGGCACCAGGTCGCTGATCCATTTGCCGCACGCGCCGTGCCGTCGCCATTGCCACGGGCTCTTCATTACCGCACCCGGCGAACTCTGGAACAGCTCAACCTTGCCGCCGGGGTCGAACTTGTCACCGTGGCGGCGGATCAGCTCGGGCTTGTAGTCGAAGGTGTCGCACTGGCTCGCAGCCCCCGACATGAACAGCTGCACGACGCGCTTCGCCTTCGGCACACTCGCGCTCTTGGGATCGCCATCAAGCATCTGTGCCAGCGCCACCGCGCCAAGGCCGCCGCCCGATTGTTGCAGGAACTGTCGCCGGGAAAACATGGTCAATCGAGGAACAGGAACTCGTTGAGGTTGAATATCAGACGACACAGACTGGCAAGCCCGTGACGCTCCGCGTGCGTCGCCATGATGTCCGCTTCGGCAGGCGATGGCGTGCGGGCGAGCGCCAGTCGGAAGGCTCTGTCAACCTGCTGTCGAACGGTAGACACTTCGGTGCGCAGGCGCGCGGCGAAGTGTTCGGCCTGACGCAGTACGAAGCGGTTATTGCGCATCGCCAGTGCCTGTAGCGGCGTCAGCGTCGTGTAGCGCTTTGGCGTCAAGATCGATGCATCGGCGCAGTCAAGCGCCTCGAAGAATGGATCCGGCACACTCCTAACGATGTGGCGATAGATACTGCGTCGCCATGCGCCTGCGCCATCGGGATCAAAGGAGTCGTAGCTGTAGTGCGGCGAGTGGTCGTCGACAAAACCAAACCAACGCACCGACGGGCCGCCCATGGTCAGGTCGAGCTTGCCGCTGGCCGCGAGCATCGCATCACGGATCGCCTCGGCTTCGAGGCGTCGGCGTGACATGCGCCAAAGCAGGACATTGCCCGCGTCCCGACTGGGCGCAAGGTCATCAGGTTCCCGGGGCGCTGACGATTGGCGATAGGCTGCGCTCGTTACCAGCAACCGATGCAGCTGCTTGAACGAGCCGTCGCCATCGCGGAACCACACAGCCAACCAATCCAGTAGCTCCGGGTGGCTGGGTTGGCCGCCCATGCGCCCGAAGTCGTTCGGGGTATCGACGAGGCCGTTGCCAAAGTGGTACTGCCAGACACGATTGACGATGGATCGCCACGACAAGGGGTTGGCTTCGTCGGTGATCCAGCGCGCCAATGCCGCGCGACGCTGCCCTTCGTCTGCGTCCGGCGCCAAGGCGAAGTGACGCTCCAAATCCGGCAGGCACGACAGCGCGCCGGCCGCAACCAACGCGAGGGGCTGCTGCACCTCGCCACGCGCGAGTAGATGCACTGGCCGTGGCGCTGCCGCAGGTGTGAAGTTACCCGATGCCCGGAACGCCGTCGCCGCCGCGTAGACCATGCGGCCGGTGCGTCTCGCGGCAGTGTCTGTCAAGTAGCGCTGGCCCCAGGCACCACCTGCCTCGATCGAGTCGAGTGCGGCGACCGGTGCCAGTGCCGCGACATTGCTGTCGCCCGCCAGCACGACCAGCTCCCCGAGTGCGAAGATCCAGTCGTTCGTGCGCTCGAACAGGCGCGTCGCGGTAACCCTTACGAA
>JBNMND010000245.1:0-8683 GCA_051274975.1 Planctomycetota bacterium | reverse complement strand
TGGACCGAAAGTGGCGATCGCTTTGCTGCGGCGGATGCACCGCAAGACGAACTTGGGGACAAAGGCGACGGTACGATCTACTTGATCGATGCCGGCAAGGCCCAGCGTATCGCTTGGACCGGGGCCACTGGCGACGACTGGGTGATGCCGACGACACCTGAACTGCGTTGGTCCAAGCAGGGGCATCGCTTGTTCACCGGCTTCTGGCATCGCGACATGGCGAGCAAGGTGCGCGCGTTGGCTGCGCACAAGCGCGCGGCCGACGATCGCAAGAAGGCAGGCAAGAAGCTTGCGGCTGGGGTGATCCCAGACGATGCGTTCGACCTCGAGGCGCTAGTCGACGAACGCCAACTCGACATCTGGCACAGCGATGACCCGCAGATCAGCACCCAACAGAAGGCGCGCTGGAAGCAGGATTCGACCCAGACTTACGCTGCTGTGTGGCATGGCGACACCGGGAAGTTGGTGCAGCTTGCTGATCGCAAGATGCAGTCGGTGCGCGTGCCCGAAGGGTCCCTGTTTGGTCTCGGTTCGGATCGCGCGCGCTACGCGACGGAGACGACTTGGGATGGCCGCTACGAAGACGTCTACTTGGTCGACACCAAGACCGCTACGCGTCGTATGGTGCGATCGCACTTGTCATCCGGGTCGGCGACGCTTGGGCCGACTGGTCGTCACATGCTGCATTGGGCCGACGGCGACTGGAACCACTTTGATAGCAAGACCGGCGCGCACCACAACATCACCGGGCCGCTGGCTACGTCGTTCGCGAATGAAGATCACGACTATCCGTCTGACGTGCCGTCGTATGGCACGGCCGGTTGGCGGGCCGATGGCGCGGCGGTTTATGTCTACGACAAATACGACATCTGGGAGGTCGCCTTCGATGCCTCGGGTGTCTGCACGAGCCGGAACCTGACGAACGGCGAAGGTCGCAAGACGCTGCGCACGTTCCGCTTCGTCGACTTGGATCCAAAGGATCCGCATGTAGACGTTTCCCAGTCGGTCTTGCTCAGCGTCAGCCACGAGCAGCAGAAGTATCGCGGCCTTTGCATGCTGGTCGACGGCAAGGTCGAGAGCGTGATCGAGGAAGCTGCGAACTATAGCGTGCTGGCGGACAGCGACGATGGCAGCAAGGTGCTGTTCACGCGGCAGACCTACCGTGACTTCCCGGACCTGTGGGTGGGCGACTTCGAACTCGGCAACTCGACGCAGGTCAGCCACCTAGGCGAACAGACCGAACCGTTTGCTTGGGGGCATGCCGAGCTAGTCGATTGGCAGAGCGTCGATGGCAAGCCGCTGCAGGGCGTGCTGATCAAGCCAGACAACTACCAAGAGGGCAAGCGCTACCCGGTGCTCGTCTACTACTACCGGTTCTTCTCGCAGCGGCTGCATGACTTCAATTCTGTCGTCGTCAATCACCGGCCGTGCTTTCCGTACTACGCGAGCAACGGCTACTGCGTGTTCTTACCGGATATCCGGTTTGATATCGGCAACCCAGGTTACGCCGCGACCAAGTGCTTGGTGCCAGGCGTGCAGAAGCTGATCGACATGGGCGTCGCCAAGCCGGACGGCATTGGCTTGCACGGCCACTCCTGGTCGGGCTACCAGACGGCGTTCGTTATCACCCAGACGGATCGCTTTGCGTGTGCCGTTGCCGGTGCGCCAGTTACGAACATGACGAGTGCCTATGGTGGCATTCGCTGGGAGTCCGGCATGTCGCGGCAGTTCCAATACGAGAAGACGCAGAGTCGCATCGGTGGCAGCCTGTGGACGGACCTCGATCTCTACATCGAGAACTCGCCGGTGTTCTACGCCGATCGCATCAAGACGCCTTTACTGATTCAGTTTGGCGACAAGGATGGCGCGGTTCCGTGGACGCAGGGCATTGAGCTCTACATGGCGATGCGGCGCTTGCAGAAGCCGTGTGTGTTCTTGCAGTACCGCGGCGAGCCGCATCATCTGAAGCAGTATGCGAACAAGCTCGATTACTCGATGCGCATGAAGCAGTACCTCGACCACTACTGCGTCGGTGGCCCCGCGCCCAAGTGGATCTCGTCGGGCGAGGCGTATCGCGGCCGCTAGGAGTCTGCGTCACGGGAGGCGAATCGACATGGTGTGAAGGGTGCGTGCATGGCGGTTTGCTCTCCCGTGGCGCAGACTCCTAGGGTTCGCTATCCGACGGCGAGTGTGACGACGATCATTAGCACGATCAACAGAACACCGATCCAGCTCGCCTTGCTGATGCGCTGCAGGCGACGGCGGTCGTAGACGAACATCGCCGCGACCAAACCAAACTGGATGATCAGCGACATCGGCGGCGCCAGTCCCAAGCTGACGACCAGCCGGAACGCCGCCGGGCCGATCATCACGATGCCCGCGAGCGACAAGAACCGCTTGTGCAGTTCGGGCTTCTTACGCAGCGCTACGCCGGCGACGAAGCACACGGCGAAGCTGACGAGGTTCATCAGGTTGGCCACCAGCAAGCCCTCGGGCGTCAGGATCGGGTTGGTGGTGCCGCCGTTGTAGAAGTCGAATGCGACCGCGATACCGGTGTAGATGACGGCGATGGCGATCAACGTGGCCGCCATGCCCAGTCGTTGGTGCACGCGCAACTTGCCGGCTGAGAAACGAATGCCAACCAACGCGCTCTGCACGATCGCCAGCACATACCACGCGGTTAGGCTGATGCCGTGCCACAGGAACATCGGCGACAGTGGCTGGTGGTCGGTGCCGCGCAGGTAGAAGCTGGGTGCGAAGCCAGCGACCACGACGGCGAGTGCCACGACGGCGAGCACGGTAAAGAACGGTTCGCCAGGTTTGCTAGGGGACGGGCTCACCTCGGCAAGCCTAGACAACCTGGGTCGCGTGTCCCCAGCAACATCAGGATTCTGTGAAGTGCGCTGCTCGCTTGTCTGGGATCCCAACCAGCAGTTGGAGTTTCCGGGTGAGATCGGCGTTGCTGTCTCGGCAGTGCCAGTGTTCCTGTCCTCGCCTGGAATCGAGAATGTGTCCGTATGCAAATCAATCTAATGGTCGTCGCCGTTACCGCCGCTCTGGTGACCCTCTGTTCCGCGGCGTCGGCGCAAGCCAAGCAGCCCGAGCAGCAACCCGTCGTTGGGGATTCGAGTTGGCTGCGCGCTGGAGCATCTTGGCAATATCTCGTGACTCAGAGTAGCCCCGAGAAGCCAGAGGGATTCGAGCCGTCGTTGCACACGGTGACCGCCGAGAGCACAGCCCAAATGCCGGGCGGAACCGAGCTTCATCAGCTTCGCGTCGGCCGCGGCAATAAGGGCATCACGACGTTCGAGCTGTGGTCGGTCACTGGCGATCGAGTCTTGCAGCATGCGACCAAGTCCATGTTGCGGCGCGGGGCGTTGCACACCGCAGCGTCCCCGATGCATATTTGGCATAGCAAGAAGCCAGCCGCCGCGAAGCTGACGCGCTGGCAGTGGCTCGGTCCGTTGCTGGGAGCGGACTTGGGCAGCGGCAATCGAGCGGGGGAGTCTGGTATCGGTGTCTGGCAACACCGGGCGGAGTCGCTTGGCAATGAGTCGATCGATGTGCCAGCGGGCACGTTCCAGGCTGAACACATTCGCATTCACTCGGAGCAGGATGGCAGCGAACCGTTCCTCCGCGATCTGTGGTTGGCTCCCAGTGTCGGTGTCGTCTGCGAAGTGCGGCGTTGCGGCAAGAGCCAACGCAGGCAGCGTCTCAAGAAGTTCACGCCGGGTGGCAAGGAGTCCGAGCGCATCATCGGCTATCTGGAAGAGCAGTTGCAGAAGGGCCGCGTCAAGGCCTTCAACAACACGCCGCGCGTGACCTGGTTAGAAGCTGGTCCAGAGGCGCTGTTGGTTGCGGGGCGCATCGCCGCGGTGCATACCGATGGTTGGCAGGCCAACTACTTCGTTGGGCACGATCGCATCGTTGCGTTTGGCATGACATTCGCTGGTCTCAGCGGTGTGGCCTATGCCGCGTTCGAATCGAAGACGGTGGTTCCGTCGCAGTATCTGGACCTGCAGGGACTGGCATTGTTGTTGGCCCGGTCTGAAGCGGCGTTGCATCAGTTTGGCAATGTGCGGCCCGTGCCGGTGACGCTGGAGCCGACGCGCTCCTTGAACGACGCCGACCGCATGGCGAGCGCCCAGATTACTGGTGGTGCTCTCGATGGCACCCAGCGCAATATCGCGGTTCGCTTGCGCTTCGGTCGGCTATGGCAATACGACCTGGCGACCGACCTGCCGGAACTGGCCAAGGAGGCTAGACAGATCGAGACCGGCGGCGGCCGCTGAAAGCAGCAATTGGCGGTAGGGCGGCGGCGCTCTAGCGATCTACACTGCTGTTGATGCGCGCTACCAAGCTCTCCGTTCTCGCCCTGCTGTTGTCCGCGACCACGCTGTGTGCCCAGCACGGCGACCCACCAGTCCTCGCACCGTTCGGCAAGAAACTCGATTCGGTTTGCGTCAACGATTGGTGGAACCGCAAGAAGTCGCCGATCGTCGACGTGTTTGTGCCGCGCGATCAAGTCGTGGCGTTCGGCATCTACACGGTGCATGCCGGCGTGCTGAAGATGACGGCGCAGTTGTTTCCGCTGTATCCGAAGGAAGATCGCACGGTTCGCCTGGAAGTGGAGCAGGCTGGCAAGTGGGTCGAGTTACATCGGCAGAAGGTCAACGATCTCGGCTGGGCGACGTGCTTCCGGGTCGACGGTTGGAATGCTTCGAAGGACGTTCGCTACCGCTTGCGACACGGTGACGATGCGATGTTTGAAGGCTTGGTGCGCAAGCAGCCCGACCAGAACGAGATCGTCATCGCGGCGTTGTCGTGCAACTCAAAGAGGGATCGCGGCATGCGCGAGAACTTCGTGCGCAACCTGCGTCACCACGATCCGGACCTGTTGTTCTTTGCTGGCGATCAGAGTTACGACCACGCGCAGCACACCGCTGCTTGGTTGAAGTTTGGTCTGCAGTTCCGCGACGCCTTCCGCGACCGTCCATGCATCACGATCCCGGACGACCACGACGTCGGCCACGCCAACTTGTGGGGCCAAGGTGGCGTCGTCAGCAAGCTTGGTGGCGGCGCCGACGGCGGCTACATGCACCATCCGGAATACGTGCGCATGGTTGAGCGTGGCCAGACCGCACACCTGCCCGACCCGGTCGATCCCAAGCCGATTGCTCAGAACATTGGCGTCTACTTCACCGAGTATGTGCTGGGCGGGGTCAGCTTCGCGATCCTCGAAGACCGCAAGTGGAAGACCGGCCCAGCCGGCACGATTCCCAAGCAAGGCCCGCGGCCGGACCACATCATCAACCCTGACTATGACCCGAAAAGCATCGACCTCGAAGGTCTCGTGCTGCTCGGCGAACGGCAGCACAAGTTCTTGGCGCAGTGGGGCAAGCCCAAGCAAGGTGTCGCGATGCGCGCCGTGCTCTCGCAAACCGGGTTCTGTGGCGGCGCGCACTTGCACGGTTCGATCAAGAACCGTTTGCACGCAGACCTCGACTCCAACGGCTGGCCGCAGACCGGGCGCAACGATGCACTGCGTTTGATTCGTGCGGCCAACGCTGTGCACATCGCTGGCGACCAGCACTTGGCGACGTTGATCCAGCACGGCATCGATGAGTATCGCGATGGGCCGTGGGCGTTCGTGGTGCCCGCGATCGTTAACTCGATCTACAGCCGCTGGTGGTGGCCCGAAGATGGCGTTGCCGGTGGTGCGCGCGACCCGAAGAGTGCGCTGCCGTGGACGGGCGACTATCTAGATGGCCTCGCCAACAAGGTCACCATGCACGCCTACGCCAACCCCGAGACCCAATCACACGGCGCTGGCTACGGGCTCGTGCGGTTCGATAAGCAGAAGAACGCGGTGACGTTTGAGTGCTGGCCGCGACATGTAGACGTAACCAAGGCGGACGCGAAGCAATTTGTCGGTTGGCCGCGCACGATCACACTGAAGTAGGCACGCTCAAGTAGCCGGCAATTCAGACGCAGTAGAGGTGCGTCGAGGATTGCGTGCGCGGTGCAACCAGGCGAGAAGTTTGTCTAGTTCGGTGCTAGCCCGCCGCGGTCTCGCGGCGCGGCGGACCTTGGCGTCGCAGTAGTAACCAAGCGGTCTGGCACAGCCCAGCAATCGTGAACGAGCCGAGTGCGACCTGGATTCCTGGCACGTCCTGTAAATACTCGACGCCGATCACCAGGCAAGTGCAGCAGATGACCAAGTAGAGCACGACGGCTTCGGTGATCGCGCGGGTGCGTTGGTTGTGAACCAGAACGCCTTGGTGGTAATTCTGCGCGACGGCGTAGCCGGGCATCAGGATTGCTACCAGCAGTGAGGCGCTGGCGAGCGCGGTCAGTTCTGGGGACAGGCCGGTCACCGTGCCGAACCACCATTCGCCGATCGGAGTGACTGCCAGGACCAATAGCACCACGGTCGCGGCCAGCGCGATGCCGTAGCCACATTGGCGCAGGGCCTTGTGGCCGCCAGGTTTGCCGGCCAAGGCGACGACTACTTCGTTGAACGCGTAGCCGGCGGTTCTGGTCAAAAACACGATGCCGTAGACCGCCGGCCATGCAGCCAGCGACATCAGCGGATCGGGCATCTTGCTCATTGCCCAGGAACCGATCGGTTGGATGACGATCGTGATCAGTGGGGTGAACGCAAGCGGGATGTAGAAGGCCGCGAACTTGCGTCCGGTTAGCGGTGCTTCGACGTGGTTCGGATCGAGCTTTAGCCGTGTAAGTTGTTGTTCCCGAAGCTTTGGTTTAGCGAAGCGATGGAAGCACCAGCCTGCCCAAATCGCTTCCGCGGTGACGCCGCAGACGATGCCGATCGTGCCGACGACAATGCCTGACCACGTGCCGACTGAGAGGCCAACCGCAAGCACCAGCACGTTCGCCGCCAGCCGAATCATGGTGCCGTAGACGACGAGTTTGGATTGCTCGCACCGGATCAGCACGCCCTGTTGGAAACGGCGGTAGGCAATCGTCCACGTCCACGGCGTCATGATCTGCATGCCGATGCGACCCGGTTCGACGATTTCCTTGGGCACGCCAATCAAGTCGAGCGCAATGAAGTCAAACACTGGCGTGAATGCCACCAGCACGTGGATGACCGTCAACACGGCCGCCGCCACGTGGGCGAAGCGGCGCAGTTGCTCGTGAATGTCGAGGTTGCGAACCAGCGCTGTTGACGCGGCCAACAACATGATGATCGGTGCCTCGATCAGCACCGACAGCGGATAAACCAGCGCGCCCAATGCGGCCAGGTGCGGATCGCCCCCTGGCATGCGGGTCATCGCGACGGCCAGCATGGGCATCTCGACACCCATCAGCAGCCAGCTGCTGGCGAGCGGCCACCACAGCGAGAGCACACGGCGGGAACTGACGGGAGTGTCGTGCAATCTGGCCAAGTGTGTAACCGAGGCGCGGGCAAATACACGCGTTTGAATTGGCCGCTGGGCTGGATGATCCAGGTGTTCTGCAGCGCATGTCGCAGCGGCGACGCGGCCACAGCAAGCATGCGTTGCGTGTCGGCAGTAGACTGCGGGCACATGCGCGCCACTCACTTGCCAGTTGTTCTCGCCGCAATCCTCGCCGCGCCAGCCTTCGCCCAAGCACCTGACACCGCTTCCTCGGTGCGGCAATTGCTCGAGGTAGCGATCCGCACGCCAGCGGAGATGCAGCAGTTGATGGCGTTAGATCTCGACGTCGCCGGGCGCGGGACCAGCAAGTTGCACGAGGTGTGCTATCGGGTCATCGGTCGCCCCGGTGATCTGACGGCGCTGCAGCAGGCCAATCTACGCTGCGAACTGCTCGAAGCGGATATGGCGGCGGCGCACGCGGCTCGGCTCGCGTTGGTGCCAGCGGTTAGCGAGGACACCCTGACGCCTGCGATTGGGCAAGGCGCGATGGGCGGTCACTACACGCTCGCCGAGATGGAGGCGATTCTCGATGGCTTCCACAGCCAGTATCCCAACCTGTGCTCGCCGCGGGTCAGCATCGGCCAGTCGATCGAGGGGCGTGACCTGTGGATGGTCAAGATCAGCGACAACGTCGCCGTCGATGAGTCCGAACCAGAAGTTCTGTTCGACTCGCTGCATCATGCTCGCGAGCCGTTGTCACTTGGCACGACGCTGGTGTTCATGGATGAGTTGCTCGACGGCTATGGCAATGACGCCGAAGCGACGTTCTTGATCAACGAACGCGAACTATACTTCGTTCCTTGCGTCAATCCTGACGGCTACGAGTTCAACCGCGTCAACAGCCCCAATGGCGGCGGACTGTGGCGCAAGAATCGGCGGGACAACGGCGGCGGCATCTTTGGCGTCGACCTCAACCGCAACTATGCGACGGGTTGGTCGGCGCCGTTCGGCGGCAGTTCGACCAACCCGTCGAGTAGCACCTATCGCGGTACCGGCGCGTTCTCCGAGCCCGAGGCTGCGGCCGTCGAAGCGTTCGCGGTGACGCGTCAGTTCGTGCAGGTGTTCAGCACGCATTGCTATGGCGACATCTTGTTGCACCCATTCGGCTACCAGTCTGGGCCGCCGGCCAACAGCGCCGACTACGGCATCATGGGCGACTTCTTGACGGAAGAGAGTGGCATCCCGCATGGCTCGGTGACTGGCTTGCTCTACATCGCATCCGGTGGCGCGATTGATCATCACCATGCTGCACGTGGTTC
>JBNMND010000244.1:0-8726 GCA_051274975.1 Planctomycetota bacterium | reverse complement strand
GATCCTTTTCGAACGGAATCACGTCGGCGAACGACAAACGCACGCCGATGTGCAACCCGGGACACTCACTGCGGATGCCAGCGACGATGCGCTCGAACAACCTGGTACGCCCCGTGAAATCGCCACCGTAGTTGCCTTCGCGGCCGCGTGCGCCGAGCAGTTCGTGTAGCAGGTAACCGTGGCACGTTTTCACGTCAACGAAGTCAAACCCAGCATTCTGGGCCAACTTTGCCGCCTTGACGTAGTTGTTGCCAATGGCCTCGAGTTCGCCATCGGTCAGTTGATGGGCGTCGGCCGTGTGCGGGTATTTGATGCCAAGCTGCGGGTGTCGATGCGCGACCAACGGTGCCGGCGGCCCCTCTGGTCGCGAAAATCGGCCGGAATGCGTCAGCTGCAAACCGACGAACTGGTCGCTCGGCATCATGCCCGCTTCCGCCGATCCGGCGCGCAACGCGATCAGTAGATCGGCCATCGTCTTGCCGGCATCGACCGATGGATCGAGGTAGAGCTGCCGTTCGTTAGCTCGCCCATCGCGCTGCACGGCGAACGCCTCGCCACCCCACACAAGCGATGCACCCGAACGGCCGAAGTTTGTCCAGCGCCGCAACGTCAGGTCGGTCGCGCGCCCGTCCTCGGTGCCGTCCCAACCTTCCATCGGATGACACGCGAAGCGATTGCCGAGCGTGCGGCCGTGAACATCGATCGGCTGCGCCAACGCGCCGCCTGCAGGCACGTCTTCATCGATCTGCCACTCCGGATCGATCGTGCGCAGATGTGCCGCAAAGTCAGCAGCAGAACGGAAGTGGCCAGGGGCTTGGTAACGCACGTTCGAACTTTCTAGCTGGTCGCCGACACTTGCAAGGATTGCGCATAGTTGCTCAGCGACTGGCCGTAGCCGACCGCGCCGAGCACCGACGTGATATCGATCTTGCCATCCACAATGCGCAGTGCAACGCCGCCACCCTTTGCCGCTGGCAGCGTCCGGTATAGGTCGGGATGCGCCGCTAACGCAGCAGCTGCGACCTCGCCCGGCAAATGGTCCAACCCACGGAAGTAGTGATGTCCATTGCGTTCGACATGCGGCAAGCCAAGCACAGCCCCGGTCACCAGGTCCTGCTGCAGCGACAGCACGCCGATGTTGGTCAAGTCTTCGCCAGACTGGAAGCGATCGGCCGCGCTCTTCGCGATGCCAAAGTTGCACAGCGCGCGGAACACGCCCTTGCAGTTCTTGACCGACACGCCGCGGTAGCCGAGTTCAAGCGCGCGCACGAATGACTGCGGGGTGGCATCCGCTTCATCGAGAATCAGTGGCGCGAACTTGGTAACGCGCTCGATGCCACGGTGGCGGCCCGGATCGAAGGAGTGCGCACGCGACAACGGCTGCTCGATGAACGAGATGCGCGACACCAGTTCGCGGCCGATGGAATCGGCGGCAACTGCCTCGAGAACGTCCGCGAGCTGCCCGATGTCTTCGTACTGCTCGTTGCCGTCGAGGCTCAGCTGCGGCGAGAGATCGCGCTCGGCAAAGAACGCCGCCAAGTCCAGCAGCCGCGCCCGATCCTGCTCGAGCCCAGCGCCGATCTTGACCTTGAACCACGAGACCCCGTATTCGGCAAGGTCCTGATCGAGCGCCTCTGGCAAGCCATCGTCAATGCGTTCTGCTGGATCCACATCGGCAATGCGCAACCGATCCAACATGCCCACGGTGTGCCGCACCGTGACCTGCGAATGAGGTTTCGGTAAGTCCGCTTGCCACTGCCAATCCGCCAACTGCGCGTGCACCTCACCAGGACGGAATCCGAACACATCAGCGCGCAAGGCTTCGGCGAACGGCATACCCACCAAGCGGCAACTCGCATCAAGCAGCGCCCGCTCGACGATGGCGACGCCATAGCCACGCACCAACAGGTCGGGCTGATCGATCGGCTGTGACTCGATGCGTTCGGCCAACACCTCGCGCCATAAGCCAAAGCAGGTGTTCGCTGGCAACGACGAGTAGCACGCGGCTGCGATCTCTGCCGAAGCCATCAACTCATCGGCATCTTGCTTCGGCGTCGCGTCGGTGTCCTTGCGAAACCACCGCGGCACTAACAAGTCGGAAGACCAGCCTGTCGCCTCGCGCCCGGCGGAGTCACGCGCCGTCACCCGACAGGTCAACCGCTCCGTCTGATGCAACGTGACGCCGCCAAACCGAAATGGCAATCGCGTCTGGCACGCGTCGCGCGCGAATGCGACTTCGACGACCTGTTGGGTGCTCACCACAACCCGAGCTTGGCGGTCGCAGACATGCAAGTCAAAGTCGCTATTCGCCCTTGGCCTTGAGTGCCGCCAATAGCGCCGGCGTAATAAGGCGCCCTTACGCGAGCATCTTGCGCATGACCTTGCCGTGTACATCGGTCAATCGGTAGTCCCGTCCTTGGAAACGAAACGTCAATCGTTCGTGATCGATGCCCATCAAGTGCAGCACCGTCGCATGCACGTCGTGCAAGTGCATCGGGTCCTCAGCCACGGAGTAACCAAGATCATCGGTCTTACCGATCGTCTGTCCCGGTTTCACGCCGCCGCCCGCAAACCACATCGTGAAGGCACGTGGATTGTGATCGCGTCCCAGAACCTTGGTGCTGCGGACTTCGCGCATGGGCGTACGACCGAACTCCCCGCCCCAAACTACCAACGTGTCCTCAAGCATGCCGCGCTGGGCCAGGTCAAGCACCAGCGCCGCCGCGGCACGATCCGTTTGCTCGCACATGTTGGGCAAGCCGTGCATCAGGTCGTCACTCTTGTTCGAACCGTGATGATCCCAACCGCGATGAATGACCTGCACATGGCGCGCACCGCGTTCGAGCAGACGCCGAGCCAATAGGCAGTTGTTGGCGAACGAACGCTTGCCCGGCTTACTGCCATACATACGGTGCACGTATTCGGGTTCGCTGTGCAAGTCGGCCAACTCCGGCGCGCTATCCTGCATGCGATATGCCAACTGGTAGGCAGCCGTGCGCGAAGCGATTTCAGGGTCGCCGATCACCGCCTGGCGCTGGCCGTTCAACTCCGAAATCAGATCGATGCCGCGCTTGCGGGCGATGCGATCCATCGTTTTGGGATCCGTCACACACGGAACCAGGTCGCCGCGCGTGCGCAGCTCGACACCACCCAAGGTCGACGGCAAAAAGCCATTGGCCCAGCATGCAGAGCCGCCGCCAGGATCAATCTTGCCGGAAACCAACACACAATAACCCGGCAGGTTCTTTGTGTCAGAACCCAACCCATGCAACAACCAACTACCGAGGCTCGGCCGCCCAACCAAGTGATGGCCGGTATTGGCGAACACCTGCGCCGGGCCATGATTGAACGGGTTGGTATGAACCGATTTAACGAACGTCAAGCGATCGGCGATGGCGGCCGTGTGCGGCAGCAACTCGCTGATCTCGGCGCCGGAGTCGCCGTAGTTGCGGAAGGAATAGGGCGAACCAAGCAGCTTCGGAACGCCTTTCAAGAAGGCGAAACGCTGCCCTTTGAGCAGGTCGTCGGGCACAGGCTTGCCGTCAAACTTGCGCAGTACTTTCTTGTCATCGAACAGGTCCAGCGATGACGGGGCACCAGCCATGAACAACTGCACGATGCGTTTGGCGCGCGGTGCATGGTGCGGTGTGGCTTGCGGAGTCTCTTGCGGTGCGCCTTGCGGCTCGACCAAACCTGACACAGCGCACGCAGGCAGCACCCGCGCACCGAGCGCCGCACTGGCAGCGGCGATAACATCACGTCGATTGGGTTGGAAGGTACTCATCCGCGGCACAAGGTTTCATCGAGGTTCAATAGGACAATGGCCATGCGTTGCCACGCGCGTTCGTCGGGCTCGGCAGCCAACGCTTTCTGTAGCGCGTCGAGTTCGCTCCCGGTCGGTGTGCGCGATGTGCACGCCCGAAAGCCCAGTGCGAGCTTAGCTCGGACTTCGCCTTTGCAGGCACGCATGCGTTGCGCCAACGCCTCCGCAGCGGCCAAGGCCGTCGGATCATTGAGGCCAACAAGCGCCTGCATCGGGGTATTGCTGCGCTCACGACGGACCTGACACACTTCCCGGGAAGACGCGTCAAAGGCTTTGAACGCGACGAATGGAGCCGTTCGACGCCAATAGGTGTAGAGCCCGCGCCGCCAACGATCCTCACCCTTGCTGGTCGGCCAACGCATGTTGACCTTGTTGGTCGGGATCACGCCACTGGTATCCGCCTGAAGCGGGTAGACACTCGGACCACCGACCTTGCGAGATAACAATCCAGCGGCCACCAACCACGTGTCGCGAACCCGTTCGGCGTCGAGCCGAAAGCGCGTGCTGCGACCATAGAAGCGGTTGCCCGGATCCAGGCGCAACTGCTCCGCCGACACCACTGCACTGCGCTGGTAAGTGTTCGACATCACAATCGTGCGAACCAATGTCTTCTGACTCCAACCGAGTCGCATGAACTCTGTCGCCAGCCAATCCATAACGTCGAGATGCAATGGCGGCTTCGCTTGCACGCCAAAGTCCTCAGGCGTGTCAATCAGCGACTGCCCAACCAACTCCATCCAGATGCGGTTCGCGGCGACGCGCGCCGTCAATGGATTGTCGGCCGACACCAACCAGCGCGCCAACGCCAGCCGATCGCGTGGCGCATCCCCGACGACCTCTTCAAGAGTTGGCGAGAACGCTGCGGGCAAGTGCGCCGCAACTTCATCGCCGGGACTGTCAAAGGCACCGCGCAGTCGCAGATGGGTCACCGCCTTCGTGCCACGTTTCTCGCGCAACACCAAAGTCTTGCTGCCATCGGCGCGCTTGAGCGTGACTTCGTCCTGCGTTTCAAAAAACGCGACCAAGCCATAGAACTCGACCTGCGACACGGGGTCGTATTTGTGATCGTGGCACTGGGCGCAATGGAACGTGCTGCCGAGCCAAGTTGTGCCCGTCGTGCTCGCGCGATCGAGCATGCGCTCCCAACGCGCCTCCTTTGGATCGACGCCGCCTTCGTTGTTGAGCGTCGTGTTGCGATGGAACCCAGTCGCGATGCGCGTCGCTTCATCGGCGTCCGACAACAGATCACCAGCGAGCTGTTCGATGGTAAAGCGATCGAATGGCAAGTCGCGGTTAAGAGCCTCAATCAGCCAATCGCGGTAGGGCCACGCGCTGCGGCCGCCGTCCAAATTGTGACCATTGGTATCGCCATAGCGCGCCAGATCCAACCACGGCACCGCCCACCGTTCGCCATAGTGCGGCGACGCGAGTAAGCGGTCGACGAGACGTTCGTAGGCATCGGCACGTTGATCGACGACAAAGGCCTGCAGTTCGTCAAGCGTCGGCGGCAAACCGATCACATCCAGATAAAGGCGGCGCGCGAGCGAACTGCGATCGGCAGGCTTGTTGCCCTGCACCCCAACGTCGCCCCACTTCGCGGCTAGCAACGCGTCGATCGCATGCCCCGCATCGGCGCGCACCTCAGCCCGAATCGGCTTGCGATACGCCCAGTGCTTCGTGGCAGATGCCGGTTCTGACTGTGGCAACAGCGCCGCAGCAAAGGCCATAACAACGAGCGAGGACATGACCTGATGATCGGGCTACACCCGATGCGATCAACCCCTATCGCGAACGGTCTTGCGGGCCCGAGGGCGCGTCACCAACTTGGCACGAACCGGGATCCGGTCGCCGCGGACCATACCACAGTGACAAGTTCTCGCGCTTGCGCACGCCGCGACGCCCCAGTGCAAACACCCGGAGCAGCTCGCCGAAGATGCGGAATCCCGAATGCATGCGCAACTTTCTCGCGGACGTTTCGACCGGCGATCGCACCACCACAAACCGCGCGCGGTGACCGCGCCATTGCTTGATCGCCTTCGCATAGCGCTTCAAGGATCGACTCAATTCAATCTCTTCGCCTGCGAACAACTCGCGGTCGAAGCCACCGGTGGCTTCAAACGCATCGCGGGTCGCAAACACGAAGCAACCCGCGGCCAACTTCATCATGAAGTAGAAGCGCGTCATCAGCGGCATCATCACGTGCGCCCAGATTGGCATCGGACGATCGAAGCGGACCATGGCACCGCCGCCAATCGCCCCTTGATTGGTCGCCGCGACGACCCCTTCAACAACTTGCGTGGTGATGCGCGTATCGCCATCGACGAACACGAAAACATCGCCCTTGGCCACCTCAGCGCCGGCGTTGCGGGCACCGGCGATCTGTCGCACCTCCACCGAGACGACCCGCGCGCCGGCTGCCGTCGCGAGCTCGGCGGTGCAATCGGTCGACGCATCGTCGACGACAATCACCTCAAAACCGTGCCCCTGCGCCGACGCAACAATCGACTCGACCGTAGCCACGATCGAGGCCTCTTCGTCATGAGCTGGAACGATGAAGGAAAGCACGGGTGTTCGGGAAGACTGCCACGATGGTAGTCGAAACATCCTCGCTACGCTTAGGCCATGCGAGAAGCGTGGACTGGCAGAACGTTCGCATTCGACTTCCCGGTCGAACGCATCACTGTGTTCAAGTCGCGAATCCGCGGCGCCACTGGCCGCATCACGACCGCGATCCGAGGCCTGACAGCTGCGGCGCTGAGCGCGCGTCAGGGCGAGAGCTGGTCGATCCAGGAGCACGTCGGCCACCTCCTCGAGCTCGACGCGCTGCACCTGCGCCGCCTCGACGAACTGGCAGTTGGCGCAGAAGACCTGACGGCCGCCGACATGGAGAACCGCGCGACGTGGGACGCGAAATTCAACGAGCAACCGTTCGGGGACGTGTTCCAAGCCTTCGTCAGCCGCCGCACCGAACTGCTACAGCAACTGTCGTCACTGGACGCCGAAGCACTGGGAAGAGCCAGCCGGCACCCGCGACTAAAAACGTTGATGCGACCAGTAGACATTGCGTTCTTCGCTGCCGAGCACGACGACAACCACATCTCCGTCCTGGAGACGATCGCCGCAGACTCTCGAAGCACCCCTGCACCCGCGACGGTCACGGCATGGAAGGACCTGCCGCACGACGCCCCCATGGACTTGCTCGAACGGCATCGGATCATCGGTTCGGATGCAATGATCTCACACATCACGTTGCACAAGGGCTGCGAGGTTCCGGTTCACTCGCATGCCAACGAACAGTTCGCGTGCGTGCTGTCTGGCAAGGTACGGTTCACGCTCGCGAACGATGAGAAGCGCACCTTGGAAGCCGGAGACGTGCTTCACCTGCCGGGCTTCGCGCCGCACGGCGCCGAAGCACTCGAAACGACTGTCGTGCTCGACATCTTCTCGCCGCCCAGCGAGTCGACCGGTATCGACAAGAAGTAGCCGCAACGAGGGCCTCGCCTTGGCTGGCACGACAGCTGCCTCCCTGCCATTCAAGTTGCTGAGCAGTTTGGCAACGCCGCCGTTGCCTGACCGCGGCCAGCGCCCAAACTTCTACTTGTGCCGTTCACTTACGAATACCCGCGGCCGGGAGTCACGGTCGACACAGTGCTTGCCACGATCGGCGAACGCGGCGAACTGCGCATTCTGCTAATCGAACGTGGCGACGATCCCTACGCCGGCCACTGGGCTTTGCCCGGCGGCTTCGTTGACCAACACGAGGACCTGATGGTTGCCGCGCGCCGTGAGATGATGGAGGAGACCCACATCGAACTCGGGCCACTGGTGCAACTCGGCGCCTACGGCACGCCTCACCGCGACCCGCGCGGACACACTGTTGGCGTCGCGTTCCTGGGCGTCGTCGAGCCGGGATCAGCCGAGGGTATTGCCGGCGATGACGCCGTGGATTGCCGCTGGTTTGCGGCGCGGCGGCCGCCAAAACTGGCCTTCGACCACGGCCAGATCCTGCGCGACGCCCGCGCGATGTTTGCGCGACTAGCTGCGAATAAGGCCGAGTTCCAACGCACGTTCTTTGGTCGACGCAAACCCGCTAGCCTCGAAAAGTTGCGCCGCGCGGCAAGAGGAACAAAATGAGTGACGTGGATTTCGATGTGGCCATGCACGAGGTGTAGAGCAACCTTGAATCGCGCCGCTTGATGGTAGTTCTCGCCAGCGTGCTCACGCCGGCGTGTACCATGGCAATTATCGACGCATTGTCCGGCGCCGACACGACCGAAGCGCTCGCGTGGTTGCCACCATTGGTGATGCCGTTGACCGGAGCGGTGTGGCATCCGCTGGCGCTGCGCCTGGTGCGCCGCACCTAGGCGTCGCTCTAGGCAGTGCGGTCAACGTTACGACCCTTGCCGGGCTCGTTCGCACCGCGTGCGATGCCGGTGCTGTCTATCAGCTTGACGGCGGCCCGGCCATCCTGCTGCTGTTGGTTGAGCACCTTCTTGAGCACACCAATATTCACATCGCTCTTTACCTGGGCAGCGTTCTGCGATGCGGCAATTTCGGGGATGCTCATACGTGTGCCATCGGCGCCTCAGACGCACGCCTGGATCAAGCAGCGACCGGCCCGATGCCATTGGGCTTGGAGGCGCAGCAACAAGATGATCTGATCAACGTCGTGCCGACCCAAAGGACCAGCATCCGCGTACCGACGCCGTTCGAGTTCAAGCTTTGCTTAATGGGCCACGGCTGGATTGCGTTGTCGCCGCACCAGTTTGATAAAGTCGCCGAACGCTGGCAAACCGTGATGCGCGTCGGCAGCAAGGTAGTCGACGCACTCGTCTACGCCCGCGACGCCGAGTCGCTGCGTGTAGAGATCACAGCAAGTACCAAGCTAACGACCGCCGAAGTC
>JBNMND010000243.1:0-8774 GCA_051274975.1 Planctomycetota bacterium | reverse complement strand
GACCGCAACTACGCCCGCGGCAAGAGCCAATCGAATCAGGGCGAAGGCCGCGTGAGCTTGAGCTTGAACGGCCTGTGGGAACGCGACGGCGAGCTGCCAAAAACGAGACTCCACTCATCGGTCGACATCCCTGAAAAGCAAAACTGGTTTGCCTACGAGTTGCACGTTCGCGGCCCGCGCGTCGAGGTCGTAATCAACGACGAAGCGATGTGGGAGTATGCGGTGCACGACGGCACGCCGATCGAAGGCCATATCGGGTTCGCAACCAGCACCGGCGCGATCCGCGTGCAGCAACCGACGGTGCAACGACTCGACAACGAAGTCACGTCGTCCGTTCTCGGGTTGGACCTGCAACAGCAGCCGACGCGTTCGCTCAAGCAACTGATGCAACTGCAAACGCGCGGCATGCCAACGCATCCAGATGGCACGCTGGTGTTGTGGTTGCCGACGGTCGACCAAGGCTCACCATCAGTCTTCCTCGGAAGAACGATTCGCAAATTGAGCAAGATCCTGCAGGACGAGCTGCAGCACCCCCAGCAATGGGTGCTGGCCGTGCCAAAGAGCATGAAAAAGGAAGACCGCGAGGCGACGGTTGTCGACTTACAGGATTTGCGCCCCGGAGCATTCCCGGTTGTCGAGCACCAGATTAGCGAGCCGTTTGACGGCCCGCACCCGTGGTTGCTGTTCCTTGACGCGCAAGGAGTTATGCGAGCGGCTGCCAATAGTCGCGACAGCGGCATCTATTCAAGGGTCGAAAAATGGGCACGCATCTATCGCGGACGGTAGGCCGCATTACGCAATGACCATGCGCTGCGACAATCATCTGTCGCCGCGCACCCTGCCCAGTACTACTGATGTATAGTGACCATCCAGAAAGCAGGGACAAATGCCTCACAATCACACCCAAGCCAGTCCGCAGGCAACGCACCCACCGCTACAGCGGGCGTCACGGATGACGAGTTCTTTGCCGCGATGACGAAGGCACACGCGGAGAACCTGAGCGTGCGCTGGTCGGCGAGATCAATATTCTCGGCAACCACGATGACGCAATCGCCATCGACAGAACCCATGGGCGCGGCAGCACTCTTAGTGTCGACCTTCCCACGACAACGGAAGAGGTGCCTGCAGTGAGCGGTCCGCCCACAACTTCCAAGGAGAACCAGCGCGTGCTGGTCGTTGACGACAACGACATCGTGCGCAAGACCCTGACCATGATCCTGCAACGTCTTGGCTACGTGGTCACCGGGGCCGCAAGCGGAGAGGCCGCTCTTGAGATCATTGCCGCCCAAGACACTCGCTTCGACTGCATGGTGATCGACCGCGTCATGCCAGGGCTGTCTGGCCCGCAACTGATCCACAACATCCGCTCGACCGATGCCGATGTGCCGATCGTGCTAACCAGCGGCTTCGGCGACGCTGACGATCTGCCCGAGGGATCGATCAGTGGCTTGCTATCGAAGCCGTGGACGACCGATGACGTCTCCGCCGCCATGCGCGGTGCGCTGGGTCAAACAGCCCAGTAGTCAGCTAGACATTCTGCCGACTAGACCGACCGCTAGCTGGGGCCGCCACTTGGCGGGATCAACTTGCTCATTGCGGTATCGCGCTGCTTCATCAAGAACGCCAAGCGCCGACGCTCACTAACAGGCGGGAACTGCGGCTCTGGCTTGGGCCCAGTCTGAGCCGCCGAGTAGATATCGAGCAACGCCGTCACATGATCGTCGAGGCTGGGCGACGGTGGCGGAATGTTGGCCCGCAATTGCTGCCACAACTGTGGCTCGTCAACGAAGCGCAGCATGGCGGCAACCAAGTCGTCAACGTCACCCGATCGCGCCGTGACACCTGCGCCGCCAGCACGCTCCGGCAACGCGCCAAGATCACTGGTGATGCACGGCAAGCCGAGCTCGAAGCATTCGTCGAGCACCAAACCGAACGTCTCGATGCACGTACTTGGAAAGACGCCAACGTGCGGATTCACAGCATGCAATTGCGCGGCATCAAACGCACCGTGGAACGTGACCTGCAAACCATCCGCAAGTGCGCGCAGTTCGGTTTCGAACGCTTCGCTTTCGAAACCGCCCAACACGCGCAACTCTGAACGTCCTGGTCGCAGTTCACACACTTTGCGATGAGCTTGCAACAGCACGTCGACACCTTTGTGACGCCCAATACCACCCCAGAACGCAAAGCGTATTGGGGTGCCCTCATTGGGCATCGACAACGCCGACATGCTGTTGAAGCGCTGTTTGTAGCCCAACGGCAGAGTCTGGTAACGCGAGCGGGAAACTCCGGTCGTCGCCGACAACAAATCCGCGGTGCTAGCAACGGCAACCATCACGGCGCGCGCTAACGATAACTCGGCGCGGTAGTGGTCCGCGTAGAGGTTGATACCATCCGCTATCTCGTGCGGTGGCTCGTAGCCGTAACGCGGCACACACGTGCCACAACTCTCAGCGGAGAGCTCGCGACGACATGCTTCGTCTCCCTTGCGGCGACGAAAGGCACGCGGACAACTGGTGTAGTAGTCATGCAACGTCACGACTGCCGGCACGCCAACGCGTTCGCACACTTCAATCAAATTGCACGTCAAGCGAACCCAGTGGTGCACATGCACGAGCTTGGGCTGCCGCTCTCGCAAGAACTGTTCGAAGCGCGCCTCGACTTCCGGATGCCACATCTTGACGTGGTGATCGAAGAACAAGTCGTTGCGCTGCAGACGATGCACGACCAAGCCTTCGACCTCGCCCTCGGTCAAGGTCACCGCCTCGGCCGCATGCTGCGAACCGCTAAGCACCTCGACGGCCAAGCCGCGCGCGCGTTGCCGCTGCGCCAGATCAAAGGCGTAAGACTCCGAACCACCCCGACTCTCCGGCGGAAACTGGTGGATCACGTGCAAGACATCCATCGACACGTTGCGCATCCTAGCCTGCGCAACGCGCTTACTGTGCCGAGTTCCTTGCCGACACAACGCGCGCGGCGCCCTTTGCGCACACCTCAGCCGAGAAGTGCCGTAACACTGCTCCCAGCGGCCCATGGCCATGTCGGCGCCCGTGGCCTAACCTGTGCCCTCCTATTCACCCCCGTAAGATCGATGCGTAGCCTGCGAATCCTCCCCATTCTGACCGCCGCTCTAACCTTTTCGTTGCTGTGCAACGCGCAAGACAAGAAGCCCGCGAGCCCCACGAGTCCCACAAAGCTCGATGCCAAGGTCTACGACCACTTCGGCTCCGGGATCACCGTCGGCCGGAAGCCGTTGTCGCTGTCCGACGCGATCAAGGACCCGGCGAAGTTCGCGGGCAAGACGATCCGCCTCGAAGCAACGATCACTGGCGTCTGCCAAGCAAAGGGCTGCTGGATGAACCTCGGCACGCCGGATGCCGCGGGCAACCCACCCGTGTTCGTCAAGTTCTTGGACTACGGCTTCTTCATGCCCAAGGACTCGAGCGGCCGCACAGCGATCGTCGAAGGCACGATGAGCTTCAAGCAAGAGACCGTTGCCGAGACCAAGCACTACCTCGAAGACGCCGGCGAGCATGAGCGAGCCGAGAAGGTCACGGAGGGTCGAAAGATCCTTCGCTTCATGGCGAGCGGCGTCGCGATCAAGAAGGCGCTCGACCTCGCCAGCTACCAACAGTTCGGCACTGGCGTCAAGCCAGGCGCGGAGCCGCTGACGCTCGCGGCAGTGATGGCCAACCCGCAACAGTTCGTTGGCAAGCCGGTGCGACTCGCGGCACCGATCACTGGTGTCTGCCAGTCGAAGGGCTGCTGGATGAACCTCGGCAAGCCGCTCGCAAACGGCAACCCGCCGGTGTTCGTCAAGTTCAAGGACTACGGTTTCTTCGTGCCGAAGGATGCGAGTGGTCGCCAAGCTGTCGTCGTCGGCGAACTGTCGTTCAAGCAGGAGACCGTCGCCGAGACCAAGCACTACCTCGAAGATGCTGGCAAGCACGACGACGCCAAGAAGGTCACCGAGGGCCGCAAGATCCTTCGCTTCATGGCGAGCGGTGTCGCGATCGAAAAGGCCGCGAAGAAGGCCAAGAAGTAGCAGCTGGGGCCAGTCGAACTTCGACAGGCCAGCGGAGAAGAGCAGCCCAGGGTAATACCGAGCCCTGGGTGACGTTGGCGCCCGGCGAGCACACCGAGCAGGTATCGGTGCTCCAGACCCAGGTGGCGCCCGTCATCAGCCTCGTTCCGTAGACCGCGCGAGCTGGACACGCGGGCTAGCCGCGCATCTTCGCGATGATCTGCAGCACCTGGTCACCGTGCGCCGAGATCTCGACCTTCGGGATGATCGAGCGAACCGCACCCTTGTCATCAATGATGAAGGTGACTCGCTTCGCATACGGCCTTCCCTTCATCAGCACGCCATACTTCTTGGCGACGCTGCCGTCCGGATCACTCAGCAGATGGAAGTCGAGGTTCTGATCCTTCCTGAACTTCGCCTGCGACTTCACGTCATCGGTGCTGATGCCAAAGACCGTGACGCCCTGCTTGGTGAACTTTTGCGCTGCGTCCCGCAGCGCGCACATTTGCTTCGTTCAACCGCCTGTCGACGCCTTCGGATAGAACGCGAGCACGGTCCACGCCTTGGCTTCGCCACCGACCTTGGTCATCGCTCCCGTGTCATCATTGACGCGGAAGCTCGGCGCCGCCTTGCCAACTTCGGCAACAACAGCCTTTGGGGCCGGCGCGGGTGCGGGCTTGGGAGTCTATGCCATCACGGGCAAGCACAGCAGCACGGCAGTCAGTAGAGATCGCATGACGCGAGTATGTGCAGCGACGCGCACTCAGTCACTGATGTGCAGCAATTCCCGGTCAGGGTCCGCCAACACACCACGCATGGGCGCGGCACCGCTCGCTAGAGTGGCTTCATGCGCGTCTGCCCAGCAGGACTGTCGAGTGCCCTTCTTCTAGCGACAGTTCTGAGCGCGCAAGAACCGCTGAAGGATCCTGCGCCACCAACGGTGCACGAACTGCCACCGCTTGCGGCACCCGCTGCAAAGCCGTTCGCAGAACTAACGACTGCCGCAAAGGCCAAGCCCCTCGCTGATGACGCGCAAACCAGCGACTGGCCAAGTTTCCTCGGGCCACGTCGCGACGCGAAGGTTCGCGAATCTCATCTACTGCAAGCCTGGCCGAAGAGCGGCCCGAAGTTGCTTTGGTCGATGACACGTGGCGAGGGCTACGCATCGCCTGTCATTCTCGGCGAGCGCCTGATCTACACGCATCGACGCGACGACGACATCTTCATTGACTGCCTGCACGCAGAGACCGGACAACGCTTCTGGCGCCATAGCTACGCAACTAGCTACACGCCCGAGTACTTTGGCAGCGGTCCGTGTGCGACCCCGACCATCGAAGGCGACCGCGTTTGGGTTCACGGCATCGATGGCAAACTGCTGTGCCTCGACCTGCCAACGGGCCGCACCGTGTGGCAACGCGATCTGCGCAACGACTTCGAACTGCAACAACAGTTCTTCGGCGTCGCGACCAGCCCGCTATTGCTCGGCCAACACCTGATCATCAACCTCGGCAAACGCGGCGGACCAACCGTCGCCGCCTTCGACAAAACCACCGGCCGTATCATTTGGGGAACGGGCAGCAAGTGGGGCATGAGTTGCGCATCGCCAATCGTCGCACCACTGCACGGCAAGCAGCGCCTCTTCGTACTGACAGGCGGCAAGTCGCGGCCGACCAAGGGTGGCTTGATGGTGATCGACCCAATCGCTGGCACCATCCTCAGCGAGTTCTCGTTCCGCAGCCGCACGTATCAATCGGTCAACGGCTCCTGTCCGGTCGTGGTCGGGTCGACGGTGATGCTGACGTCGTCGTATGGCACGGGCACCATTGGCGTCTCCATCAGCGAAGATGGTGAGGCCAAGCAATCGTGGAAGACGCGCAAGATAGGACTCGAGTTTGCCAACGCAATCGAAGTCGGCGGCAACATCTACATGGTCAACGGCATCCGCGATCGCGGCGGCGCCATCGTGTGCATTGAACCGCGCAAAGGCACGGAACTCGGCCGCACAGAAATCAACTGGAGCGAGACGGTGACCATGCGCGGCGAAGAGCGCGAGCTAGACTTCGGTCTCGGCACGGGCTCGCTGCTGCACTTGGGCAAGGACATCTTCTTGTGCCTCACCGACAACGGTCACTTGCTGCGTCTAAAGTGCACGCCCAAGGCAGCGACTGTTCTCGATCGCGTCTCGCTATTCCACTCGGGGGAAACTTGGACGCCGCTCGTGCTTAGTCGCGGACTGCTCTACGTCTGCCAGAACCAACCGGAGAAGATCGGCACTGCGCCACGTCGACTGCTTTGCCTCGACCTGCGCCAGTGACGATGCATGGGCAACGCGCGCGCTTGCGATCGCCGATCGCACCGCACACCGCGCGCGATTTCGTAGACCGGATTAGCGTGACTCGGCTAGCACCAGAAGATGTTGTCTCTTGTCCTGGCACCGCACACACATCCTGGACTATTGGATCGTGATCGGGATTGCGGCTGGGAAGACGGTGCGAAACAAGGGGAAGTTGACCGGGTCGATGGTGACTGCGGTGCCGTAGAGCGTGATGCCCATCAGCCACGGGACTGACGGGATCGTCAACGCCGAGCCGCCTTCACCTTGCGCGTTCACCAGGCCTACCGACGATGGCAGAACCGAGTTGCCGGCGGTCATCGTGAACTCACTGACGCCATCGACGACCAAGGGGATCGACACGCCGCCAGGCAGCATCGTTGCCGTCGCGTTCGAAAGCGACAGCAACATGACGTAGGGCAGACCTTCGTCACCCTGAATCTTGAAGTCCAGGGACGTCGTGCCACCGACTTGCGCCGGACCCGACAAACTCATGCTCGGCTCTTCTACCGTCAGGATTTGGTTGGCAGCAACGTTGGTGAGGAACTGCTTCTGACCGCTCGGCCAGCGCAGGCTAACCATGTCAACGGTCGGCGCGGTGCCCAAGCCAAAGTGCACGCGGTGGTCGGAAGTCGCCAACCAACCAGTGCCGCTTCGCGCCCACTGACGTTGCAGGTGCGTGCCAGTCAACACTTCGATGCGGGTGCCAAGGCCATCGCGGTTACTCACCGTGCCTTGCGTGCGAATCTTGAGGAAGTTGCCGGCGACCGTGTTATTGCGATACAGCACGATGCCTTCCGGGTTGGCCAACCACGGCGGGCCTGCCGCGAAGCGCTCGAGGATATCGAGGCGACCATCGTCATCGAAGTCGCCGATCGCCGTCACATACTGAAGGTCAAAGTGATCAAGGCCAAGCTGCGGAGCAACATCCTGCCAGTCCAACTGCGTGCTAGCTGGCGCCCCGACGTTGTGCATCAACTTGTTCGGCATGAACTCGTGGACTTGGTAGAGGTCCTGCCAACCATCGTTGTTGTAGTCGAGGAAGTTCGCAGCCCAGCCCAGATCACCACCGGTGAGTCCATAGGTGACGGTGTCGTCTACGTATTTGCCGAGCGTCGGATTCCAGTGCTGGAACAGGTGGTCGAACGGGATGTCGGAGCAGTAGTAGTCCACGCCGCCATCGTTGAAGACGTCGCAAAAATCGAACGCCATGCCCCAAATAGCATTGTTGGCATCGAGCGCTGCACCCACCGCCGTGAACGTGCCGTCGCCGTTGTTGCGGTAGACCTCGTTGGGTGCGCCACCACTGGAGCCCTTGTCGTTGACCTCGATCAAGTCCGGCCAGTTGTCTTCGTTGTAATCCCAGAACACTGCGCACAACGTCGCACCAACCCCACCAACGCCAGCCGTATTCGTGACATCGACGAAGTGGCCGTTGCCGACGTTCCGGAACAGGAAGTTCGGGTTCGACAAGGAACCACTGCCAACGAGGTAGCGGTTCGCGACATACAAATCGAGCAAGCCATCGCGGTCATAGTCGCCAAACGACGCGCCGTAACTTTCGTGCGCCCACGTCAAACCGCGCGCTGCCGCTTCATCCGTGAACGTGCCGTTGCCCGCGTTGATGAACAACTGCATCGGCCCGAACTCTTGGGTGACGAAGATGTCTTGGTCGCCGTCGTTATCGATGTCGGCGGCTTGCATGCAGAAGATGTCGCCGGACAGGCCAAGACCACTCGTCGCCGACAAGTCGGTGAACACCATCGCGCCGTCGTTACGGAAGTAGCGGTAGGGCAAACCAGTAGGCACCGAGGCGACAACATCCATGTCACCATCGCCGTCAAAGTCGGCAACGCAGTGGCCACTGCCGCCATAGCCGCTTGCTCCGGCAACACCGTGGATGCCTGCCGGCGCGCTAACGGGGGTGAAGCCCTGCGCGGATAGAGTCGCAGCTGCGACGAAGGCGAATGCGATCGAAGGAAGGTGACGGAAGTGTGGACGTCGTGACATGGCCGAGGTCTGGGTGGCGAGGTGGGTGTTAGTCACACCTTATTGTACCACCCAAATCTGCGTAGCCGAGAAGCGCCGTGCCACGGTGCGATAACGGCTAGCGAGCCACTCTGTTACGGCCAACGGTAGTCACATCAAGACTCACCGAGCTATACCCGTCAGATTCGCCGCCTACGCAAGACCCTTCGCAACCCCATCAATCCGCCGACACGCCGCTGCTACCGCGCATTGCATCTTCGAGCGAGCCGACTGCGGTCGCTGGGTCAAACTTCGTGACGCGTCCAGCCTCAAAGCAAAGAACCATGCCGCAGTCCTTCAGCGTGTTGGCCCGGTGTGCGATCGTGAACGACGTGCGACCGGCGAGCAGACGCTGCAACGCCTCCATGATAAGGTCTTCGGTGCGTATGC
>JBNMND010000242.1:0-8814 GCA_051274975.1 Planctomycetota bacterium | reverse complement strand
GCGGATCTGCATGGCATCGTTACGGGGCCTCAGATTCTCGATCGAGTCGCGTCCGCCATCGTCAAGGCGACGCAGCGCCCGGCGGTTCGGTTGCTGTTGTTCGGCGGTGTGTTCTTGGGGCTCAACTAGCTGCTGGCGGACACCTTTATCGGCCCAGATTTAGACGCGTTCCTGAAGAAGATCGTCGGGATGCCGCTCGTGCTGCTTGGCAGCTTCTGCCTGGTGTTCCTAGTCCTCGGCCACTGGCTGAAGCGTCTCGCGGGCCAGGCATCCGACACCTACCGTCTGACGAGTGAGGCGCACTTCATTTCGCAGCTGGAACGGGTGCAGTCTCGCTACGAACAAGAGGACATCGACTTCCTGACGCATCGCGTGTTCGGCGATCCGACCAATCGACGCCACGCTCGCACGATGTTGGAAGAGCAGTTGGGTAGCGCTCGGACCGGCGTGCCGCTCGCGAACGATGACTGCCCGGACCATGTGTCGCTCGAGTGCAACCACACCGCACTTCTATACTTGCACTTTTTGGATGGCGCGCCGCTGCATATCAGCGACGTCAAGACGACCGAGCAGCTGCTAGCTAACCAATCGCTGGAGAACTTACGTCGCGAGTTCCTGCACATCAGCGGTCGTGACAAGCGCCGTCTGCGCAAGTTGAAGCTCGACGACGGCACCTTGCTTAGTGGTCCGTACCTGTGGTTCCGGTTCATCACGGAGAGCGTTGCAGTCGAATCCGCTAAGCGCATTACAGGCTACAACAACTTCTGTGTGCCATTGGCGCAGCGGGCCTACGCGGACGAAGGCGCTCTCGAAAACATGGAGAGCTGGCTGCAACGCCGACGCGATCCGCGCGGTGGCCGTTCGTCCAAAGAACGCAAGAAGGACGAGATCGTCACTGAGTACCCGACCACCGAGTTCACCGCGCTCGACTTCCTGGGCGGTGACCCGGAGCGCGATAAGCACCTCGCCGCAGTGTTCGGCCAAGACGTCCTCGATGTAGTGCACTTTGATCGCCGCACGATGGTGCGCGAGATCTTTGGCACGCGTCCGGTCAACCATCTACCGAAGCACGAACGCAGCTTCAATCCGTTGCGCTTCTACGAGAAGCGTTTGTCGCACGGTCGGATCTTGTTGGCGCCGCTGTTGCTGATTTGGCGCTTTTTCCGCTCGGTTGGTTGGTTGATCGGCAAGGTGCGACAGATCGTTCGCGAGGTGCTCGACCCCGATGTTGCGATGCAGCGTCGAGAGATCGGTGAAGCGCCGTTCGCCGTCGCGTTGCGCAAGATCCACCGCATGAAGGCTCCGGGCTTGTTGGAAGCGATCCGCATGCGATTGCGCATCGACCCGGCCTACTCCGGTGCGCCGATCGGATGGACGCCCGATTCGGATGAACTGGGCGAGCCGGAGATCGAGCGCGACCTGCGCTTCCTGCACCTTCGCGAACGCGAGGCCGTGCAGATGCGCGATGACGCCAAAAAGGTGAGGCGCGACGTGTCCGCCTTGCACGCCATCGTTGGTTGGTTGCCGCCGTTGCACTTGGAGAGCCAAGGTGTCCCGGATCGTGAACGTCGTCGTGCGGGCGAACTTGCTGCGACCTGTGCGTGGATCTCCAACAAGGACAAGGTGCGCACGCTGATGGCGGCCGAGCGCTGGCGCATTGAAGTTGTGCCAACGCTATTGGAACTTGAAGAACGTTTATCGATCACGAAGCGCTTGCTCGGTGTGATCGTCGGTTGCTTCGTCAAGCACCCGGTCGATGTTTGGTTGGAGCGTCACGGCAAGGACTTGCCCAAGAAGGCGCGCTCGGCTCTTCGTCTGGGCTACTCAAGGAACTACCGCGAGACGCGCGATGTGATCGCCGCGTGGCATCGCCTGCCCGCCGACGTAACACCGGCGAATCGCGCGATTGGCACGTTGCAGCGCGTCTACCGACATGGACCAGCGGTTCGCCGCGACATCCTGGCGTTGCGTGCCGTGCAGTCGCTCGCCGTGCTCGATGTGCGTAACTACCGCGACCTCGTGTTCCGTATTGGCGATTACGAGAGCGATGGCGAAGACCCTGAATTGGGTCGGGCCTTGCCGTGAGTAAGCGCGACCTGCGGGTGCTGTTGTGGTTGTGCTGTGCGGCGATTTGCTGGCGGTGGTTCGTCGGCTTGCGCGCGCCGTTGCCGGGTGTTGATGCGTGTCGTGACTTGTGGCTAGCCGAGCAACTCGCAGCTGGCCAGTTTGCGGCGTTGTTGGACCGCGTCTGGGAACCGCTCTACGGGCTGTTGCTCGCGCCAGCGTTGGCGTTCGGCGCGACCCCGTTTGTTGCTGCGCAAGTTGCGGCTTGCTTGCTAGGTGGCCTGGCGATCGTGCCGGTTGCGATGGCTGCCGAACGGTTGCGCAAAGGCGCCGGTATTCCTGCGGCTGCGATTGCGATGGCTGCGGCTGGTCCCGTGGTGGCGGCAGGTGCCGGCGCGGCAACTTCGATGTTCGTGTTGTTGTCGGCGTGCAGCTTGTGGGCGTATGCCGCCCGGCGCTTCGTGTTGAGTGTTTTGTTGCTGTTGGTTGTGGTCGCCGGCGGCACCGATCAAGTCGCATCCGACACACGGCCCTGGTTCGAGCAACTACGTCTCGGTCTGGGCGCCGGCGTGGTCCTGTTACCATTGGTATTGCTGCCGCCGCGCTCGCGCCGCTTCGCTGCGCCCGCATGCCTCTTGCTCGCGCTGCTGGTCGTGGCTGCGAGTGTCGATGCTTGGACCACGGTGCTGCCGATGCATTCCGCCGTGCTTGCGGTGTTGGCTGGACTTGGTCTCGCGCGTTTGCCGCTGCGCGTCCGCGATCTGCTATTGGCGCTGGTGGTCGCGGCTGAGTGTCATGCGGCTTGGAACCTGGGCGAGCCCGAAGCGACCGTTGTCGAGCGCGTTTTGCCGCGCTACTTGCTAGGCCGCGTGCACGACGAAGGGCAAGCCGTGCTGTGCACGATGCCGCGGGTTCGGTGGGCGGCTGGCCAGAAACCATTCGACGTGGCGAAGCCGTTGTCCGAATTGAGTCGCGAATTGTCCGGGCCGCGCGCGCCGCGACATGTCGGCAGCATCATCATGACCGAGGCCGAAGGGAAAGATGCCTCGATGCGTGCCTTGCTGGCATCGAGCTTCGAACGCGCCGAGCTGCCGCCCAGCCTGCAGGACTTAGTCGACGCACGCAAGTTGAGTGTTTTGCGGAGGCGACGCTAGGCTGGGGTTGGGCGCCGTTCTGGTTTGGCCGATGTCGGCGCTTCCCATTGACCAGAGTGACTGTTGCCAGAGCTATCTGACACCGACCTATCCCGCACAGATTCTATGAAGAGCCTTCTATTGCTGCCTGCCATTCTCGTCGCCGTTTCCATGCCGATGGGTGAGCCCGTTGTCGTGACCCAACCGTTGGGCGAGCATGACTGGGTCGTCGATGCCGGCCACAGTGCTTGCGTGTTCCGCGTCAAACACGCCAACGCCAGCTGGTTCCTGGGCACGTTCGACAAGGTCGAGGGCAAGGTCACGCTCGATGCGGCCGCTCCCGAGAAGGGCAGTGTCGAGTTGACGATTGCGACCGAGAGCATCGACAGCAATGACAAACAGCGTGATGGCCACTTGATGTCGCCCGACTTCTTCAACGGCAAGGAGAACCCGGAGATCACGTTCAAGAGCACGAAGATCAAAGCCGACGGCAAGAACCTCAACGTCACCGGCGACCTGTCACTGGCTGGCAAGACCAAGTCGATCACGATCCCGGTTGAGTTCGTCGGTGAAGGTGAGTTCCGTGGCGCCCGTCGCGGCTACATCACGACGTTCGCGATCAAGCGTTCGGACTTCGGCATGACCTACGGCGTCAAGAAGAACGTTCTCGGCGACGACGTGCACATGACCGTTAGCCTCGAACTGGTCCAGCCCAAGTAGCCGCCAGGTTCGCATGGACTACGACGTTCTTCTTCGCGGCACCGCGCCGCCGATTGTTGCGGCGTTGCTGCTGGTCTCACTCGCCGGTAGCCGCATGCTGCCGCTCGCGATGGCGATCGGGCTCTACGTTGCCCACGGGTTGTTGAAGGCCTGGCCGGCGTTGCCGCATGAGTTGTGGCGCGATCCGAACGGCGTCGGGTGGTTGACGTGGGGCATGGTGGCCGCGGCTATGCTGACGTTGGCGCAACACTTTCGATTGCTGCCGGCGCGCGTCGCACCCGGTGCTGCGGTCGCGGTGGCTGCCGTGTCAGTGTGGTTGATGCTGAGCAAGGTCGCGACCAGGTGGTCCGGCCTCGATGTGGCGTTACACGTCGGTGGGGGTGGGTTGCTAGTCGCTGGCACGATGTTGGCGGTTCGCGCTGTCATCGCTCGCCGGCCAACCGCAACCGCAACCGCAACGGCAACTGCAATCTCAACCGCGCAGTCGGTGGCGACCGGCGCACTCTTCACTGTGGTGTTGTCGATCGATGCCGGGCTCTTGGTGTTGGGCAAGAGTGCGTTCCTTGGCCAGCTGTGTGGTGCTGTCGCCGCAACGTTGGGGGCTGCGGTGTTCACAACGTATTGGCGTCGCACGTTTACGCTGCGCGCCGCGGACGGCATCTGGATTGGCGGCGCGCACGCGTTGTTCGTGCTTGCTGGTGTGCACTTGTCGTACCTGCCTTGGTGGCCGGCCGGATGTGCGCTTGCCGCCCCGTTCATGCTGTTACTTTTGCCGCGTCGACTCGACCAAGCGCGCCCGCTGCGTTGGCTGTTCGTCGCTGCGCCGTTGGCCTTGGTGCCGTTGTTGGCCGCCATGTGGCTGGCGAGGCCCGAGCCGAACCCCTACGGCTACTAGAGCTCTTTGAGAAGGCTGTCTTTGCCATGTGAGGGGCTCGTGAGTCAGTCAAGAGAAGCGCGGCGCGGGGTTGGCCAGTTCGAAGCTGCCGACATTTGCCGCCGAGATGGAAATGCGCTTTTCGTCACCGGAGAAGCGTCTGCGTTCGCCGAAAACTGACCCAGGCGATCGCGTCGTTGGTCACCAAATGCCACGGCGCAGAAGTGGCGGGCGGCCGCAGCTATCGGGTGCAGCTCGGGGCCTACCCGCGCCCGGCAGTTTCTTAGTCATGAGCCCTGAAGGGAGATTGCGGGAGCGTCGCGGAACCTATTGCGGGCGGTCGCGGCTTGCCACGATCACACCGGCGACGATCAAGCCACCGCCGACCCACTGCATCGTTTCGAGTTGGTCGTCTTGGAACGCCCAGCCCGCGATCGCGGCGAACAGTGGCTGTAGCGCAAATAGCAGTGCCAAGTGCGCCGGTTGAATCCGGTGCTGCACCTTGGCTTGCACGCCGATTGCCAAGCCTGTCGCGAGCACGCCGAGATAGCCGAGCACGAGCAGCATCGAGGTGTCCCAGACAACCGTTGCGCCTTCGGCACTCACGCCGCTGATGAAGAAGGTGCCGATCGCCGCCAGCCCGCCGGTGAACGCGAGTTGCCAAAACGTGAATGGCGCGACGGCCAGACGGCTGCCGTAGTGCGATAGCAAGAGGATGTGGCAGGCGAAGCCGATCGCCGAACCAACCTGCAGCAGGATGCCGCGCACGGTGTTGTGCGTGACGATATTCTGTATGGCGGCGTCACTGCCGGGATCTGGATCACCACTCAGACAGAGCACTACGATGCCGACAAGTCCGAGCGCGAGGCCGACGACCGCGAGCTTGCCGATGCGCGAGCCAAAGCAGAAGTGACCGCCGACGGCGACCAGTAGCACGATCAGGCCGGTGACGAAGCCGCCCATCGAGGCCGTCGTTTCGCGCACCCCATACATCTGCAGAAAGTAGGGGATCGCGAGCACCAATCCGGCGAGCAAGCCCGGGCCAAGTGTGCCCCGCCGTTGTTCGCGCGTTGTGCGCAAGAAGAACGGCAGGATGCACAGGGCGCCCAAGAGGAAACGCGACGCGACCAGGGCAAACGGGGTGACCGTTTCGAGTCCAATCTTCGCGACCACGAAGCTGCCAGCCCAGATGGCGATCAGGGTGGCCATCAAGGCGTGGGGGACGAGGGACTTGCCGGGCGTTGGCATGCGCGCGAGCACCATAGTCGTCAAAGCATCGTGGCGCACAGGGGATTGTCTGCCCCAGTTCTCCCAGTGCCTTCTCGCTTCTGCCGCGGCTAGCGCGTAATCAGCGACCATGCTGTTGCGCTTCTTTGGCCTGCAGGGCACGACGCCCGCGGAACGGCGCGCGACGTTCTGGGTGTCGACGATGTTCTTCGCATCGCTGTGCAGCATGTTCTTGTTGCGGCCGCTGCGGAACCAGTTCGGCGTCGACAGCGGCGTCGAAGCGATGCCGTTCCTCTACAGTCTGACGCTGTTAGCTACGGTCTTGTTGATCGTGCCGTTCTGGTCGTTGGCCAACCGCATGCCGAGTCGACGGTTCGTACCGATCGCGTTGCACATTGGCACAGTGGCCTTGCTGGCGCTCGCGGTCGGCCTATCCCAGATCGGTGAATATAATTGGAGCGAACAGCCGTGGATCGGCCAGACGTTCTGGGGTGGGTTCTCTGCGCTGAACGTCGCGATACCGGCGTTGGTTTGGATCCACGCCGTCGAACACTTCGGCAAGCAGCAGGCCAAGCGCATGTTTGGCTTGATCGCCGTCGGTGGCACGCTCGGCGCCATCGTTGGCTCCTACGGTTCGAAGATCGAAGGTTTACCGGTGTGGTCGTTCGCGGTTATCTCCGCGGGTCTGCTGCAGGTTGCCTACGTTGCGTTCGTGTCTTCGCGCAAGCACTGCCTGCAGCTCGAAGGCGGCGACACCGATCGACAAGTGGCGAAGGGCGGCATCCTGCAAGGCTTGCGCATTGTGGTGCAGGATCGTCGGGCGCTGCAAATCGCCGTCTACATGATGTTGGTTGGCTTCGTTGCGACGGCCTTTGAGGCGGCACAGACGGAGTTGGTTGGCGATGAGATCGACCTCGCGTGGGAACAGAAGTCATTCCTCGCCGACGTCGGGCTCTACGGCAATGGTCTGGTGCTCGCGCTGCAGGTGTTCTGTACCGGCCAATTGATGCCGCGCTTGCGCACCGTCACGTTGCTCTCGTCGCTGCCGGTCGTGTCGATCATCGGCCTCATCCTGTATTCGCTAGCACCGAGCGCCGGCGTGATCTTCGTCCTGCAGGTTGCCCGTCGCGGCGCCAACTACGCCTTCGAAAAGCCAGCACGTGAAGTGCTCTACACGCCGCTCGACCTGGCGACGAAGCACAAGGTCAAGTTCTTGCTCGACACGTTCGCATTGCGTCTCGGCGACCTTGGCGGCGCGGTGGTGCAAGTGTGGCTGCGCGACCTAGGACTCGGCATCGGCGCAATCGTCACCGTCACCATCGTGTTCGCAACGGCATGGATTGGCATCGCCTGCCTGCTTGGCCGCAGCGCCCCGAACGAAGCGCCAAGCTAGTCCCGCAAGCTAGAAGCGGCTGCCGAGTTCGTAGCGTAGCCAGCGGCAGTCGATTGGGCCGTTGCGCACTGGGAACTTACGGTTCGTGCGTAGGCCGAGGTGGCGGGTTAGCTCCGACGCGCCGCACAGCACGTGGGCTTGGCCTCCCCCCATGCTGTGTAGGAAGTTGCCGAGCGCGTCCCAGGTGTCCGTTAGCGATGGGTCGTCGGCTTGCAGGCGTTCGCCGTAGGGCGGGTTGGTGCAGATCATCGCCGGTTCGAACGGTGGCTTGTAGTCGCGCGCGTCGCCGAGGTTGAGGTGGATCTTGCCCTGCAGTCCGGCGCTCTTGATCGCGATCTTGGAGATCGCGATGGCGCCTTCATGGTTGTCGTTTCCAGATAGCAGGGGGCAGTTGTCTTGTCCCGCAGTTGCGCGTTGTTCGGCTTCGTCGAAGGCGGACTGCCACGCGTTTTGGTCGGTGTCCTTCCAGCGTTCGAAGGCGAAGGCGCGGCCGAGACCTGGTGCGCGATCCATTGCCATCCACGCCGCTTCGATCAAGAACGTGGCGGAACCACACATTGGGTCGACGAGTGGGGTGCTCGGATCCCATTCGGCCAGGTGCAGCAGTCCCGCAGTCAGCGCTTCGTTGAGCGGGCTCTTGTGCTGGACTTCGTGGTAGCCGCGCTTGTGCAGCGGTTCGCCACCAAGCTCGCGGTAGATGATCGCCTCGTCGCGCTGCAGCACGAGCTTTAGCGGCAGGTCGGGGCGGTCGCGTTCGACGTTCGGTCGCACGCCATCGAAGTGACGGAACTGGTCGCAGATCGAATCCTTGACGACCAACACCGGGAAGCGGGTGTCGTTGGCCCAACTGCAATCGCGCACGGAGCCGTCGATGGCGAGCGTGCCCTGGGCTTCGATGAACAACGACCAGTCGACCGACCCGGTCAGTTCGTAGAGCTCCTCGCGGCTGCGAGCCGGGCCGCGAATGAGTTCTTCCTGCACGCGAATGGCCGAACGCAACCAAAGGCAGGCACGGTAGGCGGTGACCGGATCCCCTTCGAACGCACACGCGCCGCGGCGGACTTCGACGCGGTTGGCGCCGAGCTCACGCAGTTCGTAGGCGAGAACTTCTTCGAGACCGAGGGTGCAGGCGACGTAGTAAAAGGCCAATCTCAGGATTCCTGTGCGCCGGGCCCCGCGGCCTCGGCAAAGTCATGGGCGAAGCACGACAGCGCGCTGATCACTGGCGCAGCCGCCATTTCGATCAGCGAGCAATGGCCCTTCCGTTTTGTGAAGTCGGCGAGTCGCGTCATCTTGGCGTCATAGCCCGGACCCTTGCTCGCTTGCACAGCCTTGAGGATGTGCACGAATTGATTGGTCTCCATGCGGCACGGTGGGCATTGGCCGCACTGTTCCTTCATGAA
>JBNMND010000241.1:0-8829 GCA_051274975.1 Planctomycetota bacterium | reverse complement strand
CCAGCCTCAAAGCAAAGAACCATGCCGCAGTCCTTCAGCGTGTTGGCCCGGTGTGCGATCGTGAACGACGTGCGACCGGCGAGCAGACGCTGCAACGCCTCCATGATAAGGTCTTCGGTGCGTATGCCGACCGAGCTGGTTGGCTCGTCGAGGATCAAGATCGGCGCGTTCTTACCACAGGCATCGCCAACGCACTCGCGAGCGTGAGGGAATAGGTCACCAAGGCTGCCCAATCCAGGGCCGCGACATGCCAAGCTGCCGTTGTCTTCCTCAACCGGAATGATGAGCGCCTCGTTGACGGCCTGTAGAGTGGTCCTCGTAACCAGCCGAGACAGACTGACGACGATGCGCGTCGCAGCTGATCGGCCAAAGTCGTTGGACGAACGGTGCCTTTGTGAAACGTCAGATCCTAGAGACAGGAGCTTGGCTGTGTTTGGCCAGCGGCTTCGGGTGCACCTCACCGAATGACTCAGATGCACCTCCCTCGCTTCAGCGGGCAACGTCGTGTTGGACTGGAGTCTATGTCCCGACTGAGCCTGACCGTCCTGGGTCACTTGAGCTTGGTGTCGATGGATCATTTTCGCTCCGACTCCCCAATGGTCTGCTCGACTTGGGTCAGCCGTTTGTAGCAGCCGGCCGATGGCGGCCGCGCATCGCAAGGCTGACGGAGGTCGGCGGACTCGATGCGGTAGTTGTGCTAGGCGTCTCGCGTTGGGGCGATGAGGTGTGCGATCCGAGAACGGAGATTCCGCTCGACTCACATGCTGACGGGCTGACTCTCGTTGGTCCGTGCGTGACCTGGGTGTTTCGGCCACAGGAGCGCTAGGGTGCGCTGTGCAACAAGCCGATGTAGACCGACGACGCTTCGCACTGCGGCCGGTCGCGCAAAGACGTTGGGTAATGCGCGGCAGATTCCTGACTCATCGAGCCGCTAGTGGTGTGAGCCGCGCCTTAGTTCCGTAATCGAAAGGGCGCACCAAGTAAGCCGCCCGCGAACGGCGACACACTCGGCAGGCCAACCGTCGCCAGGTCCTAGTTGCCGCCAACGATGGGCATCTCGCCGCCGACGCCTAGATGCACATGAATGGACCTGCAAGCCGCCCAGACCACGCCACTTCGAGTAATAGTTAGGACAGCGATGCGCCGCCCACTTACTTCGACTACAGCCAGCGTGCTTGTTTGCATGCTGGCGTGCCAGGCCCCAAGCCAGGCACCGCAAGCTCGCCGGCTGCAAGTCGCGTTCGTAGCAGGCAAGGGTGACCTCGCCGCCGCCGAACTGCGTACGTCACTGAAGAATGCCGGCATGCGCATTCGCCATGTATCGCCCGAACACTGTGCTCGAGAATCGTGGTGGCAGGCGGACGTCGTGGTAGTGGTTTGGCCAAAGGGCCTGCCGGTCGGAAGCCGCACGCCACTCGAACGCTGGGACCGGCCAACGGTGTTCGTCGGCGACACGGGTGACCGCTTCGCCAAATACTGGGATCTGCCGACTGCGAAGCAAGCGACGTCGTGGTTCACCAACTCGGGCACAGAACTCGAGAGCAAGACGTTCGAAGGCAGCAAAGAGTGGTGCGTGCGACAAGGACAGCTCGTGCACCTTCCCAAGCCAATGCCAACAGAGAAGGCGGCTTGGCTCGCGAGCACCGAGGCGGCCGTTCGCTGGGCGGCGCACTTCCGCAGCGACCGACCGATGGTGCGCATGGTTCGCGACAAGCAACGCCTCGAAGTTGAGCGTATGCGCGTTCGCCGCTTGCATGCAGCCGCCGTCGAACTGGACGTCGACGTCGTCACCATGAACTCTCTGCTGAACGTGCCGGTCATGCTGCTTGGCTCCGAACAAGAACAGGCCGAGACGTTGCTGACCGCCTTGTTCCCAGAAGGACCGGGCGCCGGCGCCAATCGCACCGACTGGCTAAACTGGATGCAGCCTCGCAAGAACGCATTGGTTTGGGACCAGACGAGTGAAGTCTGGCACTTCGACAAGCTGGCGTATCGCCGGGGCCTGCGTGGCCGAGCGCGAAGAACAGAACGTGCAGACGGGCTCAACAACGACCCGCGCGCAATCGCGATTGCACGCAGGGTCGTCGACTATCACGGCGGCCAGGCACTCGATGACCTGGCGACATTTTCGTGTTGGGACAACAACCTGCACTACATGTGGGATCGGCGGCGCGGCTACTTCCGTATGGAGAACCATGCCGAGCAGCAGCCACAGGCGCCCGCCAAACAATGGCGGGTAGCGGTAATGGACACCGCGTCGGGCGAGCAAATCGTGTTGCATCGCCACCGCCGCCGAACAGCACTGACCGCCTTCCAAAGCCTCGTCGAACGCGCCTTCATGCCGTTGATGCTGCTCGATCCCGGCGTTGGGCTGCGCTACATCGAAGCCGAGAGTGATGATGAGACCGCCGTCTTGGCAGTGCGCCTGTGCGGGCGCAACATGAACCTCACGACCGACTTTCGCCTGACTATCGAACGCATGACCGGCGCCATCCTGCAGCGGTCAAGGTTCGTCAATGGACGCAGTAAGCTCGTGTGGTCGGTGGCAGCCACGGTCTCTTGCGGCCCACTGCGCATGCCGGCGACGTGGACTGTTGAGCACGATGAGCTGAAACACACATTCACGATCGAGAAGGTGCAGTGGAACCCCGAGTTGCCCGACGACATCGAGACGGCTACCAAGATGCTGTCGCTGCCTCGCGCCAAGTAAGACGGCGCGCTACTTCGGGACGTTCGCCACCCCGATTCTGTCGACCACGACGACACCTTGCTGCGCCCGATCGAACACGAATCGAATCGCCTTGACCGCGGCGAGGTCGAGCATCGCATCGGCGGCGACAAAGTCGGCCAGCGGCAACGCGAAGACCTGCAGGGTGATCTCGGTGTCCTTCGAGGAGCCACTGAGAAACGGAACGCGCGACGTCACGGCCTTCAGTGGCGGCGCCAACTTGCCATAGCGACTGAGCGGCAATCGCACCGAACCGTCAGCGGTCACGAGTTCGATGGCGAGTTGTAGCGCAGGTCGCGGCGGCTCATCTTTGTCGTCGTCCTCTTCGTCTTCGTCGTCCTCCTCATCGGCTTCTTCATCATCATTTTCGTCGTCACCGTCCTTGGAGGTTGGCGAGTAGTCCTTCGCCTTCGGCTTCTCGTCGACCTCCGCCAAGTGGAACACAACCTGCTGCGGCGCATCAGCGGGAGCGGCCAAGAAGCCAACCGGCAAAGCAATCTCGTAGACGGGCGCTGGCAACACTTCGGGCGCGGCATCTCCCGGTTTGTCGGGCTGGACCTCGCCAGACTCGACCTCGTCAGACTCCTCATCGTCAGCCCCTGTCGTCCAACCGAGGAATGCCCCTTGGTTGCGGCGCGTCGCCGCGCGCGACTTGCTGCGAAATGGGATATCCCCCTCGCGATAGACCACGAATCCATCCGCGCGAATCGCGCCGCCTGGAGTGGTCGTTGTCGTGACGTCCACGTCCTCTTCAAAGTCGGCAAGCACGCGGAACGATGCGTCTTCGTAGCGCGTCGTCAACACCGCATCCGGCAACCAGTCGCGCCCCGTTCTCGGCATGACAAACAGCGGCAAGTAGTCGCGCTTCGCTCGAATCGTCGCGGCCAAGAACGCCGTGATATAGACCTTCGCGATCAGTCGCTGCTCTTCGCCACCCAGCAACGCAGCACGATTCAGTAACAGGCTGCGTGGCGGACCATGATCCGTCGCACCCCAAACGGTGTTGAACTGCCCGTGATTGGCTCGATACACATAGACGCTCGACTTGAAGTAGTCCGAACCAGGCGCAAACGACACGCGGTTGTAGATGCGGTCGCCGTGAAACTGCGTCACGTCCGCATCATGACTACCGTGGAGGGTCAAGTAGTTGACGTCGCGCACTGGCGCGAGCCGGCCAGCTGGCTTGTACTGCCCATCCACCGGCGCGATGCTGACGATCGACTTGATCGCAAACCCAAAGTCGAACGTCACCGAAGCATCGTCGGGGTAGTGCTTCAAGCGATTGAACAACACCGCATGCGTCACTGCTTCGCCACCGCGCGAGTGCCCCATCAGCGCGATGTTCTGCATGTCGACCTTGCCAGCGAACGGATTGCCAGCGGCCTCGTGAAAGCCTCGCCACACCTTCAGATGCTCAAGTAGCAACCAACCACGCGCATCGTTCTCCTTGCGCATGTTGCCGTTGATGAAGTTCTGATCGACGGAGCAAAGGATGTAGCCATGGCTCGCGAGGTGCTTGCCGAGATACTCGTAGCCCTCATCAGAGAACTCATCCATCGAGTGGTTGCCGTGCACGATCAGCACCAGCGGGAACGGCCCAGCGCCTTCGGGATACCAAACGCGACCGTTGATCGGCATCTCGCTCATCGAGAACTGCCAGAACAACTCACGCTTCTTGCCCTTGTGCCCCTTCGGCAGTTCGGCGAACGGCTTGCCATTGACGGTCTGCGTCTTCAGCGTCACCTCGGCGCCAAACTCGGGGCGATGGATGTCGGTGCCACTGCCGTAGGTCAACGTGTTGATCTTGTCGAACGCACCTGGCTTGCCCGGATCGGGCAGCGTCAACATCGCCGGCTCTGATTCCGCCGCGTATGCCGGAAACTCGGTCAGATGCGTGACCGAGCCTTCTTGCAGCGCGCCATAGGTGAGCGTGGAAGCGCCGCCAAGTCCAAGCAGCAGAAAGCCCCAAACCGTAGTCTTGCCATACCAACGCTTCGCACCAAATTTGCCGCTGGTCAACGACGCCAACGCGCCAAACATGCCGCCGATGAGGAGCAACACGAGCACCCCAAACGCCAACCCCTGCAGCGGCTGGAAGCCAATCTCCCCAACGACAATCGCCAACGTGATAACCGCGCCCAAACCGATGCGGCCCATCGCGGTCGGCAACCATTTGCCCAGGCGCAACGCCAACGCAAACAGCAGCCACACGAACAACACGACAAGCGCGGCGAGCGTTGCTCCAGCACCAATGTCCCACCACATCTGCTCGGCACCAAGCAGCGGTGGTCCATCGTGCTCAAACAAGACGAGTAGGTCCGAAGCGAGATTCCTTCGGGACCCCCAATACGCGCCGAACGCGATCGTCGTGAAGTAGGTCGCGAACGAAATCGCGCGCAAGGTGCGTTGCTCTGGTTGCACCCGTGCCCACATCGCGGCAGGCCTGCTACCCAACCAAGAGAATCCGCGGACGAACAGGCTTCGCTTCGCAGCAGCTTCGGTCATGTGTTGAGGATGCCCGATTACGGTCGCACCTCAACGATGTGGATCAGAGAGTTTACGCACTCGTTGCTGCAGGCGGGCGGGATGACCCCTTTGACCACGGCACAATGTGTCGATGGATGACCTTGCCAAACAGATCGCCGACCTGCTCGTCGCTGGCAAGAAGATCGAAGCCATCAAGCTACTGCGTGAGGCCACCGGCCTTGGATTAGCGGAAGCAGTGCGCGCCGTCGAAGCTGCCGAACAAGGTGACGCGTTGCCGTGGCTGAATGCCAACGGCCCGATAGCAACCGCGAACGAATCGACCCTGCCAGACGATGTCGCCCATGCGGCAGCAAACGGCAATCGCATCGCGGCGATCAAACTTCTGCGCGAACACAAAGGTCTCGGCTTGAAGGAAGCAAAAGACGAGATCGACCGCGCCTTCCCAATCGCCGAGCAACCTGGTGTAACTGCCAAACGCGGCTGCTTGCTACCGCTGCTATTTGGAATGGCCGCCACGGCAATCGTTCTGCCGCCGTGAGCCCGGTGCGCCGAAAGCTCGCACCGTTCACGCAACACCCTACTTCGTCCACCTGACGGCGATTGTCGCGTGCAATACCGTTCTGGCATGCGCCCCCACCCAGCACGCGTTCTTCGATTGCCGGTCATCGCCCTTGCCGCCTGGGCGCTTGGCGGCTCAATGACTGAGGTCGCGAACGCGCAGTCTTACACTTGGGGAGAACGACAGCCATCGACGTCCCCGTCGCCACGTTGGTTCCACACGATGGTCAACGATCTCGCGCGACAACGCCTCGTCATGTTTGGTGGACTGACCAACACGGGCAAGTCGCACGAAACCTGGGAATGGGATGGCAACAACTGGGACTTGCGAACGCCAATCATCAGCCCACCCGCGAGACTCCTCGCAGCGATGGCCTACGACGAAAGTCGACAACGCACCGTGCTATTCGGCGGCAGCACCGATGCCGGCTTTGCCAACGACACCTGGGAATGGGACGGCAACAACTGGTTACTCATCGTGCCCCCCACGCCGGCACCAGTGCGTGACACCCACGCGATGGCCTACGACGCCGCGCGCGGCAACATCGTCATGTTCGGAGGCGTCGGACTCACCGGTACCATACTTGGGGATACGTGGACCTGGGATGGTGCAACGTGGCAACAAGCAACGCCAACCGCTAGCCCGCCGCCACGCCGCGGCCACAAGATGTGCTACGACCCGACGCGCCAACGTGTGGTTTTGTTTGGCGGCTCATGGGGCCTGTCCGGTGGCGCCGAGCTCGCCGACACATGGGAGTGGGACGGAACCGATTGGACGGCCACGTTCACGATGCACTACCCACCCGCGCGTTCGGACCATGCTCTGGTCTTCGACGAACGCAGACAGCGCGTGCTGCTGTTCGGCGGCTACAAGCATTCGATTGGACCACTCAACGACACGTGGGAGCTCGACGCCAACAACTGGCAAGAGATGGCCGCATCGAACAGCCCACCACCACGGCTTGGCCACGCCCTCGCGTTCGACCCGCAACTGCAACGCGCCATCCTATTCGGCGGCAATGCGGGCGGCACGGTCAACGATACGTGGTGGAATACGGCGCCACCCGTGCCTGCCGTCGCAACGAACTATGGCGCAGGCTGCGGCACCCCACCGCTGACGTTCAGCACAAGCAGTGCCCCGATCATCGGCGACACCGCGACGGCAACCATCACCAACGTGACGTCACCGATTGCCGGTGTCGCCCTCGGGTGGAACGACGACTTCTACGGCCCGTTCTCACTCCCAGTCACGCTCGGTGGCATCGGCATGCCCGGCTGTTACCTGCTGCATTCCGCGGATAGCTTCGGGCTCGGCGGCACAATGGTCAACCCGACGACGATGGAGTTCTCGTTAGCGCTGCCAAACGTGCCGGCGATCATTGGCACGCACGCATATCTGCAGGCGTATTCGGTTGCGCCCGGGATGAACGCGCTGCAGCTGATTGCGAGCAACGGCATCGATTGGCAGTTCGGCAGCGTCTAACGGGTAAACCGCTAGCTACCGAGGCGCTGGTCTTTGCCGCGACGCACCAAGGGGTCTCCGGTCACCGGTTGAACGGAACCTCGTTGATCCAGCGATGACCACGCCGCACCAAGAGCGGTCGTTCATCCTTCGCACTCGGACCCTCTTCTGCTTCCGCCGCGACTTCGCCTTCGGGATACAGGTAGTCGTAGTTCTTGCCCGCGTGCTGCCAGATAGGCCAGGCTAAGCCAAATCCAATGACGGCGACCTTCAACGCGATTCGAACCCATCGCAGGACACTGCCAAACCAAACGTTGGGCACCAGGCTGGCAGCTCCCGAACGGTTAAAGAGCAGCACACTCGCCAGCCGGTGAATATCCGGCGCCAAAATCACCACCCCCATCATGAGTAGGTTCGTCGAGCACAGCTTGACCGGCACGTCATAGCAGTAGTTGAGCATGACCACGTTAGTCATGACGGCGACGGCAAGCATCGCGCCCATGAACGACCAGACGACATTCATCGGTGATGAGTCGCCCCAGGACTTGTTCAACTGCCACTCACCAAGATCGGGCGAGTTTTCGGGCGCCGGCGTGACAGCGGCTCGATGGGCCGCTCCCCAGACGAAAGCAATCTGCTGACGATGGCACAGAGTACGCAATCGCGTGGCGTTGGAATTCGACGCCCGACGTATCGTTGCCCAGTAGACAGCGAACAGCTGTCGCGGCCGCAAACCCGACATGACTTACAATTACGCCGTCTTCGCGCGTTTTCCTGATGAGGCAACCGCGCGCGCACTGCTGGACTCACTCAGCGGATCCAAGAAGGCTCGCACCAAGTCCAAGCTGTTCAACTGCACGAGCGATCGCAGCGCCAACGGCCACATCGCAGGGCTGATGAACAACAGTACGTGGGCCGAGTCCGACGTGCGACGTGGCCTCAGGATTGGCGTCAGTATCGGCGCGCTGCTCGGCACGACGCTCGGCTTCACGATCTTCGGCGTGCTCGACATGCCCTGCAGCATTGGTGTGCTGTTAGGCGGCATGATGGGCACCGGAGTCGGCGCGTTGATGTCGGGGATCGTAGGTGCCGGGCTCGTGCACCCCCGATTGAAGCAGGTCATCAAGCACCTTGAGATTGGTCAGGCGGCCGTGGCGATTTCGAACTACACGCGCAATGAGCATCGTCGCGCCATCGAACTCGTGCAGCACGAGAGCCTCGAGTTCGAAACGAATCGCTAGCAGTTGCGACGACGCAAACTGTCGTAACCACAGCGCAAGCAAGGGTACGAATCAGGCGTTGGGGGATGGTGCACCGGCTGTTGTCGACGTGAACAAAGAGGAGCTCGCCGACCCAGTTGATCACGACAGAAGTCGGCGGCCCCAGCAGGATCTGGCCGGCGACTGGCATGGAAGGCCGACCGCGATCGCGAGTTACGCAACGGCTAGGCGAGTAATCATGGCGGCCCTGTCGATGTTGGGGCGCCAACAGCATGAAGCCCCGTGGAAACCGCGCATTCGCCTCGCAACGCCATGCTTCTGAACTGCACCTCTGCTACTCAGGGCGGGACTCGGTCGCAAGAAGATCCAAAATC
>JBNMND010000240.1:0-8858 GCA_051274975.1 Planctomycetota bacterium | reverse complement strand
CAACCACATGCATATCAATGACTTACAGGATACCCGCCAAACTCGCGGACCTTGGCACGGGCCGTGCTCTTAGAGCAGCAGCCAGCTCACACTGAGCCGGCCAACGCACCACCCAACCAAGACCCCTCTGGAACCTGACATGTCACGCATCCCCGCCATCGATCCCGCGAACGCCACTGGCAAGCCGAGGCAGCTGCTCGAAGCCGTGCACAAGAAGATGGGCAAGACCCCCAACATGATGCGCGTACTCGCCAACGCCCCCGCCGCGCTGCAGGGCTACCTCGACCTGAGTGGCGCCCTCGGCACCGGCTCGCTCAGCGCCAAGGCTCGCGAACAGATCGCGCTGACCGTCGGCGAGATCAACCACTGCGACTACTGCCTCAGCGCGCACACCGCGATCGGCGGCATGGTCGGACTCAAAGACGACGAACTGCGCGACGCCCGCTCAGCTAAGGCGAGCGACGCGAAGACAACCGCCCTGCTGGCACTGGCGCGCACGCTGGTCGTCAACCGCGGCAACCTCACGGATGACGAATTGGATCAGGCGCGCGCAGCCGGCATCAGCGACGGCGAGGTCCTCGAAGTCACTGCCAACGTCGCCTTGAACATCATGACGAATTACGTCAACCACGTCGCCGAGACGGTCATCGATTTCCCACACGTCACCGCCGCCAATACGACGCGCTGATTCCTCGCCACTACGCAACCAACAACCCCAACCCCAACCCCAACCCCATCATGAAACTCGCAATCATCATCACGTCCGATCCACAAGCCGGCGACGACGCGTTCGGACGCGCCTTCCAAGGCATGGCACTCGCGTCCGAAGCGAAGACTGCCGGCGACGACGTCGACGTGGTCTTCGCTGGCGCCGGCACGCGCTGGCCCGCCGAACTGAGCAACCTCGAGCACCCGCTCAACGGCCTTTACAGCACGGTTCGCGAAACCGTGAAGGGCGCATCGTGCGGCTGCGCCGATGCGTTTGGCGCTGCCGACAGCCTCGACGCCAGCGAGATCCCGAAGCTCAAGGACCACGCTCTCAGCGGCACGTCGGGCGTCGCTAGCTTGCGCCGCTACCTGGCAGAAGGCTGGCAAACCCAAGTCTTCTAGCCGCCCGCCTCAACTTGCTGCAACGCCCAACCGAGACCCTACATGGCACGTGAATACCTTCGTCAGATGCTGACTCCCTCAGTGCGGGCGGCGCAGCAAACCTACTACGACCGCTCGTATCCAGACCAGGGATCGGAGTCGATCCAGGAAGCGCTCGGCCCTAACGAACTGGCGTTCTTGGCCGAGCGCGATTCCTTCTACATGGCCACGGTAACCGAAGATGGCTGGCCCTACATGCAGCACCGCGGCGGACCTAAGGGCTTCCTCGTCGCGAACACTCCGCACGAACTCTTGTTCGCGGACTACGGGGGCAACCGCCAACTGATCAGCACCGGCAGCGTGCAACAAGAACCGCGCGTCAGCCTGTTCTTGATGGACTACGTCAACCGCACGCGTCTCAAGATCCTCGGCACGTGTGAGGTGCTCGACGCGCGCAAGCACCCTGACGTAGCAGCGCTTACCGCACCGCCCGGTGGTCACGCGGCCGCTCCCGAACGCATCTTCCGCATCCAAGTGCACGCCGGCGATTGGAACTGCCCGAAGTACATCACTGAGCGCTACACGCGCGTCGAGATCGCCAAGCTGATGAAGCCGCTGCAGCAACGCATTGAAGAACTCGAGACGCAACTCGCGCAACAGCCATAGCGAGGCCGATCGCCAGTCGAGCGGCAGCGCGACCTCAGCCCCACCCGCTACCCCAACATCGACGCGACCGGGCACCACGCCGCGATCGGACTCGGGCACGGCCAACGATGGCACAAACCAGAACAGCAACGCGGCTGCGAAGGAGAGGGTTCTCATGATCACCCTGGAGTTGCCTCTCAGAGACCGGCGAGTCGTGGCATAGTGTGCAAGTCATCCGAGAAGAGTGAGTCGCCGATCCCGAATCGCGAGCGACGTGAAACCCCGCACCCCCATGACTAGCTCCGCTGCCCGCATCACGGTTCGTCGCGACGACGAAAGCTTTGGCCCCTACAGCATCGAAGACGTCAACCAACTGTTGATGTCCGGCCGCCTCGACAGCGACGACCTCGCTTGGCTCGAAGGCACCCCGGACTGGACCGAACTGCGCGCGATTCCCGGTGTAATCGCGGTACCCCCCGTGCCGCGATCGACGCGCCATCAGGACGAGGACTACGATCCCGATTGCTCCGACCGCCTGATCCTGCCCGCGTTCTTGATGGCGTTCTTCGTCGGCGCCCTCGGCGTGCATCGCTTCTACGTCGGCAAGACCGGCTCTGGCATTGCCATGCTCGTCTTGACGCTCACGATCTTCGGCATCTTTATCAGCGCCATCTGGGCCTTCGTCGACTGGATCGTCATCGTCTCCGGCAGCTTCCGCGACGGCGAAGACCGACTACTCAAGAAGTGGACGTAACTAGAGCAGCTTCGCAAGCTGCTCGGCGACCCAGCCGTTGCCGACCTTGGTCATGTGGCCGCGGAAGAACTTCTTCTCAAGCGTTGCATCCTGCTTGGCCATGTCGCGAAACTGCGACGCCAAGTCCAACGTCGTGACGCCCAACTGCTCGCCATGCGTGAGCAACTCCGCCGCACGAATCGGCGCGCCGCGACGATGCACTGGCGAACGCCCTTGCAGCACTAAGACCAGACGAATGTTCTTGGCCGCGCACTTCTGCTGCAAGCGCTCGAGCAGCAACTTGCAGATGTGAATGCCTTGACCCGGTTCATGTTCGCGAACCTCACGCTCCTGCCCAACCCACCACGACGGGCAGGTATTCCAGAAGACCATGTCGAGTAGCGCGCTGTAACCGAGCGCGCGACGAATGGACTGCTGATCAAGCGGGTTGTCCTTGGCCGTATCCGGCACCGGCACACCGCGCATCTCCAGCTCGTCGTTCACGATCGCGAACCACGGCATCGGCGTGTAGCGACGACTCAGTTCGCAACGCTTGATGTCATCGGGAATCAAACTGCACACGACCGTGTCGACCTCGTGTTGCAGAAGCAACTGCTCAGCGCGCAACACCGTCTGCGCAAAGCTGTAGCCAAACACGCCGCCGTTGAGCACGGGCCGCTGCAACAACTGCTCGAGTTGCGCCGGCCAGGTATCTGCATCCGAAACCTGATCGCCAAAGGTGAACGAATCGCCGACGGCCAGCACCCGCCGCTCGCCCGGCACCGCTGGCCCATCCCCGTTGCGACGCAGGCCATCGTCATCGATCGACACCTGCGTGTGCCAGACGTTCTTGCGATCCGCATAGCCAGGCTTTGGCCGGTAACCGAGCAACGCATCGTGCACGTTAGGGAACGCGCGTCGCACCAGATCGATGCGGTGATCGCGGTAGCTACTGTCGCCCATCGGCGCATAGCCGTGGCTAGAACGGAACGAACGCGCAAACCACTCGCCGCCGAGAGCCATCAACGTGACCGGCACCATCGCGAATAGCAGCTTGCGGCGCCACGACAAGCGACGCTTCGACGTCTTCTTCGGTGCTGGGGAAGGCTGATCCATGGGATTGACCAGACCTTCATCGACCACACCGGCCAGCGCCATCCAGCTCAGTGGAAATATGTCCTATTGCCTCCCGTAACCGACGTCCGCCCATGACCACAACCGCCACTCGCATCACCGTTCGCCAAAACGACCAGAGCTACGGCCCCTATTCGCTGCAAGAGGTCAACTCGATGCTGACCTCCGGGAGGCTCAACCGTGACGACATGGCCTGGGTCGAAGGCAGCCCCGACTGGACCAGCCTGAGCGACGTCCCCGGCGTGCTCGCCTTGCCGCCACCGCCGCCCAGGGCATCGCGGACGTCGAACAGATCGCGGACGTCAAGCAAATCGCGACCCAACCCCGACTTCGATCCAAATGCCTCGGATCGCACGATCATCGCCGCGTTCTTGATGGCGTTCTTTATCGGCCCCTTTGGCATCCACCGCTTCTACGTCGGCAAGACCGGCTCCGGCATCGCGATGCTGCTGCTGACCCTGACGGTGGTTGGCATCTTCATCAGTGTCATCTGGGCCACAATCGACTGGATCATGATTGTCACTGGCTCGTTCACCGACGCCGAAGGCAAGCTACTAAAGAACTGGACCTAGTGGTGTGATGCAGACAGTTGCCGTCTTGTGCGCGAGTCATCGACGTCGCTCACAAGGCGGGTTGCCGCAGGCCTATTCATGGATACGTCGAGGACAACCCAACGCAGTGAGCGGCGTTGAGGGCCGCGGAGAAGATGGCTCTTGGCCCGAGATTCGAAGTGATGCCCCCAGTGACGGCCAAGCCCGCGTGCGCATTCAGCTGCGCTAACGCACCTCACCACGAGGCACCTCAGTTGCGCGGCTTAAACGAGTCGCGATCAACCAAGTAGCGATACCGTTCGCCAAACTCCGCTGGCGTCATGTTCGCAGCCCTCGCGATCGCCAACAGCTTATTGGCATTGTCGAAGTCATCGGCCTCCAGTCGGATCTGGTATTCGCGCGCCACCCGATACGCCTCGGACTGCGGATTCACCGTGCGCACCCGCGGCCGACCCGTCGCCGGATCGTTAAACGTGCCAAACCGCAACGGCACCAACTCGCCGCGCTGGATCGTTACCATCGCCCCCACCTCGAGTGGTTGTTCGCTACGCAACAACCCGCGCAGGTAATCGATCGCGCCATAGCCAAGGTCGCGCGTGTATTCGATATCGAACGGAATCGGCGGCGCGCTGCGCAGTTCGTAGCCAATGTTCTTCGCCACGATCGTCACCTTGTGCCCTCGTTCGGCCAGCCGCGCGCGAACAATGTCAGTCAACAGCCGGTGCAGATGCACTTCCGACAACCGAACATGCCCATGGTCATCCCGTTCGGCATGCGGCATCTCGCGATCGATATCTTCCTGTGGGAAGCGCAAGCTCAGCCCTTCGGCCATCACCGCAACGCCAAACGGCCTACCATGCGCGATGCGCTTGTAGACCGCCGTCTCCAGCACATCGACGATGTGATCCAGCGAGATCGGCTGATCCGCCGGAAAGTCCTCCGGGATCACCGTCAACGTAGCGCCCGCCGACTTGCCAATGCCCTGCGCCAAGTGCCCCGCCTGCCGCCCCATCGCGACGACGAAGTACCACCGCCGCGTAGTCAGCGCATCGGTCATCAAGTTACTGACCTGTTCCGCCCCAACATGCCGCGCCGTCTGGTAACCAAACGTCGGCACATCGCCGGGCAGCGGCAAGTCGTTATCAATCGTCTTCGGCACATGCGCCACGCGCAACTTGCCATTCGCCGCCTGCGCCACGACCGCCGCCGAGTGCCCCGTATCGTCGCCCCCAATCGTGATCAACGCATCGAGCTGAAGTTCTCCCAGCGCCGCGACCGTAGCCGCCAACTTCGCCGGATCCTTGGTCGGGTTCGCCCGCGAAGTAAACAGCACCGAGCCGCCCTGCAGATGGATGCGGCTCACATCCTCGACCGACAATCGATGCACATGCGAAATGTCGCCTTCCATCAACCGCGAGAACCCATCGGGGATGCCATACACCTCCCATCCGGAGTTGATCGCTTCGATGGTCGCGGCACAGATGACCGAGTTCATGCCTGGTGCCGGACCGCCGCCGCAGAGGATGCCTATTCGCGTGGGTTGGGTGCTCATGTTGGGGAGGTTGGGTTACTGCGGCGCGAGGTTCGGGGCAACGTCCGTGTTTGGTGTTCTCAGCCTCGCGTGCAACTAGCCGCTACGCGGTCAGCGAACTTGGCGCAACGCGCGCCGGATCATTGCTCGCGCGGACGTGTATTGCGTCGCCGTGTTCATCGAGACCCAACGCGCCACAGGGTGCTTTCCAGCCCACGTAAACGCACCACCGCCTGACCTATGGAATTGCCAGGAATGCCCCCCATTGCCCACTAGAGAACATGCCCTACCCGACCCTCATGCACTTCGTGGTCTGCACGGCCACGACCACCCTAGCCGCACAGCAATACCTCGTTGTTCCGGCCAACTACGCCACTGCCGACGCACCTGCCTACGGCTGGATTGCCGGCGCCAGCCGTGACGTGCGCCAACAAACGCTGATCGGCTCAGCCCACATTGCCGCCCTCGTCAGCAAGACCATCACCGCGATTGAGTTCCGCCGGAACGTCGCACCCGAGCAGTATCTTGGCGGCACGGCAAACGTGACGCTCACGCTCTCGATCGCACCTGGCCAGCCGCTGGACTGCTCGCCGAACTTCGCCGTAAACGCAGGCCAGCCCGGACCGGCGGCGTTCACGGGCCTCATGAAGATTCCTATCTCGCCTATGCCGACCGGCGCCAGCGTCGGGTGGACGCCGAGCAACATCATTCACATCGCGCTCACGTCGCCGTTCACATACTTGGGCGGCACCCTCTGCGTAGATCTCATCGGGCACCCAATGGCCGGACAGAATGCCAATTGGTGGATGGCTGACCTCGCGCTCGAGGACATCACGGGAACGTCCACGGACCTCGGTGGCGGCTGCGGAACCTACGGTGGAACGACCAGCAACTGGAGTTCCATCTCCCATCGGTCCTTACTGCCCGGCGCCCATGCATCCTTCTATGCCAGAGGCATCCCCAACGGCCTCGCACTAGCGGTATTTGGCAATTCGGCACCGTTTGGAATCCCGCTATCCGCGACCGGCCTGCCTTCGAGTGCGGGCTGCGACCTCTGGCTCAGCAGCATCGCCGCCATCATGCCGGCGGTATTCGGGCCGATCATGCATCCCGATGATCACCTCCTTGGCGGCGACGCCGGAGTCGACTTCAAGATCCCCAACAGCCCCGCCGTCTTCGGGATCACGATGACAACGCAGTGGCTTGATTTGACGCAAATGGCGACGAGTAATGCGATCGAGTGGACGGTTGCACCGACCTCCCCCGCGATCGACATGGTGCTAATCGAAGGCGATCCGAGCGAGGCCACGGGCAACGCGGCCGTCTACATGGGCCACGTGATTCGCTTCACCTATCAGTAGGCTAAGCCGGGCGCCTCACACCTTGCGCGCCAACTGCCCTTCAAGCCACTTGCGCGCCCGCAGCAGGTCCTCAGGCTCTTCGCGCGTATCGATCCACTGCCAGCGATCCATCCAGCCGCAGCGCTTCAGCACAGCCATCTCGCCTTCACTAGGTTCATCATCGAACCAAACGAAGTCACCATCCTGCGGCAGCGCCTCGGTGCGATCATCGTCGTAATTGGTCACGCGGACCTTCGCAGCGACACTCATCAACCGCTCGCGATCACTGAGCTTCGAGTGGCGAACCAAGTGTGAAATCACCGCCGCCGCGTCGCCCCGGCACTGCGGCGCGAGCCAATACACTTCAAACCGCCGCACCGCGAACTCGAGAAAGCTGATCGCATGATCCGCCAAACTAGCCCGATGGGACTTGTCGCGATCCACGCCGAGCAGCACGCCATCCGTATCAACAAAGACCTTCAAGATACGGCGACCATAAAGCCTGCGGACAACCGTTCGCCAGCAAGCCGCGCCGGATACCGTTCGAACTCCAACCCTCGAACGATAAATCTCATGCGCAAGCTCCAAGCCCTACTCATCCCCGTTCTTGCCCTAGCCGCCTGTGCAACGCCAACCGGCCACCGCGTGTTGACGCAAGGCAACGGCAAGCTGGTCATCCTAGATCGTCAAAACGAAATCGAATGGCAGATGCCATGGGGCGGCATCCACGACCTGCACGTCCTACCATCGGGCAACATCATGGTGCAGCAAGGCGCGGCCAAGGTTGTCGAGATTGATCGTGAGACCAAGCAAGTAGTCTGGCAATACGACTCCCGCTCGCAAAACGGCAACAAGGGCAAGCCCGTCGAAGTGCACGCATTCCAGCCGCTAGCCAACGGCCGCCTCATGATCGCCGAAAGCGGCCCAGCCAGAATCATCGAAGTCGATCGCAACGGAACCCTCCTCAGCGAGACCAAGCTCAAGGTCGACCGCCCGCACCCGCACACGGACACCCGACTCGTTCGCAAAATCACGAACGACCGCTACTTGGTGTGCCATGAGGGGGATGGTTTTGTCCGCGAATACGAGCAGGACACTGGGCGGATCGTCTGGGAATACGACGTGCCGATGTTTGAACGTGACGCAAATGGCGGTCACGGGCCCGAAGCATTCGGCGACAAGTGCTTCTGCGCGCTACGCCTTGGCAATGGCAACACCCTGATTGCGACGGGCAATGGTCACAGTGTGATGGAGGTGACGAGCGCCGGTGATGTCGCCTGGCAGGTGACGCAAGATGAGCTCGAGGGTATTCGGCTAGCGTGGGTAACGACGCTTGAGGTATTGGCTAATGGCAACATCGTCATTGGCAATTGCCATGCGGGGCCTGGTCAGCCATTGCTAGTCGAGGTCGAGCGCGACACGAAGAAGGTTGTGTGGCAGCTGGATCAGTTTGAGTTGCTGGGTAATTCTGTGCCCAATTCGGTGCTGCTAGATGCAGTTCAGAGCACTCGTTGATTGAGGGGGACCGGAGAAGACTTTCACTCCAACGGAACATTAGACGCCACTGCAAACGTCGCGGGCAAGCTGGGATAAGAACTTAGAATCGCGCCACTTCGACGCTTTGACACGACCCTCAAATCCCCGAAGATTTCAAGTCTCGCCAACAACACACACCGGGGAATCCGCCATGCACCTCAATGCAATCTACCTAGTCGGGCCGAAACCGAAGCCACCATCCATTCCCAGCCGCCGCGCGTTTTTGATCGCGGGTGGGACGTTTCTGGCTGGGGCTGCGTTGGGTGGTGCTTGTGGGTATGCGGCTGGGAGCTCGGCTG
>JBNMND010000239.1:0-8887 GCA_051274975.1 Planctomycetota bacterium | reverse complement strand
TTGGCACGCATCAGCCAGTGCAATTCCGGCATGATCAAGCGCGACTTGCGGCGTCAGGACGCGGCAGCCAAGAAGCTGCGCGAGCTGAGCAGTTCGCAACTACTGGAGATCTGTAAACAGGCCGGCCAACTATTCCTCGATGGCGAGCTACCGCTCAACAGTGAGGGCGACACGCAGACCGCCGAGCAATACATCGCCACGTTGAGCCAGACCAGCGGGCTTCCGCATGTGCTCGTGCGCCGCAACATGCAGAAGATCTTCACGGTCTTCGACGGCATGGCGGACATCCTCAACGGCCTGATGCGCGGCATGAGCCCCAGCGTCGTCGAAACAGGGTTTGGCGAACACGACGGCATCCCGGTGCACTACTCGCCGACAACAAACGCACTCGGCGTGGTGTTGCCGAGCAACTCGCCAGGCGTCAACTCCATCTGGATGCCGGCGATTGCGCTTGGCATTCCGGTCGTGCTCAAGCCGGGCCGCGAAGAACCGTGGACGCCGCTGCGCATCATGCGGGCGTTCATCGCCGCGGGCTGCCCGGCGGAAGCCTTCAGCTTCTACCCAACCGATCACGAAGGCTCGGGCGTCATCCTCGAACGCTGCGGTCGCACGCTGCTGTTCGGCGACGTGACGGTCACCGACGCGTATGCCCACGACCCGCGCGTGCAGATCCACGGCCCGGGCCGCAGCAAGGTGCTAATCGGCGCCGACGAAATCGACAACTGGCGCGAGCACTTGCCGGTGCTGCTTACCTCCGTCGCCGCCAACGGCGGTCGCAGCTGCATCAACGCATCATCCATTTTGGTGCCGTCGCACGGCGACGAGATCGCCACCGCACTGGCCCAAGAACTTGCCGGCCACAAGCCGTGTGACCCGGCTGACGAAGCCGCGACGCTATCCGCGTTCGCCAACCGCAAGTTCGCAGAGTTCATCGATCAAAAGATCGAAGCAGACGTTCAGGCCGGTGGCGCCCAAGATATAACCGCCAAGCATCGCGACGCGCCGCGGGCGCAAGAACTAGCCGGCGCCCCATACTTGTTGCCGACGATCGTGCGCTGCGACAGCATCGAACACCCGCTGGCGAAGACCGAGTTCTTGTTCCCGTTCGCATCCGTCGTCGAAGTGGCACAGGACCAGATGGTCGAAGCCATGGGGCCAAGTCTCGTGGTCACCGCGATCACCCGCGACCAACAACTCGTCGACGCCCTGACCCGCTCGCACGACGTCGACCGCCTCAACCTAGGACCGGTGCCGACCTCGCACGTCGAATGGGACCAACCGCACGAAGGCAACCTGTTCGAGTTCCTCTACGAGCGGCGCGCGATCCAACGTGCCAAGGCATGGTGATGGATCCGCAGCCGATCGCTTTAGGCACCCACTTGATCTCGGGTCAAGGTTCGCTCGAGCAGGTCGCCGACATCGCGGACCAGCGCGTCTGGCTGGTAACCGATCCTGGCATCGTCGCCGCCGGCCACGTCGAGCGATTGGAGGCCACGTTCGCTGCCAAGGGAACGGTCTGCCACCGCTTTGACGCCGTGTGTGAGAACCCAGACGAAGACAACGTCGACGCTTGCGTTGCGGCCTACAAGGTAGCATTCGGAGAGCAAGGCGCCGAGTGGATCGTCGCTCTCGGCGGTGGCAGCAGCATCGATGTCGCCAAAGGCTGTTCGCTACTAGCAAACGGTGGCGGCCGCATGCGTGACTACCTCGGTCGCAAGACCAAGACGCATTCGCAACCGCCAGTCATCGCCATCCCAACCACAGCCGGAACCGGCAGCGAAGTGCAGTCGTTCGCACTGATCACCAACAACGACACCGGGCGCAAAATGGCGTGCGGTGGCGAGGTGCCGCGCTTCGCGATCCTCGACCCGGATCTGACGCGCAGCCAACCTCGATTCGTGGCGATCTGCGCCGGCCTCGACACGCTGGCCCACGCGGTCGAGACCGCCGTGACAACCGCCCGCACCGAAGCATCGGTAATGTACTCGCGGGAAGCGTTCCGCCTGGTCGAACGCAACTTCGAAACCACACTGAGCAACCCCGACGACCTTCTCGCGCGCAGCGCCATGCTGCGCGCCTCGGCTGCGGCCGGCATTGCCATCGAAAACAGTATGCTCGGCGCCGCCCATTCGATGGCCAACCCACTGACCCGACAGTTCGGCATCGTGCACGGGCAGGCAGTCGGACAGATGTTGCCGTTCGTAGTTTGCTTCAACGCCCAAGACAGGCAGGCCGCGTTGGGCTACGCCGAACTGGCCTACGACGCCGGCTTGGTCGCGCGCGACGTGCCGACCGGGGACGCGGTAGAGCAACTCGTCGTACGCTTGCGCGAACTCGTCGTGATCGGCGGCTTCGAACGAACACCCGACAACGTCCCCGCGACAGCGATCGACGCGCTGTCCTCCGAGGCCGTCGAGCAATGGACGGCTCAGTTCAATCCCCGCACCGCTGATGAAGCGGCGTTCCGTTCTCTGTTTGCGCAGATCACGTCATGAAGGCCGCGAGAACATTCCTGGCATCGCTCCTGCTGGCCGGGCTAGTGCCCGCGCAATCACTGCGACTCGATGCAAGCGGCGCCTTCTTCACCGAACGTGCGGCTGGCAGCGATACAGCCACTGCCGCAACAACGACCGCAGGCGTGCTCACCAACGACTCGTTCACTAGCTACGCAGGCGATCGCAAGAGCCCGCGCGTGCTAGAGAACCTCGCCTTCGACTACCTGCTCGCGCGCGAGTGCGAAGCCAAGCGGGTCGCCCGCACCGCAAGCACACTGGCACGTTCGATGGCGATGCGCTTCTCGCTCGAGTCCACGCAAAGCCCGACGGGTGCTGCCATCGGCGGCTCGCTGGCGCGCTACGCAACCGATCAACTGCGTGACCTTCGCATCCGCGAACTGGTCGGCGCGCGCCGCAGCATCAACAAAGAAGCGCTGCTCGCCCGATTCCATCACCGCTATGGCCAAGGCGGCGTGCGCGTGCGAGTACGCCACATCCTCTGCACAGACGAGCGCTCCAAACCGCAGACCGCGCAACAGCATGCCGCCTCGCTGCGTGCGCGGTTGCAGGACGGAGTATCGTTTGACGAACTGCTCAAGTTCTCACACGATCGCCTGACAAGACGGTTGCTGCGTGACCCGCGGCGCCGCGACGACGCCGGCGTGCTCGCTGGCTATAACTACAACCGCTACGGCGATGCGTTCACGGCGGTGGTTCGCTCACTGGAGGTCGGCGCGGTTTCGCAACCGGTCATCAGCGAGACCGGTTGCCATCTCGTGCAGGTCCTTGATCGCAAGGAGACCAAGCTCTCATCCGTAGCGGCATCCCTGCAATTGGAACTCGGAGGCGGCAAGGCTCGCAGTTCGGAGATCCTGACGCTGCGGCGCGAACTGCTGGCCAAGTACAGGTTCCAAACGAAGCACCGGTTTGCGCGTGCAACCACGGTGCAGATCGCGGTCCGCCACAACATCAAGCCGGCGATCGCATCGCCTACGGAATGGCCGCACTACCGCGGCAACCCACAACTTCACGGCACAGCGCCGGGGCATATCGGCCACAAGCCAACGCTCGCGTGGACGTTCGCAACCAAGGACGAGATCCTGTCGTCGCCCGCCATTGTCGACGGCACAGTGTTCGTCGGATCCACCGACAACTCGGTCTACGCGATCGACCAGGCCACCGGCAAGCAACGCTGGTCCTACGCGACGCAGGACATGGTCGAAGCGCCAGTCTTAGTGCTCGACGGCCGCGTCTACATCGGATCGTCGGATGGCTTTCTCTACGCGCTCGATGCCAAGACCGGCAAGCTCGCATGGAAGTTCGAAACGCAGGACAAGATCCTCGGTGGCGCGAATTGGTTCACGTCCAAGACCGGCGAGAAGCGCATCGTCGTCGGCAGCTACGACGCACGTGTTTACTGCCTCGACGACAACGGCAACAAGCTGTGGGAATACGAAACCGACAACTACGTGAACGGCACGCCCGCCATCCGCAACGGTGAGATTGTGTTCGGCGGCTGTGATGCCGGCCTGCACCTCGTCAACGTCGAAACCGGCGAGCGCGTCACCAAGATCGACCTCGGTCAGGGCTGCCAGGTTGCCGGGTCGGTCGCGTTGTTCGACGACAAGGCCTATTTCGGTCACTACGGCAACGAGTTCCTTAGCGTCGACCTCGACAGTGGCGACATCGCGTGGCGCTACGCAAGCAAGCGCGATGGCTTCGTCTCGTCACCGGCGGTCAACGACGATTACGTCGTGTTTGGCGGCCGCGACAAGAACCTTCACTGCGTGAGCCGCAAAGATGGCACGCCACAGTGGAAGTTCAAGACACGCCGCAAGGTCGACGCTTCCCCGGTGATCACGGGCGACAAAGTCGTGTTCGGATCCGGCGATGGCCGCCTCTACCTGCTGTCACTCAAGGACGGTTGTGAGCTGTGGAACTACGACGTCGGTAAGGCGATCTATTCGTCGCCCGCAGTTGTCGATGGCATGATCGTCGTCGGCACTGGCGACCACCGCGTCTACGCGTTCCACGCACCCGTGACCGGCAAGTAGGCAAGCCATGCGCGTGATGTTGCTGACACCTGGCACCGGCCACTTCTACTGTGGCAGCTGCCTACGCGATGACACGCTGGGACAGGCGCTGCAGACGCTTGGTCACGAAGTCACGTCGGTGCCACTGTATCTACCCTTACAACTCGAGCGCGAGCAGCAGGAGCAACCGGTGCACATGGGCGGCATCAACGTCTACCTGCAACAGAAGAGCCGACTCGCTCGCTACCTACCGAGCTTCGTCAGCAAGTGGCTCGATCGGCCGTCGATACTTCGCTGGGCTTCGCGCCGCGGTAACATGACGGATGCGTCAGGACTGGGGCCAATGACGGTTTCAATCCTGCGTGGCGAGAGCGGCAAGCAAGCCCTCGAGGTCGACAAGTTGATTCGCTGGATTGCGACGCAACCGAAGCCCGACGTCGTCATCGTTTCGAACGCGATGCTGGTCGGCATCGTGCGACGACTACGCGAATCCCTCGGGGTTCCGATCCTCGTCACGCTACAAGGGGAGACGCCGTTCCTGGACGCTCTCAGCAAAGTGGATGCCGACGCTGCGTGGCAGGCCTTGCGCGAACGCACGGCGGAAGCAGACGCGCTGATCGCGGTCAGCGAAACGTATGCCAAAGAGATGCGCCAACGGCTGGGCAACACAACCGACAAGCTGCATGTCGTGCACAACGGCATCGATACCGAAGGATTCGCGCCTGCTGCCACGTCACAACCTGGACCCAAGACAATCGGCTACCTGGCCCGCATGTGCAGAGACAAGGGGCTCGACACGTTGGTCGATGCATTCCTGATCCTCAAGCAGCGTGGCAGCGTTGATGGCTTGCGCCTGCGCGTCGCCGGGGTGCAACTGGCCGAAGACCAATCCTACGTTCGCGAGTTGCAGCAACGCATTGCCTCGAATGGCTTCGCAGACGACGCCGAGTTCCGACCAAACATCGACCGCGCGGAAAAGGTCGCGTTCTTACACACGCTGACCGCTCTCTCGGTCCCGGCGCGATACCAGGAATCGTTCGGCCTCTACCTGCTCGAAGCGATGGCCGCGGGCGTCCCGGTGGTGCAACCGCGACACGCGGCGTTCCCTGAGATCGTCGAGGCAACCCGAGGCGGCGTGCTCTGCGAGCCGGACGACCCCGATGCATTGGCCAACGCACTGGAGTCGGTGCTGACGGACGAGATCCTCGCGCAAACACTCGGTCAGCAAGGGCGCATGGCTGTCCGCGAACGGTTCACCGCCGAGCACATGGCGCAGCAAGTTGCCGAGATCTGCGAGCGCTTGGTCGAGTGCCACGTAAATGAGTAGGAGTCAAGGGCAACGGTAGCCGATGCGTTGGCAGAGGTTCGAACCATGCCAACATGCCCGCCCATTGTCTTGTTCGCGTTGACACTCGTGCTCGCGCCATCCAGCAACGTGCAAGAGCAAGAGTTCGTGTGATCACGGCTCACCCCTGCCGCAGGCCAAGCGGGCACATGGGGCACCGGCTGGGTCCACCACGAGGCGCGCGAAGAGCTGGTCCTGTTTGGCGCCAACAACGCCTCCTATCTGCAGGACACATGGGAGTGGCACTGGACCAACTGGGTCGAACGCCAACTGACTAATCCGCCGCCGCCATACTGGGGACCAGAACTCTGCTACGACTCCGCGCGACGGCGCCTAACGATGCTTAGAGGGATCAGCGGCGACACTTTGGTTGGTCGCACGACCACACTGTCAGCACGCGCCGAAGGCTATGGCACCGGCTGTGGCCCAGCGAACATGGAATTCGCTCCCGATGCGGAAGCACGCCCCATCCTCGGTCTCGTCGCGAGCGCGACACTGCATCACTCACTCACCTTCATCGTCGGAGTTGTCATCGGGTTCAGCAAGCAATCGGCCGGCGGCGCGGCACTACCGCTCAGTTTGGCGAATCAGGGCCTGCCCGGCTGCAACCTGCTTACCTCTGCTGACTTCACAGGCTTCACCACGACCCCGGTGGCCACATCGACCCTACAATTAGAAAACGCGCTGCAGCTAGTCGCCAGCAATGGCATCGACTCGGTGCTCGGCGACACGTAGCGACACCCGCAGCACTGCGCGAGGTCTGACAACCCGCGTGTGAAACAAGCACCGGCACAGCAGCGTGCTTGCGACAGAGGCTCACCGCGCCGACACTCTCGGTATGCAAACCTGGATCCTGTTCGCCCTACTCACTGTCGCCTCGTGGGGTTTATATGGCGTGCTGCTCCACGCGGGCCAGGTCAGCATGGGCGACGCAGTCAACGGTCGCTACAAGGCGTTCTTCTGGGTAGGCATCGCCTACGTGCTGATCGCGGTGCTAGCACCGGCAGGCATGTTGTTCGCGGCGAAGGCGTCGTGGTCGATGCCCGGCAAAGCGATTGGCTTGTCACTGGTTGCCGGCGCCGTTGGTGCAATCGGCGCATTTGGCGTGCTACTGGCATTCGGCGCGAAGGGGCATCCAGCCGCGGTGATGTCGATCATCTTCGCCGGGGCGCCAATCGTGAACGCTATCGTTGCGATGTCGCTGCACCCACCTGCCGGCGGCTGGGCCAAGCTCGACTGGCGGTTCTTGGTCGGCATCGCCCTCGCGGCGACCGGGGGTTTGATGGTCAGTCTCTACAAGCCCGCACCCGCCGGAGCAGGCAAGCCGGCACCCGCCGGAGCTAGCAAGCCAGCCCCCAGCAACCAAACGACGCCGCGCTGATGGCAGCACTGGTCGAACTGCGACGGGTGAACAAACACTTCGGCACCGCGACCGAAGTGCTTCGCGACATCGACCTGTGCGTGCAACCGCACGACACCGTCGCCGTGTTGGGGCCATCAGGGTCTGGCAAGAGCACCCTGCTCAACATTATCGGCGGCCTGTTGCCACCGAGTAGCGGCGAGGTGCTGTTCGATGGCGAACCATTGGCCAATCGCAACGCGAAGCAACTCGCCGCCCTTCGCAACCGCGAGATCGGGTTCATCTTCCAAGCGCACCACTTGCTACCGCAGCTGACGGCGCTTGAGAACGTGCTGGTGCCAACACTCGTATATGCCAAAGACGAACAACGGCGCACGGCTGCCGATCGGGCGAGCGCACTGCTCCAAGAAGTCGGCCTCGGCGAACGGCTACACCATCGCCCGGCGCACCTGTCGGGCGGCGAACAACAACGCGTCGCTGTCATCCGCGCCCTGATCAATCAACCGCGGATCGTTCTCGCCGATGAACCGACCGGTTCCCTCGACGAGCGTGGCACCGATTCCCTCGGTGACTTGCTGTGCCAACTGAATGAACGCCATTCGGTCGCACTGGTGACGGTCACCCACTCGCGCCGCCTCGCCGCACGCATGCAGCGCACTCTCGAGTTGCGCGAAGGTTCCATCGCGACAGCGGCCCAAGACGCATGAACGCGTGGCTGCTAGCAGTTCGCGGCATGCGCCACTACTGGCGCACCCACCTGGGGGTGCTGCTCGGCGTCATCTGCGCCACGACCGTTTTGGTTGGTGCGCTGTCGGTCGGGGATTCGGTTCGACTAAGTCTGCGTGACCAGGCGCTACATCGGGTCGGATCCTTCTCGTCGGTGCTTGCGGCCGGCGACCGGTTTGTGCAAGCGGACCTTGCGAAGCGGATGGCAACGAGTCTCGGCGACGCATCGTGTGTTCCGCTGATGCAGTTGCCCGGCGTCGCGTCGAGCAACGGTGGCGCGATGCGCACGGGCATCGTCGACGTGTTTGGCATCGACGATGACTTCTTCGCCATGAGCACGTCCGGACAACCACGCAAGGCGCCGGACGCCGGGCATGCATTGCTAAACCTTCGGTTGGCATCGCAACTCGGTGTCACTGCTGGCGACGAGATCGTGCTGCGCGTCGAGAAGCCGAGCTTGATGCCGGTCGAGGCGACGATGGCGACTGTCGATGAGATCTCGTTCGCATTGCGACTCACGATCGATGGCATTGTCGACGAGCATGAGTTCGGACGATTCGGCCTTCGCACCAGCCAGGTCCCGCCGTTCAATGTGTTCGTCTCGCTCGCGTGGCTGCAAGAGGAATTGGAGTTGCCGGGTCGCGCCAACATGTTGCTCACCGACGGGCAGGTCGATGCGGCCGACGCGGCGCTGCGCGCACAATGGCGATTGCCAGATGCCGAGCTGCAACTGACGACCGACGAGTCGACTGGAGTCACGCAGCTGACGAGCTCTCGCGTATTCCTCGACCAAGCGATCATAGACGCCGTTGCGCACATCACGCCCGAGGCAGTCGGCGTCGTCACCTACTTCGTCAATTCGCTGAAGGCGCACGACAAGCAGACGCCCTACTCGATGGTCAGCGCCATCGGCCCACTGTCCCGCACG
>JBNMND010000238.1:0-8958 GCA_051274975.1 Planctomycetota bacterium | reverse complement strand
GTGGCCAGAAGAACCCGAACTCACATCCTGACGCGTGCGAAACTGCGGGACGAACGGCGATCGCCGAGAGTCGCTTGTCGATGCTGCCTGATGGTCGTGTTGCGTACTCGTTAAAGAAGACGTGGCGCAACGGTGACGTACCACGGTGTGCTGGCACCTGGTGCGAGCATGCGATCTCGGATCGTGCCGCGGGCTGCGGTGGATGACGCAGGGGAAGAGGCCGCCGATGGCTGCACGGATACAGAGGCAGCGCCCGCCGAGAAGGTTGCCGCCGAGTCCGTTGGGCGACGTGTGCAGCGGCAGCGTGTGCCGCATCGTCTCGGCAAGCGGCGTCGGGGTGGTCTTCGCTACTACACGTGGGTTTCGTTGGCGTGCCGTGGGGGAACAAGGCGGCTACTGGCAGCGATTCAGGACCCGGACTCGATTGAGCGGGTGCTGCGGGCGATGGCGCGGTCGTTCGATGTGCCGGAGCCTGCGCCGGCGCGTGCTCCGCCTGGTGGTGAGCAGGAGTGGTTTGGGGCGTGATGGGGTGAGGCTACGACGGTCTGGGAGGTCGTGGTGGGGAACGGTGTGTCTGGTGGTGGGGATTCCGAGAGGAATGCCTGGATTGGAGGGGTGTCAGCTCGTGGGTTGCCGGCTGGGTGCAGGGGTGAGGGATTCGGCTGGCTGGGTTCGGGTGGTCCGGACCGCAGCTTGAACCGCCTACACCCATGGTTGGCGCGCGTGCCATGTTGCGTACGATGGCATTGGTTCACGATGCGCCAGAACAGGTGTTTACGCGTGTCGGTCAAGTGATGTACCAGGACCTGACGCGCACCGAACGCTTCTTGACGGCCGCCGCAGTTGTCTTGCAGCCCAACACAACGACCTGATGGTCTACCGCGCTCGTCAATTGTTGTTGGAGCCGGGGGATTGCATCTTGCTCTACACGGATGGCATTCCCGAAGCGATCGATCACGTTTGGTGAGATATACGGAGAAGACCGACTTTCCCAGCTATTCGCGCAACTTGCGTCCAATCACTCCGCACAACGCATCCTTGGTGGCATCATGTAGGAACTCGACGTATACCGATGGGGTCAGATGGGGACCGATGACGTGACCGCTGTAGTGATCCGTTGCACAGCAGAAGGAGACAGGCGATGAGTCAGCACAAGATTTTGGTCGTCGACGACGAACCGTTCATCTGCAGGTCGCTGACCTTCGTTTTGCGGAAGGGCAACTACGAAGTGCTCGAAGCACGCAACGGCGAAGAAGCATTGGCAGCGATTCGCGAGCACAAGCCGGACCTGGTTTTCCTCGATGTGATGATGCCGAAGATCGATGGCTTTCAAGTGACGCGGGAAGTGCGCGCCGACTCGACCCTCGACGACATCAAGATCATCTTGCTGACCGCGAAGGGCCAGGAGTGTGACCGCGAGATCGGCAAGACTGCCGGCGCGAACGACTACATGACCAAGCCGTTCAGTCCGTCGAAGATCCTGGATCGGGCTCGCGAGATTCTGGGTAGCTAAGGGAGTTGTAACGGCGCAGCGTCGCGACCTGTCGGTGGCCGTAACTTACGTCAGCAAGCGCGTCACATCTGGCGGATCTGCGCATTGGTGTCGGTATGACGAAATCTGCGAGGGAATGCGCCGATGCGAGCCGTCGTGCTCACCCGTCTAGCTGCTCGATCTATTCCATGATCACGCTGCTGCTAGCCGTTAGCTACCTCGTCGGGACTTGGGTGTTTGTCGCCGTGCCCCTGCTTTCGATCTTCTGTTGGCAGCTATTGGCAAAGTGGTGGTGGCAGCAGTTCGCCAGCAACACGGGTCGCGATGCCGCCGACGTGCGGGCGGCACTCTCCTTCCAGATCGGTTTCGTTCTCACGATGCTGTCGCTGTACTTCGTGGTTCCGAACGCGAGTTGGCATGTTCGACAAGGTGGTGGTCACGCGCCGTTCGGAGAGCATCAGGTGACTGTCTACGCCGGCTTTCCATGGTCCGGAGTCGAGGGTTGCCCGCCCTACGCGTGGGCACAGGAACGGATTCCATTGGACATGGGAGTGGACGCGTTGCTCGTGAACTTCGCTTGCTGGTCAGCCGCTGCCTTCCTGTTGATGCGCCTGCCTTCACGCAACTGGCTGCACGTCTTGATCGTGCTCAGTGGGATTATCACGCCATTCGCGGTCATCGCCGGGGTTCTTCAATTAGGGAGTTTCTTCGACTGAGTGTCGGCATTTTGCGACGCCGTATCATTCCGAAGCCAGTCCCGCCAACCATGAAGGGCTCACCTCGACTGTCCGCGAGATCCTCGCTCGTGGTGGATCGCTGGCAGGCTTGCGGCGATCATCGTAGGCTTGGGCGATGCAGACCGTTGCCCGCGTTGTCCCGCTTGCGCATGCATTCGATTCGAAGAAGGCCGCTGATCGAGAACGGGTCATCGCCGAGGTCATAGACCTGTTCGCGAAGTCCAGCAGGGCAGGGATTGGCAAGTAGTGGCAACAAAGAACGACTCATCGCAAGAGACTTCGCACGGCGAGCACGCTTGCTGCAAGCACGACGGTCCAGCGGCTATCGAGTCTTCGGGCGCGACCTATACGTGTCCGATGCATCCTGATGTGCGGCAGGTGGGGCCGGGTAGCTGTCCCTCGTGTGGCATGGCGCTTGAACCAGTCGACGTGCAGGTAGACGGAGACGACTCTGAGTTTCGCGACTTGAAGCGTCGGTTCTTCTGGAGTGCTGGGTTCACCGTGCCAATCGTGACACTGGCGATGGGCGACATGGTGCTCCCAGGTTCGCCGATCCATGACATGTTTGGATCCGCCAGTCGCTGGCTAGAGGCAGTGCTTACCGCACCCGTAGTCCTATGGGCAGCAGCACCACTGTTGGCGCGAGGCTGGTCTTCGATTCGTGGGGGGCGTCCCAACATGTTCACCCTGATTGGCCTCGGTGTTGTGGTTGCTTGTGGCTACAGCACGGTCGCCCTGCTTGTGCCGGGTCTGTTTCCGGCCGGTTTCCGAGCGCATGCCGGCGTCGCGGTGTACTTCGAAGCCACTGCGGTCATCATCACGTTGGTGTTGCTAGGTCAGTTATTGGAACTCCGCGCTAGGAGCCGAACTGGAGCGGCAGTTCGAGCTTTGCTGGACCTGTCGCCAAAGAAGACCCGGCGTATCGATGAGAGTGGGCAGGAAATCGAAATCCCAATCGAGGCAGTGGCCGTGGGGGATCACCTTCGGGTCAGGCCCGGAGAGGCCATCCCCGTGGATGGTTCCGTTGTGGCGGGCGCCAGCCCAGTTGATGAGTCGATGGTGACCGGTGAAGCCACTTTCGTTGACAAGGCCAAAGGCGACCCAGTTGTCGGCGGCACACTCAACACCACCGGCAGTCTAATGATGGTGGCTGAGAAGGTGGGCAGTGACACCCTTCTTGCGCGCATCGTGCAGATGGTCGCAGATGCTCAGCGAAGCCAAGCCCCGATCCAGAAACTCGTCGACCGGGTTGCCGCATGGTTCGTGCCAATCGTGGTCGCGTGCGCAGTCATGACCTTTGCCGCTTGGAGCCTTTGGGGACCAGAACCTCGCTTGACGTATGCAATCATCAACGCGGTCGCGGTGTTGATTATTGCTTGTCCGTGCGCGTTGGGGCTCGCGACTCCAATGTCCATCATGGTTGCGACGGGAAAGGCCGCGCAACTCGGCGTGTTGTTTCGCGATGCGCGAGCAATCGAAGCACTGCGAGACGTGGATACGTTGGTCGTCGACAAGACCGGTACTCTGACTCGGGGAAAGCCGGCACTGACTCACGTGTTGCCGCATGAGGACGCGGTCGAAGACGATGTGTTGCTCGTGGCGGCGAGCGTCGATGCGCATAGTGAACACCCTCTGGCGCAAGCAATCGTGTCCGCTGCGAAGGCGCGCGGCTTGTCGCTACAGCCCCTCGACGAGTTTTGCTCGATTACCGGCAAGGGTGTTTCTGGACGGCTCAGCGGGTCGGATGTGGTCGTTGGCAATCGTTCGCTGATGGAGGACCGGAATGTGGCGCTCAGTGACGCCGTCGACGCTCAGGCTGGCAGCCTTCGATCTGCTGGGGCAACTGTCATCTTCTGCGCGTCGGATGGCGTGCTTCTAGGGATGCTTGCCGTCTCGGATCCAATCAAGGAATCGACTCCAGGCGCGATTCGCGAACTCCAGGCTATGGGGCTTCGGGTTGTGATGCTGACCGGTGACAACCAGGGCACGGCAGCTGCCGTTGCTGGTGAGTTGGGAATCGATGACGTCGTCGCTGACGCACTTCCGGAAGCCAAGATGCACACGATTACGGAGTTGCAACGGCAGGGGCGGAAGGTGGCGATGGTTGGTGATGGGATCAACGACTCGCCTGCACTGGCGGTCGCAGACGTTGGCATCGCGATGGGCACGGGCACGGACATCGCGATGGAGAGTGCCGCGATTACCTTGGTCAAGGGTGATCTCCGCGGCATCGTGCGTGCGCGTCGACTGAGCGAAGCCACGATGCGCAACATCAGGCAGAACCTAGTCTTTGCATTTGGTTACAACGCTGCGGGAGTGCCGCTTGCTGCGGGCGTGCTCTACCCAATGACAGGCTGGCTTCTAAGTCCGATGATTGCCGCGGCCGCGATGAGTCTGAGTTCGGTTTCGGTCATCGCGAATGCACTGCGACTGCGATGGGTGCATGTGTAGGCGAGGAACTCACTTGAGCCTGGGGTTAGTCACTCGGCAGGTTAGACGTTGTCGCGCAGCCTGGGAACGACTCCGTGGTGAGGTATCGCCAGTAGCATGCATATGGTGCACGGCCGCAACGCCGGGCTGTCAGCTGTTCACGTCGAACGTCACGCAAGGCTCAATACCAATGAGCGCGATGCCGCCGCGGTTGCCAGATTGCACGGAGCCCGACCGTTCCGCGAAGCAAGTCGGTAGTAAGCGCCCTTGATCAGGACAAAGCCACAGCCGCACCAGGTGCTGGCACACCGTGGCACGTCACCAGATGTTTGCGAGGTCGCGGCACCAAGGAAGCGCAACCGCTCGATCAACACCTGTGGCTCCATACCCCACATGCGTCGTGTCGTCGCGCCACGTCTTCTTTAACGATTACGCAACACGACCATCAGGCAGCTTGCTGGCTTACGGTTGGGTGAAGGGGTGAGATAGTCGGATGGCTGGGTTCGGGTGGTCCGGACTGCATGTTGAATGACCTGCACTCCCGAGTGCCGTGAGTTGCTCCAGGTGGTGGCCGAAGACGAGCTAGCCAGCCGTGGCAGCGAAAGCCACGAGCACCAGTCCGAATCCAACGCGGGGCCGGCGGACACTCAGCATCTGGAGTATCATGCGCATCCAACCCTAGGGTGCACCATCCGCGTCGTGTGACAAGTGGGGGACCGGCCGCTGCCCCAAGAGGTTACGTCTGGAGGACCTCACGCGGACCTTTGACGCTCGCTTCGGCGAAGCTGCAGCTTCGCAATCGGCTCCACCGTGACGGTGCAGCCGATTGAGTCGGTGCCGATCAGTGCGTCCTGACTTGAATGTGAGCACGCAGTCTACACTCGTCGATCAGTCGTCGAATCGGTCGAGGTCCATCACCTTGCTCCACGCTGCCGCGAAGTCGTCCACGAACTTCTGCTTTGCGTCGTCACTGGCATAAACCTCGGCGATGGCACGAAGCTGCGAGTTCGAACCGAAGACGAGATCGACCGAAGTCCCCGTCCACTTGATCTTGCCGGCCTCACGGTCCCGACCTTCGTAGACGTCGTTTCCTGTCTTCTTCCACACCGTGCTCATGTCGAGAAGGTTGACGAAGAAGTCGTTCGTTAGCGTTTCAGGTCGCGTGGTGAAGACACCGTGCTGAGCCTTGCCGAAGTTTGCGTTGAGAACGCGTAGACCACCAACTAGCACCGTCATCTCAGGAGCGGTTAGCGTTAGCTTCTGCGCCCGATCCAAGAGGAGTTCGGGGGCCGGTCCAGTGATGTTCCGGCTCATGTAGTTGCGGAACCCGTCAGCCTTCGGCTCGAGGTAGGTAAACGACTCGACATCGGTCATTTCCTGTGATGCGTCGGTGCGGCCAGCTGTGAAGGGTACCACCAAGTCGAACCCTGCCCGCTTGGCAGCGTCCTCGATTGCTGCACAACCTCCCAATACGACGACGTCCGCCAGCGAGACCTTCTTGCCATCAGATTGGGCGTCATTGAAGCCCTGCTGGATGGCATCAAGCTTGCTTAGCACCTGCGCGAGTTCCGCCGGCCGATTGACCTCCCAGCTGTTCTGTGGCGCGAGGCGGATTCTGGCGCCATTGGCACCACCGCGCATGTCCGTGCCACGAAACGTCGATGCCGACGCCCACGCGGTCGAGACCAGTTGTGAAGTCGAGAGCCCCGACGCAAGGATCTTGCTCTTGAGCCCGGCGGTATCGTTGTCGTCGACCAGTTCATGGTCCACCGCCGGAACGCTGTCCTGCCAATGTTGGGGTTGAGGAACCTCCGGACCGAGCAGTCGCGGGTACGGCCCCATGTCACGGTGCGTCAGCTTGAACCAGGCCTTTGCAAACGCGGCTTCGAATTCCTTCGGGTTCTCGTGGAAGCGCTTGCTGATCGCCCCATACGCCGGATCAAATCGTAACGCGAGGTCTGTCGTGAGCATCACGACAGGGTGCCCCTTCGACGAATCATGAGCATCCGGCGTCTTGCGTGTGGTCTCGCCTTCCTTTGGGATCCACTGTTGCGCACCCGCCGGGCTCTTCACCAATTGCCATTCGTAGTCGAATAGGTTTGCGAAGAAGTCGTGCGACCACTGCGCAGGGGTGTAGGTCCAAGCACCCTCCAAGCCGCTGGTGATCGTGTCGCCACCCTTGCCGGTGCCATACGAGTTTTTCCAGCCGAGACCCTGCTCTTCGATAGACGCGCCTTCGGGCTCGCGTCCAACGTACTTGCTGGGATCGGCGGCGCCGTGAGTCTTGCCCAAGGTGTGACCGCCCGCGATTAGAGCCACGGTTTCCTCGTCATTCATCGCCATCCGCGCGAACGTGGTCCGTATGTCTTTGGCTGCCAACAGCGGATCCGGGTTGCCGTTCGGTCCCTCTGGGTTGACGTAGATCAAGCCCATCTGGGCAGCGGCGAGTGGGTTGTCGAGCTTGCGGTCACCTTCGAAGCGCTTGTCACCGAGCCATTCCGTTTCTGATCCCCAGTTGACGGTCTCCGGCTCCCATGCATCCTCGCGACCTCCGCCGAAGCCGAGCGTCTTGAACCCCATCGACTCGAGTGCCACGTTGCCCGCGAGCACATGCAGATCTGCCCAAGAGATCTTGTTGCCGTATTTCTGCTTGATCGGCCAGAGCAACCGACGCGCCTTGTCTAGATTGCCGTTGTCCGGCCAGCTGTTGAGTGGGGCGAATCGGATCATGCCGGAGGCCGAGCCGCCACGGCCGTCGGTCACGCGGTAAGTACCGGCGCTGTGCCAAGCGAGACGGATCATCAGTCCGCCGTAGTTGCCGTAGTCAGCGGGCCACCAGTCCTGCGACGTCGTCAGCATCGCAGCGATTTCCCGTTTCAGCTCACTGAGATCCAGCGTTGCGAACTCGGCGGCGTAGTTGAATCCCTCGCCCATCGGGTTGCTCGCCGGCTGGTTCTGATTCAGAGCCTGAAGATCCAGCTGATTCGGCCACCAATCTCGATTCGAGTAAGAGCCAGTCAATTTCGCTGTGTGATCGCCTTGGCGTCCACTGCTCATCACCGGACAATCAGCGATGCTTCCCGCTGTGCTCACTGCTGTCACGTCACTTTGAGTCGACATCGAGCACGCTGCCGTCATTGCCGCACAGCCAAGAGTCAGGCTCATCATGCCAGCGGAACTTGTTCTGCGAGCCTGTCGCCTCGAGCCGCCTTGGGTCTTAACGCTTGTCGCACATCTCTCACTCACACGTATATTCGCTGACATCTGATTCTCCTCGTTTGGCTGATTTCGTGGGGTTCTTGTGATTGCGAAGTCGCACTTCGCGATCACGGTGTGTTGGTTCGCTTAGGAGTCCGGTCTGGACGCAATGCTGACACAATCAGGACAGGTGCCCCAGAAGATTACCTCAGCCTCATGGACCTGATAATCGGTGTCCGCGGCGCTTAAGCAGGCCGCCGCGCCAACGGCGCAGTGGACGTCCGTCGCCTTGCCGCACGTGCGGCAGACCACGTGGTGATGGTTGTCGTCAACCCGCGGGTCGTAGAGTCCGGGTGAACCGGAGGGTTGAATGCGTCGCATCAGGCCCTTCTCGGTCAGGATCCGGAGTGCATCGTAGACCGCTTGAAGCGAAATTGCGCCGATATCACCACGAACCGTGCTGGCGACCGCACCGGCGGTGCTGTGCGGTTGTTGGGTCACGGCCCGCATTACTGCCAAACGCTGTGGCGTTATTTGCAGCCCGCATTCGCGGAGACGGTTCGCTAAGTCGGTCACGTGAGATCCGGATTTAATCTGATTCCATAATCAATCAAGACTGATACTTCGAAGTAAGCTGCCCCACGGGGAAATCGGAGGAGCTGGCGTTCGAATGCGGCGGCGTACTGATTCACAGAGCCCTCCGATCTGCGCCGCAAGTGCCGCGTAGGTCGCGCGACTCCGACAGTCTGGGGTGGGGGCGCGGTGGGGGAGCGGTGTTTCACTCGGTCGCAGGCTCAGTCTACTGCTCGGATGCAGCGAGGCAATTCGCGCGCGAACTGCGGCGTTGGTGCATGAATCGCAGGGTCGCTCACGCAGGCAGTCGATATGGGAATTCTCCGACCCTGTAACGAGCCATGCCAAGCACGAGGTCCCGAGTCCATCCGAAGTAAAAGACGAAGTATCGCGTTGGCAATTGGCCGGACTACGACAGATCTCTTGTCGAGCGCGGCAGCCTGACGATCTGGTTGTCGCCCGACGCGATTAGCCAGCTGGAATGCCAAGCCCACGCGGCGTCGTGGGGGGGGCAGTCAAGGTAATCGG